>CAZSSA010000035.1:0-21542 GCA_964609375.1 uncultured Verrucomicrobiota bacterium | reverse complement strand
ATCCGATCCCAGGCCCCCATGCCGTCACGCACAAGAACGAACTGCTCCCGCGCTTCAATCTCGTCCACCCGCTTCCGCACCGCCTCCAGATGCCCTGTCAACGTCACCAACCTGAGCTCTACCCGTTCCAATTCCCCGCGCACGTCGGCAAGGTCACCCTCCACCGCTTTCAGCGAGCGGGAAGGCCAGGAACACTCACGCCCGGGACAGTCCACTTTGCCCCGGGATGCAATGGCCAGCGTCCGTGTATTTTTATCTTCTGTTAAAACATGAACGGCAGCACCTTCAATGGAGGGAACCGGTAATGTCGACGCCACCTGGCAGACGGCAACGTGCACTCCTGCATCCGCCAGCGCCTGCAATGCCGCCATGTCCACGGAACCAAAAGGTCGCGCCGCCTCCTCTTCCTTCTCTAATCCCTCAATCCGCGCCGCCAACTCTTTCCGGTTCCTGCCCCCCTCGCGTACAGCCGCTATAACCTCATCCCCCGCCATCAGGGGAACAGCGCCCTTGGACGTCTTGCCCGCCGCCTTCATGGCCGCCAAGGTGTCCAGCGCTTCACGAGCCGCCGCCAGACATTCCTGAATCTTCTCCAGATCCTCGCTGTCCGGCGCCACCACCGGCGTCACATGCAACAACCCCAATTCCCGGAGCTCATGAAGCGTTTGCTCCTGATCGGGCCGAAAACTCAACAACGTCACCCGTTTCATCGGGACAATCATGCGTTGTCCTCCGTTCCAACCGTTTCCACGGCTTGCACTGGCCCGCTTGTCTCAATTTCGTCCGCCCGGCTCTTGGCAAACTTGGCCCGCGCCACACCCGCCGTCTGCTGGTCACCCAGAAAGATCTTGATCACCCGGATATGATCCCTGGACTCTGGAATCTTGACCTTTTCAAACAAATTCACACGTTGGGAGGTGGTCCGTAATTCTTCCGCAATCAAGCGGTGTTGTTCCTGGAGAATCCGCACTTCAATCCGCGCCTGGACAAGTTGCTCCATGACGTCCACCGCCTCGTCAAGCCAGGACGGCGTCTCGAACAAATCCATATCGGCGCGCGCAAAGATCACATCCTTGAGCACCGGCACGCTCACCCCGGCCACATTGCTGTCACCAATGATCACACGCTCAACCCGCGTCAAGGCGTCCAAGCCAACCGGTTCTGAAAAAAGCCGCACCCACCGATCCACGGACGCCAGAACATCACGCTCCTGATCCCGTTTCTCCGCCACCTGGGCATCAATGGTCTGGAGTTCCATTCGCAACTGCATTTTCTTGAGTTGCAACATGGGAAGAAAACGCTCATAGCGACGAAGCGACTCCCGCTGCGTCTTCAGCTCGTTCTTCGTATGTTTGATTTTGGCCATGCGTTCAATCCGTCACTTCAAGCTTCCGCTATTCCCGATCCACTCACCCCTTGCCGTGCTGTTTCGGCCAGAATTTCTCGATCAGTTTGGAAGGAATCCCGGTCTCCACCGGATCAAAACACCCTGCCAGCAGCTTCCACCCCAGATCCAGCGCCCCCTCCAGCGGAATGTTAACCGACAAGTCCATCATCTCCTTTTCAAAGGATGTCCCGTATTTAAGAAGCTTCTGGTCCCACATGCTCATCCGGAAACCCATGGACTGCTTTTCCAGGGTCTCCCGATAACCGGCGTACAACTGGATCATCGAGTTCATGATCGTCCGGTGATCCTCACGGGTCTTGCCATTGACGAGCTGCTTGAGACGGCTAAGCGAACCAAACGGCTCAATTCGCCCATTTCGCAAATAGAACTGCCCCTCCGTAATATATCCCGTATTATCCGGCACCGGATGAGTCACATCATCCCCCGGCATGGTGGTTGCCGCCAGCAAGGTGATGGATCCGGCGGTATCAAAATCCACCGCCTTTTCGTAACGGGCCGCCAACTGGCTGTAAAGATCGCCGGGATAGCCCCGGTTGGCGGGAACCTGCTCCATCGTGATGGAAATTTCCTTCAACGCATCGGCAAAGTTGGTCATGTCTGTCAACAACACCAGAACACGTTTATTCGCCAATGCAAACTGCTCGGCCACCGCCAGGCAAATGTCCGGAACCAGGAGACACTCCACCACAGGATCTGATGCCGTATGCACAAACATCACCGCCCGCCACATCGCCCCATGCTCCTCAAGCGTATCGCGGAAGGCAAGATAGTCATCATGCTTCAACCCCATTCCTCCCAGGATAATGACATCCACCTCCGCCTGCAGCGCAATACGGGCGAGAAGGGCATTGTAGGGCTCACCGGCACGCGCAAAAATGGGCAGCTTCTGGGATTCCACCAATGTGTTGAAGACATCAATCATGGGAATACCCGTCCGCACCATGCGCCGCGGAATGATGCGCTTGGCTGGATTGACGGACGGGCCGCCAATATCAATCAGGTTATCCTTCAGCGCCGGCCCCTTGTCGCGCGGCATGGCGCTCCCCGTAAATACCCGGCCCAGCAACGAGTCGGAGAACGGAACCTGCATCGGGTGCCCGAGAAACCGCACATGGGCATCCGTGGCAATCCCGCGCGCCCCGGCAAATACCTGCAGCGAAACCGAATCCCCCTGCAGCCGGATAACCTGCGCCAATGACGTCCCGCGACGCGACGTTATTTCCGCCAGCTCACGGTATCTCACCCCGTTCGCCTTGACGTTGACCACGTTGCCCGCAATTTTATCAACTTGATGATAGACCTTATGCATGCCCGGTTACCTCCGCCAGCACACCCTCCAACCGGGCCTGCTGCTGCTTGAATTCATCCGTCTCCATCGCCAGGCGATTCCAGTCCCGCGTGGCCTGGGTCAGGCGGTGAAAGAATTGCCTCGCCCCATCCTTGTCGACAAATCGCATCTTCGCCTTCAAAATCCTCCCAATCATGGCAAAGACATGCCGCTGCCGTTCCGCTGGCGTGGCGCAATCAACCTCATGATAAGCATCCTGTTGCAGATAAACCGCATCAAGATATTCGCCCTTGAGATGCACAATAAAATCATCCAGCGTCGTTCCCTCTTCACCCACAACCTTCATCATCTGGCCGACCTCGCCCCCCCGCACCAGCACCTGCCGCGCCACCGCCACATCGCCATCAGACACCACCCCGGCATACTTGCTCCAACTGTCAAGGGGATCAATCGCCGGATAGCGCCTCGCATCGGAACGCGCTCGCGACAAACCATGGAACGCCCCCACCACCTTAAGCGTGGACTGCGTCACTGGCTCATCAAAATTACCGCCCGCCGGACTCACCGTGCCACCAATCGTCACCGATCCGGTCGATCCATCCTTGAGCGTCACCACTCCTCCGCGTTCATAGAAACTGGCGATCACCGACTCCAGATAGGCAGGGAACGCTTCCTCGCCGGGGATCTCCTCCAGCCGCCCGGACATCTCCCGCAAGGCCTGCGCCCACCGCGAGGTCGAATCCGCCAGCAACAGCACGTTCAACCCCATCTGCCGGTAATACTCCGCCAATGTCACCGCCGTATACACCGACGCTTCACGCGCGGCCACCGGCATCGAACTGGTATTGCAGATGATCACCGTCCGCTCCATCAGACTCCGCCCCGTTCGCGGATCCATGATGGTTGGAAACTCCCGCAGCGTCTCCACCACTTCACCGGCGCGTTCACCGCACGCCGCCACAATCACAATATCCACATCCGCATACCGGCTCGTCAACTGCTGCAACACCGTCTTGCCGGCGCCAAACGGCCCCGGAATGCAATACGTGCCGCCACGCGCAACAGGAAAAAACGTGTCGATAATCCGTATTTTCGTTGTCAACGGTTCCGTCGGGCGCAACCGCTCCGCGTAGGCGCGGATCGGTATCTTCACCGGCCAACGCTGCATCATCGCCACCTTGTGCATCGCCCCCTGCCCATCCTTGAGAGTCGCCACCACCTGTTCAACGGTATACGACCCCGCGGCCACGACATCAACGACGGTAAGTGCCCCCGTGATGCCAAAAGGAACCATGACACGATGCTGAAAAATACCTTCCGGAACGCTTCCCAGCGTATCACCCGCCACAACGCGATCCCCCACCGTTACGGCCGGGGTAAACCCCCAGTGGGTATCGCGGGGCAAGGCCGGCAAATAGGTGCCACGCTCAAGGAAAAAACCGCACTTTTCCGCAAGACTCGGCAACGGATTCTGCAAGCCGTCAAAAATCTGCGTGAGTAACCCCGGCCCAAGCTCGACCGTCAGCAACTCGCCGCTAAACTCCACCTCGTCACCAACCGCCAGCCCCGTCGTATCCTCAAACACCTGCATGTCCACATATCGCCCCCTCACCCGCACCACCTCGGACATCAACCGTAGTTTTCCAAGGCGGGCATAGCCAACCTCGTTTTGGCCCACGGCGCCTTCAAATTGAACGGTAATCATGTTCCCGTTCACGCCTATGATCCGTCCCGTCGTACTCATCGTTTCCCGTCCTCTTTCATGGCGGCGTGGTCGCCGCCTTGGTTACCCACTCCTCTAACCGCTGTTGCCCCACCTCCGCCGAGAGGCGCGCCCACCGGTGTGCAATGTCTAATTTCAATGCATACGCCAACACCGACTCCGACGAAAACATGTCCAATCCCGCCAGCACTTCAATCATCTGCCAACGAACCCGGTCAAGATCCAGTTCCCGTTCGGCCGGAGTGGCTCGCCCGAACGCCGCCTCCACAGCGCTTAGCAGCGCCACATCAACGCCCTCCACAGGCCTCACGAAAAGGGACGCCTCCACACCTCGCCGGTCGGCACGCACCCGGACCACCGCATTGCGCAAACGCGTTTCGCCCTCCCGCCAGGCCACCACAAAAGGATGCCCGCACCCTTCGCCACGGCGAGTCAACAACGCCTCAACAGCAGACTGATCGGCGGGAATGAGATGATCGCGACAGAGCGTCACAAATGCTTCTGCACCCAGGATTGGTTCCTTTCCAAGGGAAAGCATCGGCAGGCTCGCAACCAGGTAATAGTAATTCATCCCGTGCCGCCTACTTCTTTTCGTTTCCCTTCAAGGACGCCTTGACAATGTCCGCCAGGCGGGGACGCAGCAGACGGCAGAGAGCCTCCGTAATCTCCTTGCTCGTAAACTCATGGTGAACATGGGCTCCCTCAATGGAAGCCCTGAAACCAGCCACGACACTGGCATCCGCATGAATCTCCACTCCCTTTTCAAGTGCCTCGCGGTATTCCTGCAGAAAGAAATCGACAATCATTTTCTGATCGGCGGGATTGACAAGCAAATCAATTTCACTGCAATCCCCCTTTTGGGTGCAATAAGCCTCAACCAGCTTGATCATCATCTGCTTCATCACATCTGGCGACAGCGCTTTCCCCACATCCGCTTCCACAATCCGCCTGAGCGTGTCGCTCACCGCCTGATGCACCGAAAGCACCACATCACGTGCCGCCTGTTCAAGGGATTTCCGGCCACGCTCCACAAAGGATTCCGCTTCCCGCTCGGCATCCGCCACGCGGCTCCGCGCCTTCGCCTCTGCATCCGCGAGAATGGCCGCCGCCTGTTCCTTCGCGGCGGCCACGATCCGCCCTGCCTCGGCCTCCGCTTTGGCAACTCCATCCTGCTGGATGCGATCAATAAGATGCTGCAGTTCTTCTGCCATAAATTACCCCTTTTGAAAATTCCCGGACGGCTGGCGCTCCGCACAATTCAGGCGTCATATGTCTTGTCTGGGAGAATCGCCCGTCAACGTAACGCATCATATCTTGGCACACAAGCCTTTTTGATGTATGTTCTTGACGAAGGAGAGATAACCATGACGAATCCGATTGAGCGTACCTTGGGCGGCTGGCTGGTCCATGTCCTGCGCGAAGCCGATAGCGCGTTGTCGATGGAAGAGGCTTTCCACGCCATTTTCGACAGCATGAAGATCTATTTCCCCATGCAAAGCGGGGCGATGGTTCTTATTGATGACGATACCAACGAGGCGCGGATTACCATGTCACGCCAAATCAGCTATTCCTTTACCAAGGACTTCCGGAAAAAATCGCCCGGCCCCCATATTGAGGCGATGCTGCTCAGCCATGAACCACTGATGATCACCAAAGCCTCCCATGATGACGCGCTCTATTCCGAGATCAAGCTTGAGCATGAATTCAACTCCGCCGTGCTGGCCCCTGTCATCAAAGGACATCGAAGCGTGGGTTACCTGTTTTGCGACCGCGTTTCCGAACCCCCTTTCAACGAGTCCGACCTGCTTCATTTGCAGGTCATCGGTTTTCTGATCGGCAATCTGATGGTCAAGTTTGAGCTGATGCAGGAACGAAAACAGTTGTCGTCACAGGATGACGCAACGGGAGCGCTGAAATACACCGCCTTTGTGGCGGCATTGGGCCGCGAGCTTAAACGCGCCGAGTCCCACAGTTATCCGATCGCCCTGGCCCTGTTGCATTTTCCGGCATTCAGGAACTTCCTGGATACGTTTGGAATCGACAAGGCACATGCGGCACTGGCTCAACTTGCCGGAATCGCGGGACGGCACACAAGGGAAATGGATTTCCTGGCACGTTATAGCGCCGACCGTCTGGTGCTCTGCCTGTCCGGCATGACAGAAGCAGAAACCCGTAAAATTCTCGAAACCCTGCAAAGCGAAGCAACCCGCGAAATTGCCATGGGCAGCGGCATTCAGGTAAGTGTCCCTGTTGGCGCCCTGATTCTTGAGAGTACCGCCTCCAAAAAGAAACCACTTCAATCCATTGTGGGCACGCTGGGCAAAGCACTGGTGGAAGCCAACGGGGCAGGCATTGGCTGTCTTCACCTGGAAACCCTGTAACCCGTCATCCCCATCGGCAAACCAACCATGGCAACGCACCCCTCACAAACCATCCCCACCCGCAACCACCTCTTCCACCGCACCTCCATGCTGGTCGGCAAGAAAACCATGACCGCCCTCTCCTTGACCAAGGTTGCCGTCATCGGCGTTGGCGGCGTCGGTGGCTGGGCCGCCGAGGCTTTGGTCCGCTCAGGAATCGAACACCTCTTGCTGGTGGATTCGGACACCATTTGCTCCACCAATGTCAATCGCCAGATCCAAGCCACCGCCCTGAATGTCGGCAAGTCCAAAGTCGAGGAACTCCGTCGCCGCCTTCTGGAAATCAACCCCCATGCCCACCTTGAGGTCCATCACGGCGCCTACAATGAACACTCCGCCTCACAATTCAACCTGACCGCTTTTGACTATGTTCTCGATGCCATCGATAGCCTCCAAAACAAGGTGCTTCTGATAAAAAAGTGCATCGAAGCCGGGGTAACCGTCTATGCCTCCATGGGCGCCGCCGCCAAAATGGATCCAACCCTCGTTCGCGTGGCGCCACTCTCCAGAACCCGCGTCTGCCCCTTGGCGCGCATGGTTCGCAAGCGATTGACCCGCCTGGGCGTCCCCGGGGATTTCCTATGCGTGTATAGCGAGGAAATGCCGATCGATCCTGCCACGGAGTCCCTCTGCGGCACCGGTCACTGCGCCTGTACCCGCACCCACTCCTCCGCCTCCAACCGTTCCGGAAATGAAGAGGATCATCCCGATTGGTGCGCCTTGAAAAAACAAATCAACGGCACGGTTGTCCACGTCACCGCCGTCTTCGGCCTCACCCTCGCCAGTCTGGTCATCCGCGACATCTCCAACAAAATCCATTCCCGCCCCTTGTAGGCCACCCCTGCTCGGCCGGCGCCGTTTCTCTTCATCATCGCATCCCCCCACTTCCAACTCCAGACTCCCGAATTTTTCCCTCCCCGATCCGCCCCCTTCTTCCACTTCTCCCTTTGTTCATACTTGATTGACATCCCGGACAGGTGTAGAAACTATCCGACAACAGCGAGGCTCATCATGGTGGCGCAACATAATCTCACAGGACACTCCGATGTCGAACGGCACGAAATCGCCGGATCAACCAAACCCCTCCTCTTCGAAATCGCCTGGGAAGTCTGCCAGCAACTGGGCGGCATCTACACCGTCATCCGGTCCAAAGTCCCCAGTATCGTTGACCATTGGGGCAGTCGCTACTGCCTGGTAGGCCCCTACAATCCCCAAACCTCACAAACGGAATTCGAGGAAACCCAGCCCACAGGCTTCATGCGCGATGTACTGAATACGCTTCGCGAACAAGGCATCGAAGCCCACTACGGTCACTGGCTGATCACCGGTCGCCCCCGCGTGGTTCTCCTGAATCCCTCCTCCGCCACCTCCCAACTGGGCTGGATCAAATACCTCCTGTGGGAGCATCATGATATCAGCCTC
This sequence comes from uncultured Verrucomicrobiota bacterium, assembly GCA_964609375.1. Taxonomy (GTDB): domain Bacteria; phylum Verrucomicrobiota; class Kiritimatiellia; order CAIKKV01; family CAITUY01; genus CAZDUS01. The sequence goes on along the minus strand of CAZSSA010000035.1, from coordinate 13,281 downwards.
CCGGGTGACGACCCCCTCATCAACCAAGTCGCTTCCTTCGGCTATTGCGTGGAGCAATTCTTCCGCGCCGTCGCCAAGGCCCAAACCACACGCCGCCCCATCATCGCCCACTTCCATGAGTGGATGGGCGGATCCGCCATCCCCGAAATCCGCCGCGCCGAAATCCCCCTCTCCATCGTCTTTACCACTCACGCCACCCTCCTGGGCCGATACCTCGCCATGAACGACCCTTGGTTTTATGACCATGTCCCGTTCACGGACTGGGTGGCCGATTCCCGCCGGTTTAATATCGAACCCCAGGTCCGCCTCGAACGCGCCGCCGCCCATGGCTCACACGTCTTCTCCACCGTCAGCGAAATCACCGGCTACGAATGCGAACACCTGATCGGCCGTAAACCCGATGTGCTCCTGCCCAACGGCTTGAATATCGAACGCTTCGTCGCCCTCCACGAATTCCAGAATCTTCACCGCGTCTACAAGGAAAAGATCAACGAATTCGTCATGGCCCATTTCTTCCCCAGCTATTCGTTCGATCTGGACCGCACCCTCTATTTCTTCACCTCGGGCCGCTTCGAGTATCGCAACAAGGGCTTCGACCTCACCCTGGAATCCCTCGCCCGCCTGAATTGGCGCATGAAACAGGCCGGCACCAACCAGACCGTCGTCTTCTTCATCATCACCCGCCAACCCATCCGCTCCATCAACGCCGAAGCCCTGCGACGGCGCGCCATGATGCAGGAAATGCAACACGACTGCCGCAGCATCGGCGAACAAATCGGCGAGCGCCTCTTCGTCGCCACCTCCAAGGGAAAGTTCCCCCCCCTGGAAGAACTCGTGGATGACTACTGGCGACTCCGCCTGCGTCGCCTGATGCACGCCTGGCGTAACTCGAACTTGCCCACCGTCGTCACCCATGACCTCATCGACGACAGTAGCGACGAAATCCTGAACAAGATCCGATCATCCTCCTTGTTCAACCTCCCCGGCGATCCGGTGAAGGTGGTCTATCACGCCGATTTCGTCACCACCAACGACCCCCTGTTCGGCATGGATTACGACCAGTTTGTGCGCGGCTGTCACCTCGGCATCTTCCCCAGTTCCTATGAACCCTGGGGATACGCCCCCTTGGAATGCGCCGCCCTGGGCCTGCCCTCCATCACCAGCAACCTTGCCGGCTTCGGCAACTACGTGGAACACCATATCCCCGAGAACGAAAAGAACGGCTTACTGGTCCTGAACCGCCGGTTCTCATCGTTCGACGACTCCGCCAACCAACTCACCGACCGTCTGTTCAATTTCCTCCAGTTGGATCGCCGCGAACGTATCGCCCAGCGTAACCGCGTTCAAAGTGTCTCCGAACATTTCGATTGGCATAACCTGGGCCGCTATTACACCGATGCCTACCACATGGTGCTGAAACGTACCGGGTATGCCTGACCAAAACTTTATTGATGATTATATTTCGCGTGTTTCGCGCCTTTCATAGTTTAACTGATCTTTATAGGACATATCATGCTACTGGAAACCCTTCGCCGTGAAATCTGTGAGGCCGCCCGCCACCTGGAGCGCCATGCCATGCCAAGCGCTCCCATCAGTATCAGCGGCATCAACCGGGCAAGCGGCTTCATCGCCATCACTCCAGTCATCTTCCCTGCCACCGAACGGGTCCCATCCCATATCTCGCTTCTGGACCTCAACGGCGGAGTCATCGAGGGGGATCTGCCACCCTCCCCCGATGCCCCCACCCATCTGGCTCTCTATAATTCATTCAAAAATATCGGCGGTATCACCCATGCCCACACCCGCTACGCCACCATGTTCGCCCAGGCCGGCCGTCCCATCCCCTGCTTCGGCACAACCCATGCCGATCATTTCCACGGCGAAATCCCCGTCACCCGCGCCATGCGAAAACCCGAACTCGAAACCAACGTCGAATACAGCACCGGCCTTATCATCCTGGAACGCTTCTCCCGCATTAACCCCGCCGAAATGCCCGCCGCCCTCGTGATGTATCACGGACCCGTCACATGGGGCCCCACGGCCACCGCCGCCGTCGCCAATAGTATCGCCCTGGAAGATGTCGCCCGGTTGGCCTTCGGCACCCTGCAACTCAACCCTGCCCAACCGCCACTCCCGGCCATCCTGCAGGACAGGCATTACAGCAGAGCACAAGGCTCCAGTCGCCCGTGAACCATTCCCACGCCCGGCAATCCTCCCTGTTCTTCCAATGGCCCAACCCGCCCCTCCAGGTCGCCCTCGTTGAACCGGAAATCCCGCCCAACACAGGCAACATCGCCCGCCTGTGCGCCGCCACCCAATCCCCCCTCCACCTCGTCGGCAACCTTGGATTCCGCCTCACCGATACCCACGTCCGCCGCGCCGGACTGGATTATTGGGACTCCGTCAACATCACCCGCCATCCAACCCTCCCGGATTTCGAATCGTCCCTCGCCAATCAGCGGGCTTTCTTCTTCAGTACCCGCGGCAATATCTCCTATAGCGCCGTCACCTACCGCCCCGGCGATGTCCTCGTCTTCGGCTCAGAGTCCAGGGGACTCCCCGATGACCTCCTCGACCGCCATCCCGGTAACATCCTGACCATCCCCATGTACACCAATCACGTCCGCTCCCTGAACCTTGCCACCTCCGTTGGCATCGTGCTATACGAAGCACTCCGTCAAATCAATGCGAGTTCTCCATGCAGTGGCGATTCAACTGGAATCCAATAACAATCAAACGCTGGCGCCGTTTCCACGACATGAAACGCGCCTGGTGGTCATTCCGCATTCTCATCCTCCTCTACTCCCTCAGCCTCGTCGCCGAACTCCTCTGCGGCAACACCCCCCTCTATGTCCGCTATGACGGCCGCTCCTATTTCCCCCTCCTTCACTTCTACCCCGAATCCACCTTCCTCCCCGGCGGCCGCCATACCCGGCCCGACTACAAACTCCTCCGCCAATCCCCCTCCTTCACCCGCCAGTCCGGCAACCTCATCCTGTTACCGCCCATCCCCTATGGACCAAATGAAATCATCGACCCCTCGTCCATCTCCCTCCCCGGCGCCTTGGAATTAACCTTCCTCCCCCAACCCCGCGTCGGCTCCGTCAACATCCGCCGGGACTGGACAGCCGAAACCTCTCTGAACGCCGGCCAATTCTTCAACCGCCCTGATGCCGACGTCCGCGGACTCGTCCTGACAAATTTCTGGATCATCCCTCCCTCCTTGATCGAGGCCCTGGACGCCCGCTTCCGCAACACCAGCGCACTCTCCCTCAGCGCTCCTTGCCAGCCACGCAACGAGTCCGGGTCCGGCACGGATATATCGCTCTCCGATTTCTCCCCCCGCTCCTCCCCTCCATCCACCATCCGCCTCACCCTGCGCGAACGCCTTCCCGCCGGCACCTCACCGGGCACCGTGTCATTCAACAATCGCCTCGAACCCACCCACACCAACTTCCACGCCTGGGCCAGCATGGATTCCCCCACCCGCACCCAACTCATCGCCCTCGCCGCCCGCCGACTCAATCAACCCGCCGAAAAGGAAACCATCAGGATCAATGGGGCCCCCTACGATGTCCGCGCCGACCGCGCCGAGGTCCGCTGGCCATTCCAACCGGTCCCCGGCCACTGGCTCGGCATCGACACCGCCGGCCGCGACGTCCTCGCCCGCATCCTCTACGGACTCCGCACCTCCATGACCTTCGGCCTGCTGCTCGTCCTCCTATCCATGACCCTCGGCACCATCCTCGGCGCCATCCAGGGTTACTTCGGCGGCACCACCGACATCCTCGGCCAACGCCTCACCGAAATCTGGAACGCGCTCCCCTTCCTCTACGTCATGATCCTGCTCGGCGCCGTCTATGGCCGCAGCTTCCTCCTCCTTCTCTTCTGCTACGCCATCTTCAACTGGATCGGCATCTCGTATTATGTCCGCGCCGAATTCCTCCGCCTCCGCCATCTCCCCTTCGTCGAGGCCGCCCGCACCACCGGACTCCCCCACCGCAAAATCATCTTCCGCCACATCCTCCCCAACGCCCTCACTCCCCTGATCACCTTCTTTCCCTTCCAACTCGTCGGAGCCATCGGCGCTCTGGCCGCCCTTGATTACCTCGGCTTCGGCCTGCCGCCCCCCACCTCAAGCTGGGGCGAACTCCTCCAGCAAGCCCATCAATTCCGCTGGGCCTGGTGGCTCATTCTCTACCCCTCCCTCGCCCTGTTCAGCGTCATGCTACTCGGCGTCTTCATCGGCGAGGGCATCCGCAACGCCTACGACCCCCGCCGCCACAGCCACTACGAGTAAACCCATGACCACCCACCCAACAACCCCTCCTGAACCCCGAACCCAGAACCCTGAACCCTCATCCCCCCCTCCCCCCTGCCCGCCCCGCACGCTTGCGTGGGGCAGGCGGGCCCTCCTCTCCCTCCGCAACCTCTCCGTCACCTTCGACACCGACGAGGGAATCCTCACCGCCGTCGACAACATCTCGTTCAACATCCTCCCCGGCGAAACACTCGGCATCGTCGGCGAATCCGGCTGCGGAAAATCCGTCACCGCCCTCAGCCTCCTCCGCCTCATCCCATCCCCCCCCGGACGCATCACCTCCGGCTCCGCTCTCTTCCAAGGCCGCGACCTGCTCTCCATCCCCCCCTCCGACCTCCGCCTTATCCGGGGCCGGAACATCTCGATGATCTTCCAGGAACCCTCCTCCGCTCTCTCCCCCCTCCTCCGCATCGGCGACCAGATGATTGAGACGCTCCAAACCCACTCCCCTCTCCCCGACGCCGATGCCCGGAACCTCAGCATCGAGTGGCTGAAAAAAGTAGGCATCCCCGATCCCGAGGAACGCATGTCTGCCTTCCCCTTCCAACTTTCCGGCGGCATGATCCAACGCGTCATGATCGCCATGGCACTCATGCTCGACCCCGCCCTCGTCATCGCCGACGAACCCACCACCGCCCTCGATGTCACCATCCAGGCCCAGATCCTCGATCTCCTCCGCGCCATGAAACGAAGCAACACCTCCCTCGTCCTCATCACCCACGACCTCGGTATCGTCTGGGAAATGTGCGACCGCATCCTCGTCATGTACGCCTCCAAAATCGTCGAGGAAGCCTCCCGTGACAACCTCTTCCATTCCCCCTGCCACCCCTACACCCGTGGACTTCTCGAATCGCTCGTCAGCATGAACCATGCCTCCAGCCGCCTCCATTCCATCGATGGACAAGTCCCCTCGCCGCTGTCCTATCCCCCGGGCTGTCGTTTTGCCCCTCGCTGTCCTCTCGCCTTTGACCGCTGCCGTCATGAACAACCCGACCTAATCGAGGTAGCCCCAGGTCACCGCTCCGCCTGCTTCCTGGCAACTGAAATCTGAAATCTCATATCTCAAATCCTCCCCCATGAACCCCCTCCTCCGCATCAACAACCTAAGAACCTGGTACCCCATCCGACGCGGCGTCCTCGCCCGCACCGTCGGCCACGTCCGTGCCGTGGACGGCGTCTCGCTCGACATTCACGCTGGGGAAACCGTCGGGCTCGTTGGCGAATCCGGCTGCGGCAAGTCCACCCTCGCCAGAACCATCATGGGCCTCGAATCCCCCACCTCCGGCAACATCCACCTCGACGCCACCCCCCTCTGGCCACACCGCCACAACGACACCCTCCCCCTCCGGCGTCGCCTGCAAATGATCTTCCAGGACCCCTACGCTTCGCTCAATCCCCGCATGACCATCTTGGATATCGTCACCGAAGGTCTAGTGGAACACGGCTTGATCCGCTCCAGCGAGCGACACGCTTCCGCCGTCAATCTTCTCGCCGAGGTCGGCATGGAACCCAGCGCCCTGCACCGCTATCCGCACGAGTTCTCCGGCGGACAGCGACAGCGCATCAGCATCGCCCGCGCCATCTCACTGCGCCCCAACCTTGTCATCTGCGACGAAGCCGTCAGCGCCCTCGATGTCTCCGTCCGCGCCCAGGTGCTCAATCTCCTGATCGACCTGCGCGCCACCCACAAACTCGCCTATCTCTTCATTGCCCACGATCTGGGGGTGGTCCGTCACATTGCAAACCGAGTGGCCGTCATGTATCTAGGCACGATCGTGGAGACCGGTCCTGCGGCGGCCGTATTGGATCATCCGGCGCATCCCTATACCAAAGCCCTCATCTCCGCCATCCCTGAACCCTACCGCGACCGTAAGCAACGAATGGTCTTATCCGGTGATGTCCCCTCCTCCGCAAGACCGCCCGAAGGCTGCCGCTTCCACACCCGCTGTCCCTACGCACAAGCGCAATGCAAACTAGCTCCCCCTCCCTTGGAACCCTTCGATCCCCCATTATCCACCCGAACCGTAGCCTGCTTCCGAGCCAAAGAACTCCAAGGCAAATAAGCAGTTCCCCATTATCAAATAGACACGCCCGTGTTTTCAGTTGATGATCCGCCATTCCCTCACCATAATGTCACCATTATGAAAATCACGGACAACTATGAGGCTAAAATTTCGCTCTGGGCACGGGAAAGTAAAGTCTACCGTATGCCTAAACTCGCGAATCTGCCCCCTTTCGGTTGCCGCCGTTTTGACTCCTACGAAGCGTTGCATGTTTGGAAACAATCCCTGCTGAATGAATTGCTCAAGCAAGGAGGCGCCAAATGGACGAAGTAATCCGCCGCTTCAACAACAATGCCATCCGCTATCTCGTAATCGGCGGGCAGGCCATCCGTCTGGAGGGATTCCCACGATTCTCAATGGATTGGGATATTTACATTCCCGGCAAGGACTTGAAAAATATCGAGGCCATCAATCGCCTGCTTGGCGATGAACTTGATATGCCTTTGATTCCTCTGGGACCAGGCGGGGAAAACTTCGTTCAAACCTATCAAACGACATGGGGAATTCTTCAATTCCATCTCGCAGGACCAGGACTTCCACCCTTCGACAAAGCCGAGCAGCGAGCCGTCACTCACAGGACCGAGGACAACGTTCCGGTAAAATGTCTGAACACGAATGACCTCCTTGAAAGCAAGCGAAGGGCCAATCGCCCTTCGGATATCGCCGATATCGAATTTCTCGAAGCAAAACAGAAACTCGGACTCACCTGAACCCTCCCCATTCATAATTCATAATGACTACTCCCCCCTCCCTCTCCCCACCCGTTAATCCGTCAAAGAATTAACACCTCTGCTTGACGTCCCACCCCCACTTGATGGACTATTCCCCCAGAAGAGGAGGATCTACCCATGCTTCGCACCAAACTATTCATGGCCTTTGCCGTCGTCGTCCTCGTCATCGGAGGTCTCTCCGCCATCTTCGGTATCCGCATGATCCGCACCCGCGTCCTCCATGAAGCCCAAAACCGTGTGGACCTCGACCTCGGCAGCGCCTGGGAAGTCAACCGCTTCAAACAGGCGGAAATCGAAACCATCCTGAAAATGGTCGCCGGCAAGAAACTCCTCTCCGATGCCTGCAGCACCCACACCTGGGAAAATGAAGACGTCCGGAACCGTCTCGAAATCGTCCGCACCAGTTTTAAACTGGACTTCCTCACCCTCGTCGATACCGAAGGCAAAGTCGTCCTGCGCGTCGCCCCCCCCTATTCCAAGGGCGATTTCCGCGCCGCCGATCCCGCCATCTCCCGCGCCCTCCGCGGCGAAACCGTACGCGGCATGCAGGTCTTCAGCCAGGGCGAACTCGCCCGCGAAGGCGATGGCCTCGTCGAACGCGCCCTGATGAAACTGGAGGATACCCGCTACGCCAGACCGCGCGCCAAGGACGAGGAAAGCCGCGGCCTCGCCATGATCTGCGCCACCCCCGTCATCGACGGCGCTAAAATCGTCGGCGTCATCTACGGTGGCGTTCTCCTCAACCGCAACCACGATCTGGTGGATCGCGTCAAGGAAATCGTCTTCCGCAACGAACAGTACAACGGCAGTTCCATCGGCACCGCCACCCTCTTCCTCGACGATTGCCGCATCGCCACCACCGTCCGCCTGCCCAACGGCAACCGTGCCCTCGGCACCCGCGCCTCCAAGGAGGTCAGCGATCGTGTTCTCGATAACGACAAACCCTGGGTCGGCCGCGCCTTTGTCGTCAACGACTGGTTCCTCACCGCCTATGACCCCATCCGCGACATCAGCGGCAATGTCGTCGGCATGCTCTATGTCGGCCTCCTCGAGAAACCGTTCACCGATGTCGGTCGCAGCATGATCATCCGCTACGCCGCCCTCCTCGCCGTCGGCTTCATCGTCGCCCTCTGGCTGGCCTATGTCATGGCCACCCGCCTCGCCGCCCCCATCCACAAACTCGTCGAGGCCTCCAACATCATGCGACACGGCCAGCGCCCCGCTCCCGTCCCCGTCCACGCCTCCTGCGTCGAGGTGGAAAGCCTGGTCGCCGCCTTTAACGACATGATGAAAACACTCGCCGACCGCGAGGACAGCCTGAAAAACGCCAACGATCAACTCGCCAAAACCAACGAAACCATTTCCACCACCAACCGCGCCTACATGGAAACCCTCGGATTCGTCTCGCACGAACTCAAGAATCCGCTCTCGACCATGCTGAACTACACCTACCTCCTCAAGGGCTCCCTCATCGGCCCTGTCACCGATAAGCAGCAGAAGGCCGTCGTCGTCATCGAGTCAAACATCAATCGGCTCGTGGAAATGGTTCGGCACTACCTTAACCTCTCCCGCATCGAAAACGGCCACCTGAACCCCGCCATCGAAAAACTCAATCTCGCCGAAGATGTCCTGCGCCCCTTGCTGTTGACCATGGAACCGGACATCGAGTCACACGGCATGCATCTGGATAACCAGATCCAGCCCATGCAGATCAAGGGCGACACAAACATGCTCCGCGAGGTGTTCGAAAATCTCGTCAGCAACGCCATCAAGTACGGACGCAAAAACAGCACCATCACGCTCAAGAGCACATCCCTCGATCGTTACATCCAGTTCTCTGTACGCAACGAAGGCGAAGGCATCCCGGCAGAAAAAATGGGCTCCCTGTTCAAGAAGTTCTCCCGCCTGAACGGTCAAGCCTCCAAACATCAAAAGGGTACGGGGCTCGGCTTATTCATCACGAAGACCATCGTGGAAGCCCACGGCGGCCACATTGAGGTGGAATCCGTTCCCGACGACTGGACAGAATTCCGCTTCACCCTCCCAGCCTGAGTACGGAATCCCCCCGCCCCGTCCCGATCTTCCTCCCGATCCGCGCCACCCGCCCCCTCACGCACTGTGAACATTGTCCGCTGTCCTCATCCACGCACGGCTTGTTGGGATAAAGCTGATAATGCTCCCGGTACTTCTGCGGAGTCACATTCGGCATGAACACATTGGCCCCGCGCTGCAACACCAGATCGCGCCCATCCCCCTGCAACGCATCAAACGCCGTCGTCGCCGGAATATGCGCCTTCGGATTGAGCAACCGTAAAATCGCAATCGCATTGAAGTAAATGCTTGTGTCCTTGAACACCCGACCCGCCCCCGCCTCCACCCCCCCGGCCAACGGCGTCCCGGGACTCGCCAGAAACGGCCCGCACCCGATCATGTCCAACTCCAGCGCCGTCGCAAAAAGAATGTCGTTCACTATCGTTTCCACCGTCCCGCCCGCCAGCCCGATCATGAATCCGCTGCCGAGTTGAATCCCCGCCGTCCGGATATCCCGCAGACACTGGATCCGCTCATCAAAATCATCATCCGGATGCACGCTCTGGAACAGGGCCCTATCCGAGGTCTCGAACCGCAACAAATACCGGTCACCTCCGGCCTCCTTGAACCGCACCAGCTCCTCCAACGGCCGCTCACCAATCGAAAGCGTGATCGCCAATGCCGTCTTCTCCTTGATCCCCCGCAAGATTCCGCAAATCTTCTCGCACGTAAACCAACCATCCTCGCCCGATTGCAGTACCACCGTCGTATTCCCCAGCCGTTCCGCTTCCACGGCAACATCCACCACCTCTTCCGGGGTCATGCGGTATCGCTTTACCTCGCGGTTGGGACGCCGTATCCCACAATAGTCGCAACTACGCCTGCAGTAGTTCGAGAATTCAATGATCCCGCGCAGGAACACGTCATCGCCCATGAACTTCTGCCGCACCCTATCAGCCGCCTCATATAGCCGCTGAGCCTCCCCCCCAGTAGCCAGCAAAAGCTCGCGCACCTCATCCACCCCCGCCCGATGAGTCTCCTCCACTCGTGTCAAAACTTCTTCAATCACACTTAACCCCCAGACCAATTTCTTCTACCGTAGGGGCGTCGCTAGCCGACGCCTTCCCCTCCCCCCGTTGAACTTCGAAATTGGATATTCCTTGTTGAATATTGAACATTCAATTTCCCATTCCCCTCCTCCTGAACCCTGAACCCTCCCTATCCCCTAACCCCTTCCCCATATGCCCTCTTCGCCTCGGGAAAAGGACTCAACGCCCTCTCCAACACCCCCAGACTATGCGCAATCGCAATCCCGTAATTCGTAATCGGCACCCCGCACGCATGCGCCTGCTCCAATCGTGACAACACCTGCCGCCGGTTCCACATGCATGCCCCGCAATGCACAATCAACTTGAACCCGCTGATATCCGCCGGATACTCATTCCCCGACTTGACCGTAATATCCAGTTTCCCGCCAGCCTTCTTCTCCAGCCAGCGCGGAATCTTCATCCGCCCGATGTCATCCTTCGTCGGATGATGCGTGCACGCCTCCGCCACCAACACCTTGTCCCCGGGCTTTAACCGGTCAATCGCCACCGCACCCCGAACAAACTCGCTCAAGTCCCCCTTGAACCGCGCATACAATATCGAGAACCCCGTCAGCGGAATCCCCGGCGGCGTCACCGCCATGACCTGCTCAAACGCCTGGCTGTCTGTCACCACAATCGCCGGCGGCTTGGACAACCCTGCCAGCGCCTCGGCCAACTGGTGCTCCTTGACCACCACCGCATACGCATCATGATCCAAAATGTCGCGCAATGTCTGCACCTGCGGCAGAATCAACCGACCCTTCGGCGCCTCAAGATCAATTGGCACCACCAGCACCGCCAGATCACCCGGCTTGATCAGGTCATACACCACACTCGGCGCGGTCAAATATTCTTCCGGCGCCGTATTGATGATCGCCATCCGGATCTCTTCCATCCCCGTCCCCTTCAGCGCACTGGCCGTGACCACCGTCGTCGCCCCGCCTGCCCGCGCCTGAGCCTCAACCTCACCCGCCGGTCGCTTATCACTCTTATTCGCCACCACCACAACCGGCGTCTTGCGCTTTCGGAACAACTCCATGAGCCTCTGCTCATAATCCTGCCACACATCCGCCACCAGGATCGCCAGATCCGTCCGCTCCACCACCCGCATCGTCTTCGCCACCCGCAATTCGCCCAGCGAACCGACATCATCCACCCCGGCCGTATCCACAAACAGCACCGGCCCCAACGGCAGCAGTTCCATGGCTTTCTCAACCGGATCCGTCGTCGTCCCCGCCGTCTCCGACACAATGGAGACCGGCTGCCGCGTAATGGCATTCAAAACCGAAGACTTCCCCACATTCCGCCGCCCGAAAATCCCAATATGTAACCGCAATCCTTTAGGTGCCTCTTGCATACAATCCCCCATGAAAATCAACTGACAATAAAAAGGAGATTATCACGTGCCCACCCCTCGCCAGTCAATCACCAAGGAATCCCCTCCCCGATCTCGGGGCGCCTCTCCGGTCTTTGGCGTTTGACCCGTTGCTTCATTTTCGGCAGACGCCAAACCCCCGAGAGGCGCCCCCAATCTCACTCTTGCTTTCCCTCTTCTCTCTCATTAAGTTCAATCAGCCCCTAATAAAGGAGTCTCTAATGGAAACCACCCTGCTCGTCATCCTGTGCATCCTCCTCGTCGTCGTGTTGATCAAGCTCGCCGACATCAAATTCACCCTCCGCCAACTCCCCTCCCTCGAAATCCGTCTCGACGCCATCGAGGAACTCCTCCGCCCCAAAAAATCCCCTCCCCCTCCCTCACCGTCCCCAACCATTACCCATTCCCCATCAACCATTTCCCCTTCCTCAATGAGTAATCCGTCGTCTGTAGTCCGTAGTCCATCCCTCCCCCCGCCCCTCCCTGTTCCCCCTATCCGCCTAACAGCCGAACAGCCTGTCACCCTCTCTTCCCCATCATCCCCACTCGTCCTGAACCCTGAACCCTTCCCTCCCCCCATCACCCATTCCCCATCAACCATTCTCCCTCCCCCCATCAACCATTCCCCATTAACCATTCCCCCTTCCCCAACCCCCCTCCCCATCCTCACCATCCTCAACCGCCTCTGGCAATGGATCCTCGTCGGCGACGAGTTCCGCCCGCAAGGCGTGGCCATGGAATACGCCGTCGCCACCACCTGGATGGTCCGCGTCGGCATCGTGGCCGCCGTCGGCTTTGTCGCCTACTTCCTCACATGGTCCATCCAGCGCGAACTCCTCGGCCCCGCCGCCCGCGTCGCCATCAGTATCGCCTTCGGCATCGGCCTCCTCATCAGTGGGCGACTCATGCTCGGCAAACGCTATCACATCATCGGCCAGGCTTTCATGGGCGGCGGATTGGCCACGCTCTACTTCAGCATGTACGCACTCGGCCCCCTCTACCACCTCGTGGATTCCCAAGCCCTCGTCTTCGGCCTGATGATCCTCATCACCCTCTCCTCCGGCATCCTCGCTCTCGAATCGAAATCCATGCTCGTTGCCATCTTTGGCATCATCGGCGGCTTCTGCACACCAATCCTCCTCAGCACCGGCACCCCGAATTTCCTCGGCCTCTACAGCTATCTCCTCATCCTCAACCTCGGCATCTTCGCCATCAGCCTCATGCGCCCGTGGCGCCTCCTGAACTACCTCGGCTTCCTCTTCACCTACGGCCTCTATCTCGCATCGCTCTCCCAATACCACCGCTCCGACTTCCCTGTCGTCATCACCTTCCTCTCCCTCTTCTTCATCGTCCAATCAACCCTCGTCTTCGTCCATAACATGCGACGCCGCCTCCCCTGCACCGTTCTGGAAATCATCCACCTGACCCTCAACGCAGGCGTCTTCTCTCTAGCCGGCTACTGGCTCATCCGCAACGCCGTCGGCCGCCCCTACCCCGCCATCCTCTCCCTCGGCCTCGCCCTCTACTTCATCGCCCACGTCGTCATCTTCCTGCGCATGAAACTCGGCGACCGCCCCCTCTTGCTCGCCGTCATGTCACTGGCCGTCTTCTACGCCTCCCTGACCATGCCGCTCGTCCTCGAACAGGAATCCCTCACCATCGCCTGGGCCCT
>CAZSSA010000034.1:13169-21851 GCA_964609375.1 uncultured Verrucomicrobiota bacterium | reverse complement strand
CGGTCCCGGCGCTGTTCATGCTCCGCAAGGCGTTCACGGAGCAGGCGATGGGCTACGCCTGCGCGGTGGGCATCATTCTCACCGTAATCGTCATGCTGCTTCAGAAGGCCCTTACGTGGGTCATGCAGGAGCGGGCACCGAAGGCGGTGGCGCCGAAGCCGGCGGCAGTGGCTGGCGCCGCGCCGGATGCCGCGGCCGTCGCCAGGGCGGAGGCGCGACAGCGACGATACCTTGACCGGCAGGACTTGCCGTGGTGCCGCGCGCTGAGCCGCGCCGCCGGGTTTGCCCTGCGCATGAACAAGCACCTCTTCATCTGGATGGTACTGGCCTTCGCCTTCCTTCCGCTCTACCTGATGATCGTGGTCAGCTTCAAGACCAACATCCAGTTCTACGCCGCGCCGGCCGTGTTGACTCAACCGCTGCATCCAGAGAACTGGACCGAAGCCTGGAGGCAGGTCATGCCGACGGTGGCCAACAGCGTCTTCATCTCGACCACCGTCACTGCGCTGACGCTCTGCTTCGCGCTGTGCGCCGCGTACTTCTTCGCCCGGCAGAAGATGCCGCTATCCGGCTTCTTCTGGAATGCGATCCTGATCTTGATGATGATGCCGATGATCGCCAACCTGGTGCCCCTGTTCCGGCTGCTGATGGATCTCAACCTGGTCAACACCTTCGCGGCCCTGATCCTGGTGGGCGCCGCCTCGGGGCAGGTGTTCGCCATCTTCGTGCTGCGCAACTTCGTGGCGGACATCCCGGGCGACCTCTACGAGGCGGCCGAGATCGACGGGGCCAGCCACTTCCAGCAACTGCGCCACGTCGTGCTCCCGCTCTCCGGACCGATCCTCGGCACGGTGGGCGTGATGCAGTTCATCGCGGCGTGGAACGAGTTCGTGCTGCCGCTGATCGTCATGCGCGACCACGCGCAACTGCCGGTGATGGTGCAGTTGCTCCGCATGGCGGGCGAGTATCTTAAGTTCTGGGGGCCGCTGATGGCGGGCTACGCCATGGCCAGCCTCCCGATCATTCTGCTGTTTCTCTTCTCGATGAAGCTGTTCGTGCGCGGGTTGACCGAAGGCGCGGTGAAAGGATGAAGGTTCCATGGCAAAGGTCATACTGAAGAATGTCGACAAGGTGTACCCCGGCAACGTCAAGGCCGTGGACAAGTTCAACCTTGAGATCAAGGACGGCGAGTTCGTCGTCCTGGTCGGCCCGTCCGGCTGCGGCAAATCCACAACGCTGCGGATGGTGGCCGGTTTGGAGGAGATCAGCGGCGGCACCATCGCGATCGGCGACCGCGTGGTCAACGACATCCCGCCCAAGGACCGCGACATCGCGATGGTGTTCCAGAACTACGCGCTTTATCCCCACATGACGGTGCGGGAGAACATGGCCTTCGGCCTGAAACTGCGGAAGTTCCCGAAGCAGGAGATCGCGGCGCGCGTGGACGAGGCGGCGCGGATCCTGGGCATCGGAGAGCTGCTGGAGCGGCGGCCGAAGGCATTGTCGGGCGGGCAGCGCCAGCGCGTGGCGGTAGGGCGGGCGATCGTGCGCAAGCCGGCGGTGTTCCTCTTTGACGAGCCGCTGTCCAACCTCGACGCCAAGATGCGGGTGCAGATGCGGGTGGAGATCAGCCGGCTGCACCAGCAGCTGGGCTCGACGATGATCTACGTGACTCACGACCAGGTCGAGGCGATGACCATGGGCCAGCGGATCGTGGTGATGAAGGACGGGGTGATCCAGCAGGTGGCGGACCCGATCAGCCTGTACGACCATCCCGCCAACCGGTTTGTGGCCGGATTCATCGGGATGCCGCCGATCAATGTCTTTGAGGGGCATATCCGGGGCACAGGCAGTGGCATGCTATTCGAGGGGCCTGGGAAAATGAGATTGGCGGTTCCGGAGAAAGACCAAGCCTTGCTGGTCGCTTTCCGTGACAAACCCGTGACCTTGGGGTTGCGACCGGAAGATATCGGTTCCGCGGCGGCGGAGCAGGTGGCCGGCGCCCCGCGCATAAGGGCGGTGGTGGAGGTGGTCGAGCCGATGGGGTCGGAATCCTACATCTACTTCCGGCTCGCGGACACGACATTCATCAGCCGCGTGGATGCGCACCGCAAGTTCCAGGTGGGTCAGGCCGCCGAGCCGGCCGTCTTCATTGACAAGGCCCACTTCTTCGACCCGGCGACCGACCGGCGGATCGAGACCCCGCCTTCCGGACCCGTCGTATGACCCCCCATCAAGCAACCCGGAAGATTTGCCTATTGTAATTCAGAATTGGTAGTTTACAAATAATGCGACTTAAGGCTAGAGTATCGCGATATCCAAACTGAAAGGGTGGAGGCAGGAATGGGCGTGATTCGCACAACGGTATTGGCGCTTTCGACGGCGTTGAGTCTCGCGGTGGCTGGTGTTTGTCTTGCCCAGGTCCCCGAGGCGTCGCTGACCGCGGAAGACTTCGCGAAGCTGGACACCTTCGAGTCCGTCGTGCTGAAGAAGGCGGACAAGACGTTTGCCGCCAAGGAATACAGAAGCGCCGTGGCGGCCTACGACAGCTTTCTCCAGCAGTATCCCCGCTCCGGGGCCACGCCTTACGCGCTGTTGCGCAAAGGCCGGGGCCTTCAGCTCGACGACAAGCGCTTCGACGCGATCAAGATCTACGGTGAAGTGCTCGACTACTTTCCCAACGCCGTGGCCTACGCCGGGGCCGCACTGTACTACATCGGGGACTGTCACCGGCTGAACGGCGACATCCGGGAGGCCATGAAGGCGTGGGCCGAGATGGCTCAGGACGCGGACTACCGGAAGCACGTTCTCGCCGCAGACGCCATCAACCAGCTCGCCGATAACTTCGCCAAGCAGGAGCAATGGAAGGAGGCGGCGGCCTACTCCCTGCAGGTGGGCGTGGATTTCCGGACCAGCAACCGCCAGGCCGCCCGCACCGCCATCGAGCGGCTGGTCCGTTGCCTCGTCCGGTCGCAACCCGACGAGCCGATGCTGCGCGCCGCCTACAACAAGGTCCAGACCTTCGAGCAGGATCCGCGGGCCGGCGACGACCGCAACTACTGGCAGCGGGTCATGGAGGCCATCGACCGCTACAGCGACTTCGCCGAAGCCGACAAGGACAACCGTGATCGCTACTACAAGTACTGGGCCAGGGCCATGGAAGGCAAGCACCCGGACTGGGACGATTTCCAGATCAACCAGGCGCGCTACAAGCTGGTGTACGAAGGGGACGCGACGAAGTGGATGGAGCGGTTGGACAAACAGTTCACCCAGTATCAGAAGCCGGGCGACTACGACCGCGTGGTGACGT
Organism: uncultured Verrucomicrobiota bacterium; assembly: GCA_964609375.1. Taxonomy (GTDB): domain Bacteria; phylum Verrucomicrobiota; class Kiritimatiellia; order CAIKKV01; family CAITUY01; genus CAZDUS01. The sequence goes on along the minus strand of CAZSSA010000034.1, from coordinate 18,541 downwards.
GGATCGGCGCCTACGCCTCCCGCCGGCCGAAGGTGGACGAATACTACGCCAAACTGGCCTTCGACAAGATGAACAACGCGCAGATCGTCCGCCTCGTTCGCGTGCTTTACGGGCAGAACATCGATGTGGCCATGGCGCGCAACGCGATCGGCAAACTCAAAGGCGATCAGATGACGGACGACGAACGGGAGAATCTGGCCCGCTGGATCTGGCTGCGCGACGAGGAGGGGTTGCGCATGGTGTGCGGCTCCATGAAGGACGCCGCCCGCGGAAGTATGTTGCTGGTGCGCTTCTTCCACCAAACGCGCCAGGCCGACAAGGGGCTGAAACTGGTGGACGATTTGACCAAGGTCCCTTCGTATGCCAAGGAGGCGTATTGGAACAAGGGCCAATTCCTGCAGTGGAAGGGGCGATGGCAGGAGGCGATTTCCGCCTACCGGCTCTGCGACAATCCACCCGCCACCATCTTCGCCATTGCCGAGTGCCTGCTTTCCGACGGCAAGCGCGATCAGGCCATCGACAACCTGCGGGAGATCGAGAACTTCTTCAAGGACGCCGCGCCCGAGGCCGGGTTGCGCATCGCCTACGCCTACCGCGCCACCGGCGATCAGAAGCAGTACGTCGCGTCCTTGCGCGGGGTCATGAAGAAATATCCGGCGAGCGGGCAATCGAACCAGGCTCATCAGGAGTTGGAGAGTCTGGACAAGAAAATAGGAGGAGGCATCGATGCGGAATAGGAGAAATGCAACATCCAGAATCCGGAATTCAGGATTCAGGATTCAGAATCCGTTTATTGTCGTGGCCAGTGTCTGCGTGCTGATGCTGGCGGCCGTGCCGGCATGGGCGGCGCGCGAGGCGAAGGCGCAGAGGGAAGCCGGGGAGGGCGACATGGAGGCCGGCCGCCTGCTCGACAAGGCCAACGAACTGCTCACGGCGGGCGAGAGCGAGCGCGGCATCCGGATGCTGGAGACGGTCGTCGAACAGTATCCCGCCAGCCGGGTCCGCTTCGCCGCCTACCTGGCGCTGGGACGCCACTGCGTGAATGCCCGCGAGCACATGAAGGCGGTCAGCTACCTGAGCAACCTCAAGGGCCTGGAGAACCCCACCGAAGAGGTGGCGCCCGCCGACCGCGAGATCTACCTGGAGGGGATGTACCTGATTGGCACCGCCTACTTCCAGATGCGCAACTACGAGGCCGCCTTCCCGATTCTGCGCAAGATCACCAGCAACTATGCCAACACGGTCTGGGCGAACCAGGCTTACTTCTACATCGGCATGTGCCATTTTGTGCAGAAGAACTGGAGCAAGGCCGTCGAGGCGCTGAACCTGGTCGGCACGTTCATCGATGCGGACGCCGAGGCGGCGCAACGGGTCGAAGCCGGACGCCGGTTCTATCTCAAGGTGACCGACCGGGACTTGCCGGTCCTGGGCAAGCTCGGCAAACAGACCTGGGCGGAGATCACCACGACGCATGGCGACCGGGAGAAGATCGAGTGCATTCCGTTAGGCGCGGACGGGGCGGTCCTGATTGGTTCGATCGCCACGGAGATCGGCGCGCCCCGCCCGGATGACCGCACCCTCCAGGTCCTGGGCGGCGACACCCTGACGGTGCGGTACACCGATGTGAATTCGCGGGAGGGAATGCCCAACGTGCCGCGCGAGGCGAAGGCCAGCGTGGTCTCCTCGGGTGTACCCTCCTTCACGCTCGGCGATTTCGAAACCTCCGCTTCCGCCGTGTATCTGGATCAGCCGCTGTGCCTGATGCTCCACGATGTGGATCTGGACACCAGCGACGCCGCCGAAACGGCGACCGTGAAAGTCCTCTCGCGCTACAAGCAACAGGAGGAGGAATCCGAGACCCCCGGCGCCGTGGACCTGAAGAAGATCCTGAACGGCGAAATGGGCCGGCAGTACAAGACGCGCGACGAGATCACCTTGAAGCTGACGGAGACCGGCTCCGCCCCTGTGCACAGCGGGCGCTTCACCGGACGGGTCTCCGTCCAGGCCGTCCAGGCGGACAAGCCCGCCAATCCGTCCGACGACGTGCTGACCTGCGCGGTGGACGATGAAGTCGTCGTCACCTACACGGACGAACTGCACCTTGGCGGGGCCGTGCCCCGCGACGTCCAGTCGGTGCTGCGCACGGTCGGCGAGATTGACAACCGCCCGCGGGCCTCGCAGGACGTGGTTTCCGATCCGGTCATCCGCGCCCGGAAGAACCTGGTCGAGGCGACGGCCTACCTCGAACTGGCCCGCATCTTCAAGAGCATGGGGCTGGCCAAGGGCGCGAAGCAGAAGTCGATCGAAGGGGTCGATCGCGTCGACGTCATCATCCGCTCGTCCAGCCCGATCCCGTCCGAAATCAAGCAGCAGGCGTTCAAGACCAAGTGGGAACTGCACATGGCTGCCGAAGACTACGCGAGCGCGATCGCCACGTGCAGCCTGTTCAACCGCCTTTATCCGGATTCTCCGCTGGTGGACGAGGCGCTGATGGGTATCGCCCGCATCCGGCTGGAGAACAAGGAGTACCCGGCGGCGCTCGGCGTGCTGAACCAGATCCTCGCCCTGTCGAAGTCGCAAGCCAAGGCCGAGGCGCAGTTCCTCATTGCCGAGGTCACCGAGACGGTGAACGCGGACCGGCCCGGTGGCCGCGAGGCGGCCGTTCAACAGTACAAGCTCTGCGCCGAGCGGTACCCTGACAGCGAATTCGCCGGCCGGTCCCTGGCCAAGCTGGTGGACTACCACGTGTCGATGAAGGACTTCGCCCAGGCGAACGAAGTGCTGGAGCAGGTATTCCAGGACCATCCGGACGCGGCCTTCCTCCCCGAGATGCTGCTGAAGTCGGTTCTGGTGGCGTACAGCTCCGGCGACTTCGCGAAGGCGCGGGACAAGTGCGCGCAGATTCTCTTTGAATACCCGGGTAGCCCGTCTGCGGAGAAGGCCAAGCAGATACTGCCCAAGGTTGAGGCGAAGTTGAAAGCTGACAGCGGGTCAGCAACGGAGGTCAAATAGCCATGACGAACTGGACGCATCATTTACGGAGAACGATTTGTTCCGGCGCCGCTGCGGGCGTGCTGGTCGCCGGGGCCGCGGAGGCCCAGGTTGCGGCCGCCGCGGAGGAACCGAAAGCCGCGTTCGGGAAACTCGTCGAGAGTGTCCAGCGGGATCCGGCCTCGGCGTCGGCCGAGACGATGGCCGAGTTGATGAAGCTCGGCAGCCAGGCCGGGCAGCCGCAGGCGGCGGCGGCCGTGGTCAAGACCTACCTGGCCATGCGGCGGGATGTCGCCCCGGGCGTCCTGCTGCAGGCCGCCGGGACGGCCGAGATGGCCGGCGATCTGCGCTCCGCCGTGGTCCGCTACAAGCAGTACCTCAAGCAGGTTCCGCCGGGTACCGACACCTCCGCCATGACACTGCATCTGTACTTCCTGCTGGTCGATGGCATGGGGGCCACGGACGATGCCTACCGCCTGATGACCGAGATGGGTGACGCCGCGCGCGCCAGTGTGCCGCTCAAGCGCTACGACGGGTGGTACCTGGCCGAGGCCCGCCGCCGCACGGACATTCCGTCCCTGGCCCGTCGGCTGGCTGCCGTCATGGCCGATCAGCAGCCGCTCGAGATGGAGCGCCTGGCGTACTGGGATCACCTGAAATGGCTGACAGGGACCCTGTCCGCGGCCCGGCCCGAGTATTTCCCGGCGCTGCCGGACTGCCGCCGGATCGCCGGCATGATCCGCGAGAACGACGCCTGGAGCAAACGCTTCGGCTTCATGACCGCAAACCTGGCCTTCTACGCTGGCGCGAGCGGCAAGGACGCCGCCACCCTCGATCGTGAATTCGAGGGGGTCGCGGCCGCGGCCCGGGCGTATGTCGACGCGGCCCCAACGGCCGAGACCGTACGGAACATCTACTGGACGTTCGCCGGCGGGCTGAACCGTTTCGATGGGGGAATCTTCAACGCGCAGAGGCAGGTCAAGACGTCGGTCTTCCCTTACGCCTTCGGTAAACTGAACGACCAGGAGCGGGCGAACATCCTTGGTCAGGCGCCGAATTGGTATCCCGAGAGCTGGGTCCCGCAGTTAACGACGCGCGAGCGCTACGGCGAACTGCTTGCCGCCTACCCGGACGTCTTCCGCAAGTCGCCGGCTGTCGAACGGATTCCCCTGGTCAACGACAGCACCAATCCGGCCGTCTACAAGGCGCTGGCGCCCTTCGCCCAGGGCATTCCCTCCAGCGATGCGCTGGTCGTCACGGCGCTCGGTTCCCATGACAACCTGGCCGCCTGCTGGCAGCGCGTGGTCCAGGATTCCTGGTTCCTGACATCCTTCAATAGTGTCGGCAACGCCAACGAAACCATCCTAAACCTGTTCAGCCGCTTCCCGCGCGACGCCGCGAACAAGCTACCGGGCGATGCCCGCGATCGCGCGATCTTCAGGTTCGGGACCGACGTGCTCGCCAAGACGCCGGTGTTCCTGTTTGATGTCGAGCTGGCCCGCCGCTACCTGGCTTGCGCCTGGAGCTACAGCGGGGCGGACGGCGCGGACAGGACCCGGTTTGCCGAGACCCTGCGCCAGTTCGAGTGGATTCCCTACGCGAACCGGGAATCCGTATTCGGGGACGTCAACCGCCAGTTCCGCGCTTGGGCGGAGACCACCCGCAACCAGCAGCGCGATCGCAAGGTCGATCCAGCCAAGGCTGCCGCCGCTGCGGCCCTGATCACCACATTGGAGGCTGAATTCAGTAAAGCCCTCGACCCGAAGGCCGTTGACACCGCCAAGGCGCCGAATGATCTGTGCCGCCACCTGGCTCGCGCTGTTATCGCGGTGAACGAGAAGAACCTGGCTGCCTATCAGGAAGCCGCGCGCGCGGCGTATGCCACGGTGCGCATGTATCCGACGCAGAAGACGCCTTTCGGACGCGCGACGATGCGGTTCCTGATGCAGAACCGCCTGGACACCTTCGATACGATCGATTTCCAGTGTGAAGTGCTGGCCGACCAGATTGCGCTCGGCTCGCCCGAGAGCGGCAACCGCGCGGTTGCCGACGCCTACGTCCAGATCGGCGATGGCCGCACGTGGGACAAGCCTAATCGGCTGAAGCTCAACGCCGCGCTCGCCAAGGGCCTGCGGGAGCTGTTCGCGCGCAACCAGCACTCGCCGAAGGTGTTCGAGTGGTTCCTGTTGGCGAGAAAGTCGGCGCAGGACAGCGACCTGGACATTCTGGAGACGCTGCTCACGCGCAAGGAGCTGCTGGCCGACAATCCGGATCGCGTCGTGATGCTGATGTCGTTGGTTCGCGACCAGTTTCCGAAGTTGGCGGAGAAATACCCGCCGGAAACCTGGTTTGATGCGGCCTTCGTCGAGAACGCGCGCCAG
>CAZSSA010000034.1:0-13069 GCA_964609375.1 uncultured Verrucomicrobiota bacterium | reverse complement strand
GAAATACCCGCCGGAAACCTGGTTTGATGCGGCCTTCGTCGAGAACGCGCGCCAGCGCCGGTATGTGGATTGGCTGTACTTCGAATACGGCGGACGCGACGAGAAGGGACTGGTGCGCCAGGCTATGGCGGAGATCTTCCAGGGCTACGACCGCCTGCCGTTCGGCTACGACGGCGGAACCGTGGTGTACGACAACCAGAACTGGTTCTGGGATCTACAGGCTCGCGCGCTGAGTGCGCCGCCCGCCGCGCGGGAGGCGATGCTGGCCCGGATCGAGTCCTGTTTCGGCAAGACCCGCTTCGACCCCTACGCCAACGGCGCCATGCGCCTGGCGACGCTTTCGATCGGCAGCCCGGCCGACCGGAAGCGGTTTTTCGACTTGCTCACCGCCTGGGTGGCGGCTCGCGAACAGGAGCCGATCCGGGCGGCAACGCAACCGGTGCTGTCGCCGCTGGCCGCCTTGCGCGGGGTTGACCTGACGGACAGCGAGTTGAATGCGCTGATCCGCCTTGTGCAACTGGCGCCCTCGTGGAACCTCGATCGGCTCGGCGATCTCGACCGGCTTGTGTACGAAGGCCTGATGGCCAAACAGCGCAGCGGCGAACTCTTCGCCCTCGCGCCGAGCCTGTGGGGCATGGCCCGCCCACCCTCCGCTGAGGGCCTGCGATCCCGCGTGGCCGGCTACGCGAACGCCATGGCCGACGCGGGCCTCACCGACCTGGCGGCATCCTACGCGGCGGCCGGGCTCGAAATCATCGGCGCCGGATTCAAGGAGGAACAGCGCGACGCGATGATGGCGCTGCGGGCCAAGGCGCTCTCGGGGGTGCTGTCCGTCGTCGCGGTGGACCGCGCCGACCGGCGCTTCCCCATCTTCAAGGCGCAGGCCGACTACCAGATGGGCAAATACGAGGAGGCGTGGCAGGGCTACGCGGGCAACCGCGCGCTGTTCGCCCAGTCCTACCGCGAACTCGATCCCGCGTTCAGCATCTGGCTGATCGGCCGGCTTACGGACACCGCGAACTTTGCGGAAGCGGAAGCCGCGACGCGCCTGATGATCCAGTGGGTTGACCAGGCCCCGCAGAGCTTCGATCCGGAGGACCGGGCGCGCCTGCTGCTGGCCTACGCGCAGATCGCTTTCGTCCGGCAGGAGTACCCGCGCGCCAGCGCCATCTGCGAGCAGGTTGCCTCCGCCAAGGAGTTCGAGGAGACGACTGCCCGGAACGACGCCGATCTGAAGATTGCGGAGATCGAGCGGATCACCAAGCACTACGACAAGGCGACTGAACGGCTCGAGCGCATGTTGCGCCGGCCGGACGCCTACGTCCAGGCCGAGGCAAACTACGGCCTCGCCCTCGTGAAGTTCGACCAGGAGGAGTATCCCGAATCGCGTTCCTTTGTGGATAAGGTGCTTGCGGTCTCGCCCTCGCATCCTAACGCGCGCATTCTCGAGGGCAGGCTGTTCCTGAAGTTGAAGAAGCTGGTCGAAGCCACGGAAGTCCGCGTCGGCCTCTCCGCCAGCCAGCAGACCCTCCTGCCGGGCAAGCCGCTGAAGATCAGCCTCGAAGACCAGAGCCTCAGCATTGTCGGGAAGTCGGTCAACATCGAAATCAAGGCCTGGACCGATTCCGGTGATGAGGAACTCTTCCTGCTGCTGCCGTTCGGCGACTCGAAGACGAAGTTCGAGGGGGCGATCCCGACGGCCCTGGCGGCAACCCGCAAGGCGGACAAGACGCTGCAGGTGCGGGGCGGCGATATCGTGCGCTACGACTTCTCCGACGCCTTCAAGCGCGCCAACAAGATCGCGGGGCGGGAGCCGGTGAGCATCCGCGTGATCTCGGACGGGGAGCTCTTCATCTCGTCCGGCCAGATCATCTCGAAGGAAGAGCAGGAGCAGCGCCGGCTCGAAAAGATGATTCGCGCCCGCCTCAGGACCGAGGTCGCGGTCGAAAACGCGGTGGCCCTGAGCGCGGTCCGGGCGGACGACGAGGTCAAACCCGGAAACCGGATCAACGTCCGGGTGGTGGATCCGGGCGAGAGTGTCACGACGAACAAGGACACCATCAGCGTGAAGGTGACCACGTCCAGCGGCGACCGCATCGCGCGTGTGCCGCTGGTGGAAACCGGCCCGTACTCGGGGGTCTTTGAAGGGTTCATCCAGACCGCCTCGGCGCAGGCGACGGCCTTTGCCTCCGACTCCGAGGATGGCAAGGACCCGAACTACGCCATTACCGGCGCGGAGTATCCGCCGTGGGTCGCCCTGCCGGACAACCGCCGTCCGAAGTCCTTCAGCGTGGATCTGAACAACAACTGCGCGCTGGGCGTGATGAAGATCGCGGCCGACGTGCCGGGGCGCAAGCTGAAGAAGTTCCTCGTGCAGACGTCGCCGAACGGTAAGGATTTTGCGTCGCTGGGCGCCTGGCCCGAAAACCTGCCGGCGTGGACCGGGGCGGGGCGGATGGAGGTCGTCCGCTATGCTGACGCCACGCGGCCGCCGGCAACGCTGCGGGAATTCCAGGAGTACCTGGACGTCGGCTACGCCGCCGCGGGATGCGAGAAGGTGTCCGTCGCGCCGCCGGCGCTGGATGTGACGTGGGACAACACCGTGAACGGGCTCGGCGAACGCCTGAAGCTGGCGTCGGAAGGGGCCAATAGCTGGTACCTCGGGCACGTGCAACTGTCTTTCTATCAGGAGTCCCGCCAGAAGCGCACCTTCCGCCTGGCGCCGCTGGACATCCGCGCGGCCAGGAGCAGTGATCTGATCGTCACCCTGGATGGTGCCATGGGCCGCCAGTCCCGAGAGGTGACGCAGTCTCTGGGCAAGGGCATGCACCGCCTGGATATCTACTTCGCCGCGATGCGGAAGACCGGCCTCCGGTTCTGGCTGGAAACGGACATGCCCGGACCGACTCCGCAGGCCGTCAAGTGCACGCCGGAGATGTTCAAGACGCCCGCCAACGTCGATGCCCGGGAGTTGAAGGACATCGCGTTCCAGCCGTCCGCGATCACCAACTCGGCCGACAACGGCCTGTTCACGGTGACGTTCAACTCCAACACCATGGCGCGGGCGATCCGGCTGTGGATGCTGGATTTCGAGACGGACGCCCCGGCGATCCGCAAGATCAGTCTGGCGGATCCCGCCGGCAAGACGATTCTACCCGCCGCGCAGGACGTGGTGAAACTGCGTAACAACGACCTGCTCGAGATCATTCCCGGCGACCGCGTCACGGTCAGCTACGAGGATCCGAACTTCCTCAGCAAGGAGCGGCGCTTCAGCGAGGCGTTCATGAACGTGACGTATAACAACGCTACTCTGAGCGCCTGCTTCATCGAGTCGGAAGCGGACAACCAGGGCAACCGCATCGCGCGCTATATTCCCATGCGCCGCTTCAAGGTGGGCGACGCGGTCAACGTCTTCATCCAGGACCCGGACTGCGACACCACGGACCAGCCGGACGTGGTCAAGCTTCGCGCCGCGGTCGGCGATCGCGGCATCCTCGTGGACGCGCTGGAGACCGAGGAGCACTCGGGGGCCTTCCTGGCCAAGATCTTCCCGGTGACGAACGCTCCGCAGCGCGAATCCGAAATCCAGCTCCGGCCGGGCGATGACCTGACCCTCTCGTACCTGGACGTGGAGAACACCGACCCCGGCATCCCGTGGAACCGGACCCGCGATCTGGAGCAGGTCTCCTACTCGACCCCGGAACTCCGGACTTACCAGTACACGTCCCGGCCGCTGACCGAGAGCGAAGCGGCGGACGTTCGGACCCCCGAGGATGCCAACAAGCAGGCCAAACTGACCGAGGAGTACGTGCCGCCGCGGCGTTCCATCGCGGTGGCGCGCCCCGAGGCCGCCACGAACGCCGGGGCCTGCGTGCTGCTGGGGTGCCCGCTGGTGGTGGAGATCGTGCATCCCGAGATGGCGCTGTCGCCGGCCAGCCGTGCGGCGCTCTTCGTGCAGACGACGAGCGGCCGCAAGGCGCACGGCAAGCCGGTCGAAGGGGACTTCGACATCAACGTGCCGGGCACGGTCAAAGTCGAGATGCCGCCGAACGATCGGGTGTCGATTGCGCCTCCGCCGGGCTACCTCGACGTCACGGCGCCGTCGTTGCCCGCCGAGGCCAATGCGCTGGATGACGGCCGCTTTACGTTCATCGTTCCGGTCAGGTTGGGCGCGCCGCCCCCGGGGTCGCTGGTCGATGCCAAGCCGCAAGGCATGGCGGCGTCGCGGCGCGGGGCGGATTCCGACTGGGAAGAGGTCAACATCAGCGTGACCGGCTTCAACGAGTTTGGGAATCCGCAGGCGCGGAGCCAGTCCCTCACGGTGCCGGTGCTGCGCGTCCGAGGGGATGACACGTTGTTCTTCGGCTATGCGTACCGGGACAAGGACGGCAGCAACCGGTGGATGACGGCTTCGGCCACACTGGCGTCGGATCCCTTCCTGGACGTGATGGACCGCCGGTACCGCGAGGCGGTCACCAACCTCCACGTCGGCGAAATCCTCTACCTGCGGGTGATCCACCCCGGCCTGGACCGCTCCGACGAAAAGGACTCCGCCACTGTGCGGATCCGGACCTCCTCAGGCCAGACGGAGACGCTGACCCTGTCGGAAACCCTCGGCCACTCCGGCGTGTTCAAGGGCCTGTCCCAGGTGGTCTACACCGGCGACCCTGCGGCGAGCAACGCCGTCGCGGCGGTGCGGGTCAACTACGGCGACCTCCTCGACCTGGCGTATGCGCCGGCCGGCGTCACCCAGGCGCTGAAGCGGACGGTGGCGGTGTACAAGGGCGATGACGGCGTCGTGCTGCCCTTCACGAAGCGCTTCAAGGATCCGTCCATTGCGGTCCAGACGCAGTTAACGGTGGCCGAAGCCTATTTCGAGATGGCCAAGAAGCACCGGGAAATCGGCCAGGAAGAGCTCGCGCGCCGCGAGATCGGGCAGGGGAAGAAACTGCTCGAGGAGGCGATCCGCGACTATCCCCATACCGACGCGCGGGCCCAGGCCGACTACCTGCTCGCGGACCTTGCGCTGGAATTCGCGGGGCAGGTTGAGAACCCGGAGCAGAAGGCGAAGTACTATCTGGAGGCCGTCGGCCGGTTCACCGAAATCGTGTCCAGCTACCCGGATAACCCCTATGCGCCCAAGAGCCAGTTCAAGAAGGCGCTGACGTACGAGAAGATGGGCCGGATCGACGAGGCGTGCGAGGAGTACGTCAAGCTGTCCTATCGCTACCCGGACAACGAACTGGTGGCCGAGACCATCGCCCGGCTCGGGCAGTACTTCCTGACCAAGGGCAAGGCCTACGAGGAGAAGATGAAGGCGGAGACCGATGCCGTCACGCGCGAGCGGACGCGCCTGGAGGCGCTCGAGATGTACAAGACGGCGGCCCAGGTCTTCAGCCGGCTCTCCCCCCGCTTCCCGGATCACCGGCTCGCGGGCAAGACGATGGTGCTCTCGGCTCAGTGCTACATGCGGGCGCAGGAGTATGCCCGTGCCGTCGAGGTGTTCAAGATCGTCATCGAGGCCAAGAAGGCGGAGCCGGAGGTGATCGCCGAGGCGATGTACTGGTGTGGCGACTGCTACATGAAGTCCCTGGGAAAGCCCGATAGCGACCTAAAGGGCGAAGCGGTGGTCGAAGCCTACCGCATGTTCAAGAAGCTGACCTGGGACTATCCGGAAACGGTCTGGGCCAAGTACGCGCGCGGCCGGCTCACCGAGGAGGCGCTGGTGCGGGCCGACGCGGAGGCGGCCAAGTGATGGAATGGCGCGGGACTGGGGGATGGCTGGGACGGTGGCGTGCGCGCCGCGCGCCGACGGATGCGGAGCGGGGACTGCTGGTTGCGGCCGGCGGCGACGCGGCTTCGCCGCTGGTGCTCACGCAGTCGCGGGTCGACGTGGGTCACTGGCTGGGCCGCGGCCGGCTGTGGGCGGCCTGCCTGCCGGAGGCGCTGCTGCTCGTGGCGGCGGGCAAGCGGCCCCACCTGGAGCGGGTGCCGTTCGCGCAGCTCGGCATGAGTGTGTACAACCCGATGACGGGCGAACTGGTCCTGCTGCCGGCGCCGGGGGTGCGGCAGCGAGCGCTGCGGCTTGCGCCGGCGGATGGATGGCGATTGTTGAAACATATCAAACAGGAGGAGAGAAATCATGCTTGAGATTATCATCAAGGGCGGGTCCATGATGGTTCCGCTTGTAGCGGAAAGTGTGCTGGCCCTGGGCGTCGTGCTGGACCGGTGGCTGGCTTTCCGGCGCGACGGAAAGATCGATGTGCGAACCCTGCGTGCCAAGGTGCTTCGGCTGCTTGGCGAAGGACGGCTGAACGAGGCGGCGGACCTCTGCGCCAGCACGCCCGGCCCGGTCTCGGCTGTCCTGCTGGCGGGAATCCAGGCCTACGCCCGGCACTCGAAGGTGACGCAGCGTGCCGAAACGCTCCGCCCGCTGGTGGAGGACGCGATCGAGGATTACGCCTTCACGGCCATGCGCGCGGTTGGCATCCGCATGAACGTGCTCTCGTTCATCGGCACGTCGGCGCCCCTCTTCGGGATGACCGGCACCGTGACGGGCATGATCAAGTCGTTCAGCGCCATCGCCGGCGCCGGGGCGCTGGAAGGCGGCATCGTGGCGGCCGGCATTGCCGAGGCCCTCATCACCACGGCGGCCGGACTGTTGATCGCCATGGGTGCCGTGATTCCCTACCACTACTTCACCTCGCGCACCGACGCCATTGAGCAGGATATCCACGAAGCCGGCGCGGAATTGCTGGACTTCGTGACGCTGAAGCACGCGGCCGCCCAGTAACGGAGAAAGGGCAACGGAGATGGCTTGGAAGCGCGAACGACGCAAGCGGGATACGGTGGTGCCGACGGATTCCCTGTCGGACGTCGCCTTTCTGCTGATCATCTTTTTCATTCTCACGACCTCGATCCAGCGGTTGACCGGCTTTCAGGCCGAGATTCCGTCCGCCGAGCGCGCGGAGCAGTCGCCGCAGGCGGAGAAGATGCCCAGCATCAAACTGAACGGCGGGAGTATGACGTTGAATGACCAGCCGGTGGACGCGACACTCCTGCGCGCCAAACTCGCCGATTTGCAGCTTTCTTCGCGGGCGGAAAGCGAGCGGGTCATCGTTGTGGAGGCCAGCGGCCGGGTTCCCTACCAGCAGTACTTCGAGGTGCTGTCGGCCATCAGCGGCGCCGGCGGCGTGGTGGGCCTCCTCTCCGAGGAACAGGGGGCCAGGAAATGAAGATGCCCCGCCGCCGCCGCCCGGAGATCACCGTGCCGACAGCAAGCATGGGCGACATCGCCTTTCTGCTCACCATTTTCTTCATGGTCTGCAGCAACTTTGCCAAGGAGGCCGGCATCAAGTGGACGGAGCCGATCGCGCCGCAGTTGCGCGTGATCAAGGAGAGCAAAGTTTCGGTGTCCATCGACGCGGAAGGCCTGATCTATCTTCAGGGGCAGCCCGTTCCGGATGCCGACTCGGTGGAGGCCGGTGTGGCCGCCCTGTTGCAGCGGCGCGGTGACAAGGATGAGCGGCTGGTGATGTTCAAGTGCGATCAAGCTGTGGATAAAGCGGTGTTCGAGCCCGTGATTGCCGCCATTGCCCGGGCGGGCGGGGTCATGATGGCTGTTGGTGAGAATCAGGAGACGCCGTAGTGACGGTGCGATAGTCAGAAAGGAAAGGATACTATATGGATCAGCAGAAACGCGAAGGGCTGGCGACGGCCCCGGAGAAGTTAATGCAGAATTTTACCGCAAGCCGTTTTCTCCTGTGGATCGGTGCGGCGGTGGGGTTACATGTGGTCTTTATCGGCCTGTTCTCCCTGGGGTACATCCGCGACACGTGGATTGATCCCGAGGGCGCGGCCCTGCGCAAGGCGGAGGCTGAGGCCGCCGCCAAAGCCGAACTGCCGCGACAAAAAGCCCCGCCGCCCGCCCCGGCGGCCGGACAAACCAAAGACGGCACCAACGAGACGGCCGCGGCGGCCGGCCAGGCGAAGGGCGGCACCAACGAGACGGTGGCACCCGAGGCCAGGCCCGCGCCCGCCGCGACGAACGAAGCGGCACTGCTCCAAGCCAGGAAGAACACGCCGGTCGTCCGGGCGATCACCGAGACGCCCAAACCGGGCGAGATCCCCAGCCAGCCGAACGACCTCGGAATCGACATCAACGACATCAATGTGAAATAACGTATGCGCGGCGTGAGACTCCAAAGCGGTTTTTGGCGGCCGGACGCGGACAGCCGGGAAGTGCTGCGGCTCTGCGTGCCGGCCGGCCTGCTGGCCGTGGTGGCCCTCACGCTGGCCGTCCGCCTGCCGCTGGACTACGGGAGCCTCCTGGAAGCCAACCGGTCGCTCGGCCTCCCCCTGGCGGCTGAGCGCGTCCCCGGCCTGCTCAACATCGTCTCGATCTTCAGTGGATTCTGCGGGGCCTGGCTGTTGGCGGCTTTCCTGGCCGGGTTCAGCCGGAAGCGGACCGCGCTGTCCATGCTTCGCAAGGGGTATTTATCCGTGGCCGCCGGTTTCCTGATCTACGCCTACGCTGTCCTTACGGTCACGGGCGTCATTTTCGACCGGTCCCTCCCCGTGGGTGACGTCAAGGCGGATTCCGTCCTGCTTTTTTATTGGCGCTGGCATCTGCTCTGGCCGGCGCTGGCGGCGCTGATGGTTGCCGTGCTCGGCTACGTGTGGGCCTGGCGACGGGCGGCGTCGCGCGTCTTTGGCGGCGACCCGGAGAGCGGCCCCGCGACGGGTGATCTCGTGCTGGAAAACCTGCGCACGCACGGACGCGATCCGCGATTCCGCAAGAGCATGCTCAACAGCGTGGGGATGCACCTGCTGGTCATCGTCATCCTGCCGTTTCTCCTGCAGTTCGCGGGGTGCGTGGAGCCCTACCGCGTCCCCAAGGGAAGCGGCAACCCGGTCGTCGCCCTGGTCAAGGTCATCCCGCCCAAGCCCAAGAAGGAGAAGAAAAAGAAGTACATCGTCAATCCCAACTCCGCCATCTCGTTCCTGATCCCCGACCTCGACGATTCCTTGCTGCAGCAGAAGGTGGACGAGGAGACGCAGGTGACGTATCAGGCCGATCCTAACCGCGTCTTCAACGCGCTTGGCACGGCGAAGGCCGGCAAGATGGGCGCCGGCGGCGGCAAGACCGGCGGCTGGCCGGACGGCATGGAGAACGCCAAAGTCCGGTTCATCCGGATGGAGTACAGCGGGCCCGGCTGGGACGACGGGATGAACAGCGCCATGCGGGCCGACCTCAATTTCCTCGACACCTTCCACAAGTTGACCGGCTTCAAGGTTGCCACCCAGCCGGAAAGCCACCCGATCCGGCTCCTGAGCCGCTACCCCAAGGGGTTCGCGCCGCCGTTCGTCTACATGACGGGCAACGGCGGGATCAACGTCACCGCCGGGGAAATCAAGACGATGCGCGACTACCTGATGGACGGCGGCATGCTCTTCGCGGACTGCGGCAGTCCGTACTGGGACAGCAGCTTCCGCGCCTTTGCCCGGCAGCTTTTCCCCGGACAGTCCTTGCTGAACATTGCGGATGACGACATGATTTTCCAGGTGCCGTACCCCTTTCCCAACGGGGCTCCGCCGCTGTGGCACCACGGAGGCACGCGCGCGCTCGGCATCAAACAGAACGGGCGCTGGGTGGTCTTCTACCATCCCGGCGACATCAACGACGCATGGAAGACGGGCCACTCGGGAATGGACCCGAAGCTGGCGGAAGGAGCCCTCCAGATGGGCGTCAATATCGTCTATTATTCGTTCACGCATTACCTGGAACTGACGAAGAAGTACCGCCGATGATCCTCAAACTCTACACTCTTATCGGACTTGCAGGGTTCTTGTCCGTGGCCGCCTGGGTGGCCGCGCTGGTCTTCTGCGCGTCGGGTCTGTTCGGCGCGTTCGTGGCGCGGCGCGGGCGCCGGCTGGCGCTGGCCGCGGCCGCCGCCCTGGTGGGGCTGCTCTTCGCGGAATGGACCGCGTCGCGCATCGGCGAATACCGGCTCGACCGCGGCGAGGAAATCCGCGCCGCGCGCGAGGCGCAGCAGCGCCTGGAGGCCCAGGAGGAGGCGCTGCGCCGCCAGAGCGGCGAGGTCGGCGTGCGCTTTGCCGAGGACGCGCCCGGTGAATCCGTGGCCGGGAGTGTGTCGTCGGCGGGCGCTGAGCCCGAGTACCGGAAGCGCGGCAAACAGCGGCGCGAGCAGGGAAGACAGGATCAGACCAACGCCGTGCTGGCGCGCCAGGCGCAGGACGCCAGCCCTGGCGAGGATCCCGCGCTGGAGTTCAAACTCCCCGACTACCTGTTGGCCAACCGGTTTTCGCGCCTGAACCTGCTGTTTGCGAAGATGGTGCTTCTCGTGATGATCGGCGTGCTGGTAGGCGACTACCTCCGCCGCTTCCATCAGACGTTCGGTCGTCCGTTTCCGCTGCCGATCGCCGGACGGTGGTTGGATGGCTTCTCGCCGAAGTCGCACTCGGTTCTATGGGCCGGCGCGGACGCCGGCGACGTCCGGAGCCTCCTGGATGTCATTGTCCGCAGGGGAGAATCGTTTGTGTACTTCGGGGATCGCGCCGTCGCGGGCGGAGGTGTTTTCCGGCGCCTGCGCGCCGGCCGGTACGGACTGTTCCCGTTGACGATGATCGCCAGCGGGGAGGATGGAATGACGTCGGAGCCGGAGTTTCTGCTGGATGCGGCCTGGTTCGGCCGCCACGTCGTGCGCGTGGGCACCGCCGCGCGGCCGGCCGACCTGCTGGCCGCGATGGTGCGCGTGCTCGCGGAGCGCGTGGCGGTGCGCGCCCGCGCCTGCCGGACCCTGTGGCTCGTGTGGGACACCGGCGGGGCGCCGCCCGCCGACCTGCTGTCGAGCCTGCCGGCCCTGTGCCGTGAGACGAACAGCAAGCTTGTGCTCGTCGCCGACGCCCAGTCCGTGGCGGATTCCGCCGTCCGCTGGGATGAAGTCTGCCGGTCCGGCGCCGGGGATCCGTCTGTCCGGAAGGGGAGCCAGGGATGAACCCATCCCGTTCCGGCATTCGCCCCGGCGAGGTGTGGTGCGACACCGACGGCAAGCCGATCCAGGCCCATGGCGGCGGCGTCCTCTTTCACGACGGCTCGTACTACTGGTACGGCGAGAACAAGGATGCTTCCAATGTGCCGGGGTGCGAGCGCGTCGAGGTGATCGGCGTTTCCTGCTACTCGTCGCGCGACCTGCTGAACTGGAAGAACGAAGGGATCGTGCTGCCGGCCGTCAAGGACGATCCGGAAAGCGACCTGCATCCTGGCCGGGTTGTCGAACGACCCAAGGTGATCCACAATGCGCGCACGGGGAAGTTCGTGATGTGGATGCACATCGACGACATCAACTACCAGTATGCCCGCGCCGGGGTGGCGGTCGCCGACCGTCCCCGGGGGCCGTTCACCTATCTTGGATCAGTGCGCCCCTGCGGAGCCGACAGCCGCGACCTGACGGTGTTCCAGGACGACGACGGCGCCGCCTACCTGGTGACGGGCGTCCTCTGGCACAGCGCCATCCAGATCGTCCGTCTGAGCGACGACTATCTCCGGGCCGACAGCGAGTTCGTGCGTGTCCTGCAGCGCCCGGGGCCGCCCACCGGCCGCGAATCCCCGGCGGTCTTCAAGCGGCGCGGCCGCTACTACCTGGTCAGTTCCGGAACGACCGGCTGGAATCCCAACACCGCCGAATATGCCGTGGCGGACCGGATGCTCGGCGAATGGACCCCCTGCGGGAACCCCTGCACCGGCCCGGACGCGGACATGACCTTTCACGCCCAGAATACCCACGTGCTGCAGGTGGCGGGCCGCGACGACGCCTTCGTCGTCATGTTCGATCGCTGGAACCCGGCGAACTTGCGGGACTCCCTCTATGTCTGGCTGCCGGCCGAATTCTCCGAAAAAGGGGAATTGCGAATCCCCTGGCGCGACTCGTGGGACATGGAAATTTTCAAGACTAGCGTTAAATTCCACTGAAAGGCCCTACACTATGAATCGTTCCTGCAATCTTAACCTGAACATAATGTCAGAGTGGTGGCAGTCGCAGCTCGGTCTCGCGCCCACGGCGAACCGCGCCGACATGGCCGCCGCTTTCGAGAAGGCGTTCCCCGGACTGCTCACGTTCCGGCAGGAGGCGGCCCCGGAGCCGGTGCCGGACCCCAACCATGGGTACACCATGCTGCTGGCCATGGGGGCGACCGTGGGTCACGACGTGGAGCCGATGTCCCTCGATCGCTTCGCCGGGCTGGAGCCGCCGGATTATGACAACAATCCCTTCGTGCAGAAGCTGCGCGAGGCCATTCGCGAGACCCGGCGAAAGCATGGCAGCGCCTTTGACGGCAGCTACTCCGGACTGCTTCACCCCGCCATGAAACTTCGCGGACAGGAAATATTCAGCGATTTTTATGAGCATCCCGATGAAGTCCACCGGTTCGCCGTGGTGATGGGGGAGACGATCCGTCGGCACCTTCTGTTCCTCAAGCAGGAGTGCGGGTCCCTGCCGTATTTCGTGCTGGGGAACTGCAGCAACTGCATGATTTCGCCGGAGATCTACGAAACGTTCTTCGTGCGCGAGGAGAGCGCGATCTCCCGGTTGTCCGGGCCGATCATGGGGCGGCGGCGGGCCATGGGGGTCCATCACTGTGGCTCCAAGGTCGACGCCTATCTCGACGCCTATGCGCAGATCGAGGAACTCGAGATGATCGAGGCGAGCTGGGACTCCGATGTTGCGCTCGCCACCCGGCGCATTCCGGGGCTGTTGTTCAAGAGCATGCTGGACCCGATCAAACTCGACGCGATGGACGAGGGGGTCCTCGAGGCGCATCTGCGGGAGCAGTTCGCCTGTCCGGCCACGGTCGAGATCCAGGCGTTCGGTATTCCGGGTTCCTTTTCGCTCAGGAAAATGCAGCGCCTCCTGGAGACCGCCAACGCGTGCATCCGTGCGCCGGGCATGTCGGGATACACGCGCTTGATCGTATGATACGGCAAGGGGGTGGGTGGTCAGCATCGCGGTTGTAAACAGTGGCAGGGAAAAGTGTGGTGGGGGAAAAGTCT
>CAZSSA010000033.1:0-21998 GCA_964609375.1 uncultured Verrucomicrobiota bacterium | reverse complement strand
GGCTTTTCCCTACCTTCAGCCGCGTTGTTGACTGAGCAGGAGGGCGCCATCGCATCTGACCCATGCGGGAAAGCGTTCTGCAAGGCAGCACGGTTGCTCGTACAAGAAGTGGAGAGGTGGCTGAGTGGTCGAAAGCAACGGTTTGCTAAACCGTCGTACTGGCTTAAACCGGTACCGAGGGTTCAAATCCCTCCCTCTCCGCCACTTTGCCCCGAAAACCCCTGATAATCCTATAGAATCAAGGGTTTCTGCCAATAAAACCGGGCTTCTTGTACCCGCCGAAAACCCGTCAAAACCCGCCTCTTACCCGCCAGATTTCACCTATTTTTCACCTACCTGCGGGGTACGGAAATCGGCTCATCCAGCGATTTCATAGCGGCATGTCCCTCCTCAAGACTGTAGGGAGCGTAGATCAGCGTCTCCCGGATGTCGGCGTGGCGCAGGATGCCCATGATCGTCTCCAGCGGCACCTTCTTATCCCGCCGTAACCGTCTCCCAAGCGTGTGACGTAGGTCGTGGACTCGCAGTCGCCCTTTGATGCCTGCGATCCGTTGTGCCTTCTTGAGAAGGGGTAACAGCTTGATCCGACATGACCCTCCGTCCCGGTGCGGGAATACAAAGTTGTTTTTATGACCATCAAAACTGTCCTAGGTTTGCAGGAATATTCGGGGTTGTATATGGACATTGGACCATATACGACCCCGCTCGCACGTAGCCGCCGCGGATACTATTATTCATTCGCTTAAGTGACCTCTTGAAGCCCGGCGTCTTGCCGATTTAATAAGGCGCATAGGTCACAGAAGGAAAGTTTGCGGCGTTGCGGGGTTTATCAAAGCACGTGGTGATGGGAGCGGATTGACGAAGGATTTCGGTCAGTGGCGGTCCAGATCCCCTCCTTGGAGGGGCGCCCGCAGGGCGGGGTGGGTTCGCCTGGACGGTGCCTGTGACTGGCTCTTCCTCCCAGAAGCAGACGATTAAGCGAGTCGGTTAAGGGTGTCCGCCTGGAACTATGCTGTTTAGCACTATACGTTATTGCATATCTTTTGGGGATGGCGTATTATGCTAACGAAATCGAGGCATGGGAGGATGTTATGAACCCGTTTCGTTATGGATCAACCGTTGGAAAAGAGGATTTCTGTCGCCGTCCTGCGCTGGAAGCAGAAATCGCGCGGCATATTGAATCCCGGCAAAATATTCACATCGAAGGCGATCGCCGGACGGGAAAGACGTCTCTTGTCTTTGAAGTTGTCAGGGAGCAAAAGCTCAATGTTATGCTGCATTTTGATTTTCAACTTGTCAAAAGCATGGCGGATGTCCGCGCCAGACTGATTTCGGGCCTATCGTCTGCGTCCTCGAAAATCGGCATGTTTGAGAAACTGGTCAAAAGTTTGGCGCATTTACGCCCGACGATCAGCATCAACCCTGCCACTGGCGAACCTTCCCTATCCGTCAAAGCGGATGATGCAGATTCCCTGGATGGACGTTCGATTGGCGAGCTTCTGGATTTAGCCCGTGTAACATTCAAGTCGCGAAACCCGGTGCTATTCCTCGATGAATTCCAAGATGTTGCCAAACTGCCCGAGGCGGATGGACTGCTGGCCATTATGCGTGGTTGCATTCAGCACCATCATGACTGTACGTACATCTATTCCGGCAGTTCCCGCAGCGATATGGATGCCATATTCCGCAATCCCGATAGTCCGTTTTACAAATCGGCAATTGCCGTGCCAGTCGGTTCTATTGCCAGGGAAGATTTTATTCCTTTCCTTGTCTCGAAGTTCCGTTCCGGCAAGCGGACGGCATCGACCGCAGTCCTTGAGGAAATTCTCGGCCTGGTTGAAGATAATCCTGGTGACGCGCAGGAGGTTTGCAATTGCCTGTGGGATGCGACCCGTGCGGGGCAGATCCTCTGTAGCGCCGACGTGGAGTGCGCCTTGGGGCTGATCTTTGGTCGGGAGATCAAGTATTTCGAACAGGTTCTGGAAGACATGACGTCCTTGCAGAAACGGTGCTTGCAAGGACTGGCAACATGCAATGGACTGAATATCTACAGCAAGTCCTTCATGCTTCAAACCGGCGTGATGAACACCGGGAGTATAACCAAGGCTGTCAGGCAGTTGGAGAAACGGCGCATTATCTCGACCATGGGAAAGCGACTTGTCTTTGCAAGCCCGTTCCTCCGCCTCTGGCTACTGCGCAACCCCAGTTTGTAAATCAGCATCCCGAACTCTGGACATTGGCGTTGATGGCTGCGGCCTGCATGTAGTTTCCTAGTGTTGTTTTGCGTCGTCCGCGATATCGGGTGCGCCGCCCTCCGCCACGCCAAGGATATAGGCAAAGCGTTCCCGACTGCCGGGCGCGAGGTCAAGATGAACCCCCAGTGTCCCGCATCCATGACCGCCGCCGGGGAGTTCCGAGCCGGCCAGCGCCATGGCTGGCCTTTCAAGAGAGCCGCCCCGTCCGCAAAAAGCCTCGCGGGAACACTCAAAGCCATCGACAGGGCGCGTACAGGACATGAATATCGCCGGAGCGAACGGCGCTTCAAAAACGTGATAATCGTACTTGATCCAGTTCTCCGCAGGCTCGAAGGTGAACCCAATGTGGTTCTTGAGGTAACACCAGAACATCTCACGCATGAAATCAAGAATACCGAACTCAACATAACTGGCCAGGGAAAGCGCCTGCACCGTGGCACTCCGGTTCTCTACCGAAACATCCCACACCATGACATCATCACCGGGTGGGATAAAGTAGCAAACCGTGACGCACACCCCTCCCCGTTCGGGGGGATCCGAGGGACAAGCACATGCCGCGTAAATCGTTGTCTATCAATATCTCTTTTTCGGCACGGCATGTATCAGCCGGATATTGGGAGGTATATGGGAATACCCACGAAGAGGAAATACCCGCCAGAACGGCACCAGTCAGGGCACCAGTTACGGGGTGTCTGCGGCGAGCAACCACTTCCAAGCGGGGACGATATCCACCTCTATCCCATCGACGACCACATGCTCCTCGTCATTGAACGTCACCACGGTTACACGAGCTACGCGAAGATGGCGGGCCGCTTCAGCTACCCCCCGCAACTCCCGCTCTCGGACCTCCTTATCCTTCATAGAATAGGCAACTTGACAGATCAGCGGTCGGCGCGAACGGGCCGTCTTATGCATGGCCACAAAATCGATTTCCCAACCCTGGCGGGTACGGAAATAGGAACTAATCAGACCCCGCCCCCGTCAATGATGCATGCCTTGCCATGTTGATGATGTTCACAAATCACGCCTCTTGACATTTGTCATCTGTTTTATTGAGAATATATTTAGATGATGACACCGTCAAGTCGTTAACCTAAAAGGAACTTTATGAAAAACATCGCAACACAGTTGTTGAACAAGGGGATGATTGGCGCCGCGCTGGTATGCGCCCTGAACGGGCGGGGACAGGAGACCGCCCCCCATGCCGGCCCGCAGCCGAACGTGTTCGATGTCGTGAGCCCCGCGATGGTGAACGACCAGACGCAGGAGCAGATCGCCGAACTGTTCAAACGCGGCGCGTACGCCGAAGCGGAAGCGCTTCTCGCCGGGGCGGTCCGCCAAAAACCCGACTCGGCAACGCACTACTACAACCTCGGTTGCGCGCAAGCCCGCCAGAACAAGCTGGAGGCGGCGCTGGACAGCCTCGAAGCCGCCGTCGCCAGGGGCTGGCTCTCCGCCAAGGCGTTCGACAGCGATCCGGATCTTTCGAGCCTGAGGGGGCAACAGCGCCTGCTCGCCTTGCAAACCACAATCCGGCGTCAGGTCACGGCGGCGGCCGCACGCGCGGCGGCCGCCGTTGTCCCCGCCCCCATCGCCACCAACGGCACCGTGGTGGTGGGCGTCTCCAACACCGTGTGGGACGCTTCCCTGGGGGTTTTCCGCAGTTTCTTCGCGGAACATACGAACGCGGCACCCGCATCGGTAGGGCCCCCGCCGCAGCGCGACGCCGCGCAGGAATGGTTCGAGGCGGGCACGGCGGCGGGATTGAACGGCATCTTTTACGACAACCGCGACGGCGCGCATAGCCCACTGGCGAAGGGGGTGTTCCCGCAAATCACGTATATTGTCTATGGCGACGAGGCACGCAAACGGGGATTGGGATACGCCAAACAAACCGCGTTCATCTTCAACCGCCCGGTGCTCGGCAACGCTTCCGTGGCCGTGATGGGGCCTTTCTGGCGCAGCGTGCCGCGGGAGGCCATGGTGGATCCCCACAGCATGGCCGTGCAATATGCCCAGTACGTTTCCAATCATATGTACTTCTACGTCGAGCACAATGACTACGATCCGGAGCGCGGCGACCTGTACCCCGCCCATTCGCCCTATGTGGTGGTCAGCCAGGGGTCATCCGGCTCCGACATGCCTTTCCTGCACAACTGGGCGCGGGCGCTGGCCTGCTTCCCGCCCGCCACGCGCGCGCACCTGGAACGGCACGGGCTCCTGATGCCCACCTTGCAGATGATCTTCCGCCTGAGCAACAAGCGGGTGGAGACGCCCGAGGATTACCTCACCGGCAAGGCCCACCCGCCCGTTTTCCAGGCCGGCGAGATGAATCCGGCCAGGATGCAGGAACTGGCGCACACCCTGCGGAGCAACGAGGTTCCGGCCTTGATCCAACTCCGGGTGCTGGAAGAAGAGATGGGGAAGCCCGGTGTGGATTTCTTCACTGGCGCCACGGAAAAACTGTTCGACACCCCCGCTGCCATCGCGCGCGTGTTTCGCGGCGTCGCCTTCGAGCGGCGCCTGGTGGTCAGCGCGGCGAACAGCCGCGATATCAACGGGCGTCCGTTGACCTTCCGCTGGGTCGTTCTGCGGGGCGATGCCGATGCCATCCGCATCCGGCCCCGCAACGCCGCCGGAACGTCGGCGGAACTGGTGGTGCCCTATCACGCCAGGCGGCCCATCGAGCCGGGCTCCACGATGACCTCAAGCCGCGTGGACATCGGCGTGTTCGCCCATAACGGCGTCCACTATTCGGCACCGGGGTTCATCACCTTCTACTTCCCCGCGAACGAAACCCGGGTGTACGACGACCAAAAGCGCATCGTCTCGATCGATTACCGGGGCGGCGACTATACCGATCCCTTGATTGTCGCGAGGCCGGACTGGCGCGACGAATACCGCTACGACGCCAAGGGCCGGCTGGAGGGGTGGACCCGCACCCGCGGCGAGACCCGCGAGGAGTTCACTCCGGCCCCGTTCCGAGCACAACACCCGGAGCGGGATGCGGATGGGAAGTGAAATACCTATTGTTGACACCGGAGTCAATAAGGAGTATTTTGCATTGCTATGAACGACAGGCAGACAGTGGAACTGTTTCATCTGCTGTTCCTCGACTGGCTGGGCCGGAAGATGGACAAGACGCGCTATGCCCTGAAAGGCGGGTGTAACCTGCGTTTCTTCCTGAAGAGCACACGCTACTCTGAGGATATGGATCTGGATGTCGCGGAGGAACCTGTCCATTCCCTGCGCGACAAGGTGGATGGCATTCTGCATGCCAAACCTTTCAGGCAGACTCTCATGGCGCGCGGAATTGAAATCGAACACATCACGCTGTCGAAGCAAACCGACACGGTGCAACGATGGAAACTCGGTCTGCGGACGGATACGTCGGAGCGCGCCCTGCCGACAAAGATCGAGTTCTCGCGGCGCGGTCTGGATACGGACATTCGATTTGAGAGTGTCGTTGCCGAACTGGCCGCGGAATACCGGTTGGCGCCGATTCTCGCCAACCACTATGGACCCGACACGGCGGCGCGACACAAGATCGAAGCCCTGTGCTTCCGCAAGACACCCCAGGCGCGAGATGTGTTCGACCTGCATCTGCTGGTTTCCACCGGTGTGGACATCGGGGGAATGGCGCGGCAGGTGGATGTGCCGGCGTCCGACTTGCAGGCGCACGTCATGGATGTCACGTATGAGCAGTTTGCCGGACAGGTGCTCGCCTTTCTTCCGCCCGATGACCAATCCCGCTATGCCGATGCGCGGACGTGGGAAGCGATGGTCCTGGTCGTGGCCGAGGCTCTGCGGAAGGGAGCGGCATGAAACAGATTGACGCCTTGGCGACGCTCCTCAAGTTGGATGCGCCGGTCTTCACCACCGCCGACGCGGCCGCCCTGTTGAAGACGCCGCGCTCGCATGCCAGCCAGACTCTCCGGCGTCTGGCCGCCGCCGGACATCTGGTGCCCCTGGCCAGAGGGCGCTGGGGAACGCCGGGGAAACTGGAACCCTTCGCCCTGCCGGAATACCTGACCGCGCCGCTGCCCGCCTACGTCTCACTGTACAGCGCCATGTTTCATCACGGCATGATCGAGCAGATTCCAACCGTGGTATACGCGGTCACCCTCGCCCGGGCGCGACGACGCGCCACACCGCTGGCGATGGTTGATCTGCGGCACGTGAACCCGTCTTTCTTCTTCGGATACGAGAGTCATGGCCGTCGCGGCATCAAGATCGCCGTTCCCGAGAAGGCTTTGCTGGATGCGCTCTATCTGGCGGCGGGCCGGAGTCGCGGATTCGGCGCTTTTCCGGAGATCGAGTTGCCGAAGACCTTCAGCATTCGAACCGCTCGAAGCATGCTCGCCAGGATTCCGTCGGCTGCGCTTCGCGGACGGGTGGAGGCAAGACTGGAGGCGGTGCTCGCGGGGGCGCGAGAACAGCCCGGATAGGAGGCCATGTTCATTCGGGCTTTACTGACCCGGGCCACGCTCTGGTATTGGGAAGCGCTGATGCCGCGCTCAAAACTCACAGTATCTCCTTCAAGTAGCCGGTTCAACACCTTGACTTGCGCCGGATTAAGGCCATGCCCCGCATGAGTCCGCCAAAATCTGGCTTTATCAAGAACCTCGTCAATCTGCGTCAAGGAGTCCTTCAAGGCGACCTGCAAAGTGCCCAGGAACCACATCAACCATGTGGTGACATCCAAGGTGCCACGCTGGGACGCCTCCAGAATCCTGTAGTAGTCGCGGCGACGCTTCAGGATCGCAGCGGACATCGTGTACAGGCGAATATTCGGCTTATTATTCAAGCCAAATATTAATCGTATTCGGCTCACGCAAATAAGCGAGCGTTAGCCAGGCCAGGTCTTCGTGCGTGTAGTCAATGCCGGAATCGATGACGGCCACGAGCACGTTGCGGCTGCCGACCGTCTGGTCCCGCGCCTCCGTGGCCTTGATGTCGGTGCCCGGCGTGCCCTGTCTTCGGGTCGCGCAGTTGCCGCAAGATCGTCCCGCCCTGCTTCGCCGCGAATGCCGCCAATTCCGTCTGCGTGGTCCCGGCCTTGACCTGCACGGTCACGTGGTCGGCCACCATGGCGGACTGGAAGAGAAGCGTGTCGGAAGAAGGTGTCGGGTGTCGGGTGTCGGGTGTCGGGTTGCCCCCTGCCTCCTGACCCCTGCCCCTGCCTCCTTGACACCTGAAACCTTTCCACAACCCTTACCAGCGGGTACTTCATAAGTTGTGGTTCGTGTCGAACTTCGCCAGGGCGTCGGCTGTCAGGTCACCGATGTTGCGCACCCGCAGGTCGCACGGCCCCAGCTCGGCGGGCCCCACACCGACCACGCGCATACCGGCGCGCCGCGCGGCTTCTACCCCGGCTTCGGCGTCCTCCATAACCACACATTCCTCCGGCTTCAGCCCCAGGCGCCGGGCCGCCAGCAGGAACACTTCCGGATCCGGCTTGGATTTCGTGATGTCATTGCCGTCGGCCACAGCGTCGAAATAGCGGCACAGATCCGTCTTCTCCA
Organism: uncultured Verrucomicrobiota bacterium; assembly: GCA_964609375.1. GTDB lineage: Bacteria > Verrucomicrobiota > Kiritimatiellia > CAIKKV01 > CAITUY01 > CAZDUS01. The sequence goes on along the minus strand of CAZSSA010000033.1, from coordinate 14,218 downwards.
TGATTAACGGCGTGTTGCGGCTGGAGGACCCGACCGCCAGCTTGATGCCGGCGGCGCGCAGCGCCACCAGGATCTCACGGGCGCCGGGCAGCGCATCCGCCGGCGTGAGGTTTTGCAGACATTCCACGTAGTAGGTGTTCTTGCGCGTCGCCATCTCCAGCTTCTGTTCCCCGGTATAACTCCTTGGGCTCTTTTCCAGAAGGATCTCGAGGCTTTCCATGCGGCTGACGCCGCGCTGCCGGTGGTTGTCCTCGCGGGTGAAGGGAATTCCTTCGTCCCCGGCCAGCCTGGCCCAGCCGCGGTAATGAAACTCATCGGTGCTGACAAGCACCCCGTCCAAATCAAAAATGACACCCTTCATGATCTCTCTCCCTTACCGCCATTTGTCGGCCAGGCGTTGGACCTGCTCGACCTCCTGTTGGTTGTTGAACCAGGCCAGGATATAGACGCCCTTGCCGCCGATGGCCCGGAGCACCGGCTCGATCTCCCCCACCCCGCCGCCCATGATCTGCACCGACTTGCCGGCGTCAAGAATGCGCTTGTAGAGCGGGAACCAGCGTTCGTGGGTGCCGGGCTCGATGCCGGCCTGCGGCGTCCACTCGATGGCCCGCAGGGAGTCGATGGCCAGCAGGTGATCGAGATGGCAGAGGCACTGGGTGCCGTCCAGGTGGTAGAGGGCGTGATCGAGCCAGGCGCACTGTTCAGCCAGCGCCGGCTTGACGAAGTCGCGGAACATCTCCGGCGAGAACATGGCGCAGGCGTCGCACTGCACCTTGGCGGTCTTGCCCGGCCCCCAGATCCGGAAGGCGCCAAACGCGGAACTGTCATCGGGCTCCTTGGCGATCTCGTAGAGGCGCGTGTAGCCCTCGAAGAACGCCTGGTTGATCTCGCTGACCGAGCGGAGGACCCACTCGGGATTCTCGATCATGTCCACCATCAACGTCTGCGGATCGCGCAGCGCCGACAGGATGTCGATGTTCTCGACCAGGTCCGGCAGCGCCGTCAGGTAGCGCCCCCGGCCCAGTTCCCGGTTCCGCCGGAGTTGCCGTTCATGAACCTGCCACCAGTACGCGTCGGGGTTGAACCGCAGCGGCGGCAGGGCATTGACATCCGGCGCGTCCTGGAAGACCGGCTCGAACCAGACGGTCTCGCGCGAGAAGCCGGGCTCGCTGCCCAGCGTCAGGGCCAGGGACCCGGGCCCGATATCGCTTTCGGCCACGGGCAGGATGTCGGCCCCGAAATACCCCCGGGCCAGTTGCGCATAAGAGGAACGGGCCCGCCACTCGGTATCCTCGTACCCGAGGCGCGGATCGTCGCCTGGAAACGGCGGTGGCGTCACGGTTTCGTGCGGCACCTCGGCCTCGGGCGACCCCCAGGCCCCGATGGCCAGTCCCCGGCCGTTCCACCACTCGATGAGGTGGCCCTTGGTCTCCTCCCAGTTTGGCTTCCAGCTCAAGTTTGGTTGCCGCATTTCCTTCGTCTCCTTGTTCATCCCACGCTCACCACTCCCTGCTTTCACCCGGGGCCACCCGCGCGGTCCAGCCGGTGACCGAGATGTCCAGCGCCTGCGAACCGCGATTCGTCACCTTCGTCCGGCCAGGTTCCATTTCCACGCATACCGGCGTCCCCTTCCAGACGATCGGGAACGCCAGTTTCGTCCAGTGCGCGGGCAGATTCGGATTGAAACTCAGGACATCGGACTGGGCGGCCGTGCGCATGCCGGCGAAGCCGAGAACCAGCACCTGCCAGTTGCCCGCGGCGCCGGCGATGTGGATGCCCTGGGCGGCGCCGCCGTGGTCGGTGTCGAGATCGATCGAGGCCGACTTCCGGAAGAACGACCAGGCCTGCTCGAACAGGCCGAGACGGAGGGCAACGATGGCATGGATCGCCGCGGACAGCGAGGAGTCGTGGGTCGTGACCGGCAGGTAGGTCTCCCAGGCGGTCGTCACCTCCGCGTCGGTGAATTCGTCGGGGAACAGGGCCATCAGCAGCACGACGTCGGCCTGCTTCAGGTTCTTGCTGCGGTAGAGGCGCTCCTGCGATACGCGGGCGGCGTAGCACCCCTTGCGGTCGGCCCAGAACTCGTCGAAGCGCGGTTCGGCCAGATCCTCGAACCCCTCGCATTGCAGCACCAGGTCCGGATTCCTCTTGCTGCGGAGGATCGGCAGCGCCGCCGCGGTCTTCGCAAACGCAGCGCACTCTTCGTCCGTAGCCCCACCCCGCCTGCCGATGCGGGCGGCGAAGGCGAGGTTGAAGGCGGCCATGCGGTTGGTGTAGGCGCTGTTATGGGTGATCGGGGCGTATTCGTCCGGGCCCATGACGCCGAGAATAGACGGAAACGCCTCGCCCTTGCGGTAGTCAATGCGGTCCATCCAGTAACGGGCGGTCTCCACGGCGAGATGGGCGGCCTCGTCGGAGACCGGGTCCAGGCCGCCGACGGCGCTAAAGTAGTGCGCCACCCCGTAGGCGACGGCGCCGGTCACGTGGATCTCGTGGTCGCGATACTGGAAGTCGCAACAGCATTCGCGCCCTTCGGCATCCGATTCCCAGGGGAAACGGGCGCCGCGGTAGCCATAGCCCGCCGCGATCTTCCGGGCCTCGCCGAGATTGCGGATGCGGAAATCAATGAACGTCCTTGCCTTTTCCGGCGCGGTGTATAGGAAGAACGGCAGCAGGTAGGCCTCGGTGTCCCAGAAGAAGTGCCCTTTGTAGGCATCGCCGGCGTAGCCCTTGGCGCAGATGGCGACGCGGCCGTCGCCGGGTACATGGCACCGGAGCAGATGGTAGATGGATGAACGCAGGATGATCTGGGATTCGTCGTCGCCCTCGATACGGATGTCGGCGTGGTCCCATTCGGCAGCCCAGTGGGCGCAATGCTGCCGATGCAGGTCATCCCAGCTCGCACCGGCGTGGCGGTCGAGAACCGCCGCCGGCGTCGTGGGCGCCAGGTCGCGGCTGGTCGTCACCGCCGTGCGCTTCTCGACCACCAGGGGCCGGCCGGGTCGCACCGTGACCACAGCTTGCCGCCAACCATGACGCTCCGCACTGCCATACGTCCAGGAGGTGCCGTCAGCGGCCAGGCGCGCCTCCATGTGGATGGTGTCCCGGCCGTCGGTCAGAACCCGGCAACTCACGCCGGCGGCGGTCTGTGCCAGGACGATGTCGTTGAAATGCTCGAATCCGTTGGTGGTGATGTTGGCGTCGATGCCGCCCAGGACCGTCAGCTCCACGGCCTGATCGCACTCAATGCGCAGCCGCTGAACGGACAGGTTCGTGATGCAGCCGCTGATGAAGCGTTCGTGAAACACCCGCAGCGTCTTGCCGGACTTCGTCTGCCAGATGAGTTCCCGACCCAGTGTCGCGGTCTTCATGTTCAGCGTCCGCCTGAATCCCGTGACGGCACTGGTCGTCAGGTCCAGTCGCTCGCCGTCCGCCACCGGCACCAGTTCCAGGAACCAGGGCAGGTTGATCATCTCCTGCAACAGGAGCGGATGATGGCCGAAAACCCCCGGAACGAAGGTTCCCCAGCGGCCGGGCACGGGCACAAACTTCTCGGCGGTCACATTGGCCGGCCTGCGAAGTTCGCGGCTGTCCTGGGGGCAGTCCGTGAAATGCTCCTCCAGCGAGGCGCGGGTATGCAGGTAGCCGCTCCCCACGGTAAACAGTCCTTCAAAGGCTTGCGCCGTACAGATATCAAAGCCTTCCTGCGTCAGAATCCAATTATCGCTGGTCATTTTATCTTGATCCTTCCGACGAACCCGTCGTCGTCATCGGTGTTGAGCGTGCCGAGCCAGATTTCGCGGTCGAGCCCCTGTACTCAAAAGGCCTCGTCGGCCCGGGGCTTCTTTTCCTCCTCTGGCGGCAGGTCCGGGACCGCGTCCAGCGGCGACTGCGCGACCGGCGGCTGTTTCAGGGCGCTCTTGCTATCGGTCGCCGCGGGCGGGGCGACGGGAACCGGCGCAGGGGCTGGCGGCGGCTGGCGTAGCCGGGCGTGCAAGGCGGCTCGCTGGACGGGCAACGTCTCGACCGCAGCATACTCGGCGAGCGCGGCGGCTGGCTGATCGAGGTAGCCTGCCAGGCAGAGCACCGCCAGCGCCGTGAAGTACGCATCGTTGTCGCGGGCTGGCGCCCACGTGGTGTCGCGTACGACGGCGTTGCAGATGTAAATGTGGGCGAGCCGCAGATTCTCCATCTGCAGACGCTCGACCACGCCGCCCGGTTGCTTCTCGAGCGCGGCGAAACGCGCGCGACTGCTGGACGGTATGTAATCCAGACGCTGCGCGGACCGCCATGCGCCGTTGGTCTGGCCGGTCAACACGAGCCAGCGGATCAATTCGTCCGCCGCCACGTCAGGCGCCCGCTTCCGCCCGATCAGCGCTGTCGCCGGCAACAGGGCTGCCACGTCGGCGGGCTGGAACGTCGCGGGCTGCTGCATTTTCGGGCGGCGGGTCTCGATCCACTGGTTAAGTTCGCGTGTCGCCGCCGCGAGGCCAGCGTCCCGCGCGCGGCTTAACGCGACTCCGAACTTGTCCACGCCCACCGCCCGGTCGATCGCCGCGAGCGCGGCCGCGCCGTGCGCGGCGCTGGCCGGTGTAACCGGCGACTCCAAGGGAACAAAACTCTTCGCGATGGCCGGCACCGGCAGGACGCTCGAGAAGGTCGCGAAATCGGAAACCGGTTGATGCAGGTTGGCTTCATCGCACCGGCCATCGCGGCTTTGACGGGCGGCGATGGCGTTGGCGGCGCGGGCCAGCACGGCGATGGCACGTTCGGGCGGCGGGGGCGACCCCAACGATGGAATGGCCGGGGCGGCCTGGCGCGGTCCAGCTTGCGGCGATGTCCCTCTCGCCGGCTTGGCGGCAGCCGGCGATTCGGGACGAAACGACTCAGCCGGCAGCCGTTTCTGGTCCGACGCTGCCGCCAGCCCCAGCGCCGCGATCGCCGTACATTCCAGATCGGCCGCCGACTGGTTGTAGAAGAATGTCATCGTCCCCGGCATCGAAACGAGCGGAACGGCATTCTGATCCCAAACGTATGGGCTCTCGACAGCGGTCAACCGCAACATTTGGCGGGTAATGCTATCGAGATACGCCTTGCTCCGATCCAGCACAACTGTGGCATCCTCAACCCTCTGCTGACGAGCGCGAGTATCCCGTTCTTTGAGTTCTTTCGTGGCCGCCTGCAGTTCGGCGTCGCTGGCCAAGTAGTCGCGCAGGGCGACGGCCAGCAAGCGATGATGAAAGCTATCCGGCCCCCACAGTCCGCGGGCGGGGCCGTCCCGGAACTGGCCGTCCAGCAAGCGGCCGGCCAGCCGCGCGGTCAGTTCGGCGGCGGCATCGCCGGGCGTTTCCGCGAAGACCGCGGCAAGCCAAGCGAGATTCCAGGTCTGGTCAGGCAATCCGCGGATGGCGACGGCTTCGCGCAGGCTCGCGAGGTTGCCCTGAATGACCGGATCGGTGTCGGGTACGCCGGCTCGCCGCAGGGCGTACACCGCGAGCGCGCTATCGCCCAGGTCGGCAAACCGCCAACATACGTTCCCCTTCGGGTCGATCAATGGCCGCTTTTCTTCCCGCACAATCGAGCCATTCGGGTCGCTCGTCATCTGCTCAACGTAGTTGGTCTTGCCGGTCAAGCGCCATGGGCGGCTTTGCACCGTCCGGCGCGGCGCCCCAGCCGAACTATCCTGGACAAACACCACGACGTTGGTGTGTTCCCAAACCGGCACGGGCACCGGCACCTTGCGGTAGCGCACAGTGACGTTAGTCCAACCGATCACACTCCGGACTCGACTGGGACCGACGAGCCAGCCTTCCGGGTCCCGCGCCGCGCGCTCCTTGAACCATGCCACCCCTTGCGCCATTGCCACACGGGCCGCTTCGCGAACCGCGTCCGGTTCGGAAAGCGGGGGCATCAGATCCCCACCCAGCGCGATGGCGGCGCAGAACAATAGACCCAGGCTGATTGCACATCTCATCACATCTCCTCGCTTTTATCGTCTACTTCGAAAAGAGTATAGAAGCGGAATAAAGTCGTCAAGCCCGACGGTCGAGGCGCCAGCGTCGTTTTACCGGATCGTCGCCTCCCGGCGGACTGCATGGGTCTTGCCTCTCCACGCCAGGCGCGCGTCGCCGAAGCCGTGGAAGACATGCACCGGCCCGGGCTCGTCCAAACTCTTGCCCCCGATTGCCTGAAGCACGAACAGCGCACCGTCCGGGTACTGCCGACCGTTCCACTGCCTGGCATGGAACGCCGCCAGGCCCGGGCCGTCGATGACGAATCCCCACGGCGGCAACACCACGCGGCCGCCCCGCGGCGACTCGACCTTGGCATCGGTCTTGCCGAAATTGACGATGACTCTCACCGCCTCTCCGCCTTCGCCATAGACGGCGCGGCGGATCGAACCGTCACCGGGAAGAAACTCGAAGCGCGTCAGGCGCTGGTGCGCCGTGGCTTCGTGGAGCGGGCCGAGCACCTCGTGCGTGTTCTTCATGAACACGTCCATGGGATGAAACCCTTCCGCCCAGCCCGAGTCGGTGCGCGTGAAGCAGGCCAACTCGCCGGTTGACGGCAGCCCTTCCGGCTTCGCGGTCCAGTACAGGTGCTCGGGCACCGAGTGGTAGTTCAGCGGGCGCGCACACAGGACGTGATGCGCGACGTACTCAGCGGCTTGGTCGACCTGATAGCCGTATTTGCCGAAGCAGATCTGGCAATCGTGGTACACCATTTCCCAGAACGGAATAACTCTGGCCCCGAGCGACTGCGGATCGAGGAAGTGATAGTACTTGCCCGCTACGCCCACCAGGCCCTCGAAGAAATCGCTGTGAGGCAAGGCCCATTCGCGTCCGCACTCGCTGCCGAACAGGCCGAAAAGCTCCCGGGTCTTATCACTGAGCCTGATCTTCCAGGCGATGTCGCCGTTGCGGTCGAGGGGGTGCTTGGGGTCGGCACACTCGCGCGGGCCGACGGCGTAGGTAGTGTCGATGAAGTAACTCCACGGCGCAAAACGCTTCCGGATTTCCGGGAGGTTTTGTGGGCGCAGGGCCAGTTCGAGCTGCTTCGGCGCGCAAACCATGTAGGCGCGTCCTCCCATCCAACGGCCGCCCTGGATGAGTTGGCCATCCGGCCGCTTCTCGATGAAGTCCGGGTTCCAGCTTCTCGCGTCGCGGTACATGTCCTGGTAGTTGTCGTGCAGGCAGGCAACGTAGCCCAGGGCCTGGATGCGCTGCATGGCGGCGGCTAGCTTTTCATCTCCGCCGCATTCCGGGTTGGCGGGCAGGTTGTCCGGATGGCGGCAATCGTACCCGCTCTCCGTCCAGCCACCGATCGTAAACAGGCACCGCTTGATACCCAGATCCCTGTGGATGTGCTCTGCCACGGCGGCCGCCTCGTCAAACGTCCAATTGACCTTGACCGATTCCTCCCGGGTGCTGTTCTCGTTCATGCGCCGGGCAAGGCTGTGCCAGAGCTTGACGTTGGCCGCGCCGACGAGCCTTTCGGCATTGGCGTCGCGGCGGATCTTTTCGCGGAGCGTGACGGCCAGGCCCTTTTCTCCTGCGAGCTTGCGGTACGCGGCCGCCACAGTGTTCCAGTCGCCCTTGCCCAGCGGCACCAGGCGAAAGGACGGTGGCGATTTCCCCCGCAGCGTCAAGGAGGCGGTGAGCCGCTGCCGGGAAACGCCCTTGCCGTCGGCCCCGGCGGCGACGATGCTCTCGACTTCGGGCCACACAGACGCGTCGTCCCAAAGCACCAGCATGGCGGCGCCACCCTTGAGGATCCCCAGCATGTTCATGTGGCATCCTTCGTATTCGGACGTGCCGAACATCCACTTCATGGCAACGCCGCTATCGGACGGAAACAAGAGTCCTTCGCGGCAAGGCACGATGACCGCCCCGTGCTCCGCGTCGGTCATCGCCAGCAGGTCGTCCAGCACGCGGATCTCGCTCACGCTATTGTACGTGACCTTGTACGAGACCTTCAGGGCCTCGCCGCTCACCTCGAAAAGTACCGGGACCCGGTTGAACCGGACCTCCACCGAGTTGCCACCGCCCTGAGGGTAGACGCCTTCCAACCGCTCCAGTCCCTTGCCGGTACCGACACCGGCCGCCCCCTGGCTGGGCCAACGGACGCCAGCAACTTTGTCCAGCAGCGACCATTTCCCGGTCTGGGGGTCGATCTCGAAGCGGAAACCGCGGGTGTCCAGCACCTCCGTATCGGCCGCCCTGACCGCGCGGGGAAACAGGAACGTCACGCTCACCCATAAGGCCAAACGACAAAACTTCAGGAAAACATTCATTTTCTTGACTCCACAGGATTCACAATGGCCACAAACAGGTCGTCAAAAATGTCCGATCCTGCTATTTCGCGAAGATTAAAGACGGATTGGGCAGATCCGGCGCGCCCTCCTTCAGGTTGTTGCCAGCGGGTTGAGGCGGTGAAGATCTGCGACTGCTAGGAGTTGACGTCTGAGTTCACACTATACCCTGCTCCACTCCTCGAAGACCGTTTCGCAGTTCTCCATCCGATGGTCCTTACCCCCAAAGCATTGGCCGACCACGCCGGTCCGCCCATTCTTCAAGAACGCCGCCGCCACTCTGCGCACCGCGTCCCTCACGTCCTGGGTCGTGCCGGACGTAAGAATTCGCTGCCGATCGATTTCCCCCCAGAAGCAGATCCTCCCGGCGTACTTCGCGGCAAGCTCTTCAAGAGGCATGCAGAACAGTTGCGAATTGACCTTGGACAGATCAGCGCCTGCAAGAACCTCCCAGGGCGGCTGGTATGTTCTCACGTTGCTCCAGTCATTTCCCAGCGGCGATTCCTTCACCTCGCCGCACACGCCGTCCTCGCCGGCCTCCCAGATGCAACCCCATATATCCATGTAGCGCCCCTTCTTGCAGGGCTGCCCCCATCCCCGCCCCGGCGGATAGAGATAGGGAGGCTTCTGCACATCGCCGGGGAATCTCTTCTGCATTTCCCCGCCAAACTCGTTATCGATCGGAATCCTGTCGACTTCCACAAACGTAAGCGCATTTCGAACTCTCTCGCGTGATGTCATGAATCCGTTCTCCTTTCTCTCCGGACTCACAGCCCGCGGACGGCTTCTTCCCGCTCGCGGAAGCAGGTAGCCGTCTTCTGCACGAGTTTCTCGAGCAGGGCCGGGTCAGGCTTGCCGTTCATCGCCGGGTAGGGATCGCCACCGGGGCCGAGCGGCTCGGGCGTCACGTAGCAGCCGGGCTGGTTGTAGCCGATCAGGTAGAGCGCCATGATCATCGTGTCCAGATCCAGCGAGCCGTCGCCCAGCGCGCAGCGGTTGGAATCGGCCAGGTGCAGGTTGGTCAGGCGCGCACCCGCGGCGAGGAGCGCCTCGCCGATGTGCGCCTCGCCGGACTGCATATGATAAACATCGCCGTTGATGTGCTGGACGCCGGGATGGTTCACCGCCGCGATGTAGGCCTGGGCGTCGGCGATGGTGTGGCAGAAGCTGACCTCTGCCGCGCGGATCGGCTCGATCGCGGCGCGGACACCGGCCTTCTGGAAGTCGCCAGCCACAATGCGCAAGGTCTCCGTCGAGCGGAAGAACTCGCTGGCGTCATAGGCTCCCGGCCGGCCGACGGCGCCGGGCACCACCAGCATGTAGCCGGCCTTGACGGCCCGCGCGAAGTCGAGTTCGCGGCGGATGTAGTCGATCGCCGCCTGGCGCTGGATGGCGCGGTTGGAGGAGAGATCGTTGTCCGGCGAGAACATGCCGCAGATGCCCGCGACCTTGACGCCGTTGTCGCCGAGGATCTTCAGTGTCTCCTTCGGCTGGTAGCCCAGGTCCGCGCCGTAGTGGTTGCCGTGCAGTTCGATGAACGTCACGCCATGTTTCGACAGCCGGGCGGCGGAAGCCGACAGCGGCTCGATGCCGAACCCCCAGTTGCTCCAGCTCAGATTAAGCCGGTTCTTCAGCTTCTTTGGCTGTTGCTTCTTCAGCGCGATGAACTGCTTGCGGATGGTCTCGTTCTTCTGTTCGTAGTTTTGCTTGCTCATGGTTCTTCCTCCTGTGTCTTTCTGCTCGCTCACTCCTTGAACACCATCTTTTTCAGATGTTCCATAAAGTACGTGAGATTCGCCCATGACGCGTCCGGCGGGATCAGGTGGTCGAAACCGGGCACCCAGCCGCCGAGGGCGAGCATCTTCTCGGCGCGATCCAGTTCGCGGTGGAGTTCCGGCTTCCCCTTCGCCAGCGCACTCTTGTCGAGTCCGCCCAGGATGCCGAGCTTCGGATATTGCTGACGGTAGGTTACGACGTCGTTGCCGGCCTGCACCTCGAAGGGGAAGAAGGCGTTGATGCCATGCTTCATCATGACGGGGACCAACTGGTCAACCATGCCGTCCGAATCCACGGAGATGATCGGAATCTTGTGCCGTGCGGCGAAGGCGGCCATCCGGTCGTATTCCGGCATCATGAACTCCTCGATCATGGCCATGGAGATCAGCGAGCCCTGCTTGCCCGACATATCCTCCCAGATGTGGATATGGTCCACCCGGACGGTTTTGACGATCTCCTCGTACAGCGCCAGCCAGAGGTCGGTATAGGTGTGCATGATGTCGCGCACCAGTTCAGGTTCGTCATAAAATGCCACCAGCAATTCCTCGGCGCCCATCATGTCACGCGCGGTGCCGAACATGCCCCAGGGGAAACAGCCGACCTGGACAGGGACATCCAGCGACAGGATGTCGGCGGCGAACTTCTTCAGTTCCGGCAGACGTTCGGCGACGCGGGGCTGGAGGCGCTCCTCCTTGTATTTCGCCCAGTCGGCCGGCGTCTTGATCGGGTAACTCATGAACTCGGGCATGGACCCGCGATCGCGGCGGTTCCTCACGACCATGCCGCGCCAGTCCAGGCTGACCACGAACTCCTCGTTTTCCTCCAGGATTTTCTGTTCAAAGCCGGGCAACGGCCCCATGTTCGCCGGAACACAACGGAAGAACGGTTCGAGGCCGAAGTGGCGGCTGACGTCCAGATCGCTGATGCCGGATTCCTGTCTCCAGCGCCATTGGGCCTGGCCCCACGGCATGAACCCGAGCCAGTTCACCCACGGTGCCCGGTCGGTCTTTTCGCACAGCAGGGTCTTTACGATACGTTCACGGTTGGTCATGTGTTCTATCCTTCTTGCTTCAAGGGCGGGCATGGTGCGCGCCGCTGTCTTGTGTTTTCATCCTCACACCACGACTGCCGCTGACCGCGGCGGGATCACGATGGTTGTCGCCGGCTTCCATTTCGGGTCGTCCACCAGCCGCCAGCGCGTGAGTTTCCCGCCGTCGTCCAACCGGACCTTCACCTTGACCGGCTTCTTGTCGTCGTAGTTGCAGATCACGAGGCCTTTCTTCCCGTTCTTGGCGTTGACGAAGACGGCATAGGGACGGTGCGGCTTGCCGCCGGCGGTCACTCGGGCGCCGACCTCATGGCGGAATTCTCCGTCCCAGAACCAGTCGCGCAGTTTCTTGCGCAGGGCGTCCATCTTCTTGCCATAGGCCAATGTGAGCGGGTAATCCTCCAGACGCCCTTTGAAGTTATACGGCTCGTAACTGATGATGTAGCGATACATGAGGCACTGGTTGATCATGTTCCGGTCATCGAATCCGGTAACCGCGGTCATGAACTGTCCCTCAGGCAGCATGTAGCGGCTCAACGGGACGTGCGTCTTGCTTTCGCTCCGGTGGTACGAGAGCGAGTAGGCCTCCATCTCCCAGTCGTAGCAGGCCTCGCCCGAGAAGAGGAACTCCGGCGCATCGGGGCCCAGATTGGCGGCGAAGAGGCGGATCAGTTCCCGGTCGTTGGCGTAGACCGAGGCGCCCGGGCGGTGGCCGTGTGACTTGTCGAAGCAGAGGATGGCCGGCGTGTGGTGCACGCACTCGTCGAAGAGCAGGCCAGCGGCGCCAAGATCCACGATCTTCCGGAACTCCACCTCGCAGATCTTGAGGTATTCCTCGCTGAGGAAGCACATGGGGATCAAGCGCCGGGTGTTGATATCAAGTAGCTGAGTGGCAGTCTGGTACTGGTAGGCGACCTTGTCGTAATAGTCGCCGTAGGGATCCTTCACGGCCAGGCGGATGAGGTCCTTGCGGAATGCCTCGGTGGCGCGGTCGGCCCAGGTGAACTTGGCGAAGAGGATGACCTTGACGCCCATGGCGTGGATTTTGGCGATCGCGTCCTTGAGTTCTGCGGCGGTGCCGAGGCGCGGGTCGGGATCGTGCGACGGGTTGCCCTGGTCCTGGCCGCCGTCGTTCCACCCCACGAGTTGGATCGCCTTGACGCCATGGCGGGCGCACTCCTCGCCGACCCGTGGCAGGTCCTTGAAGCGGATGCGCAGTTCGTCCTCGGGCGAGTTGATGTGAAGCTGGAGCCAGGCGTGCGGCTCGCGCGCCCAGGCCGGCGGCCGGGCCGGCTTCATCCAGGTGCGGCGCCAGGCGGTATAGATGTCCACGCCCTTCTGCCAATCGCCCGTGTAGGCTTCCAGCGCGATGGGCGTCAACTCGCGGGTCTCGCCGGGCATGATGAACGGCACATGGACCGCGGCGAAACGAGTGCACACGTCCTTGCCGCCGACAGACCGCCCCTCCGGCGCGCGGGCGTCGATCGAACTGCCGTGGCCGGGCCGGAGTTCCGTATGCCAGGAAACGAGTTCCGAACTGGGGGCGAGGACGCCGGCATAGAGCCCCTGGGTCGCCGTGCGCAGCAGGGCGAACGGCGCGTTGGGCGCACCGCCGCCGTGGGCGGTGGAGAACTGGACGGGGTGGTCCACCCCGAAATAGCCGCGCCGGTTTTGATAAACGGGCCAGAGGTTGCTCTCCACACTGCGGGCGTATTCGTACTCGAACTTGCTGAACGGCTCGTCGCCCGCCGGATGCCGGAGATCGCCGAGATACGGGCAGTAGACGTTTTCCACCACGTGCGGCGAGCGGTTCTCGACGGACATCCGGTAGACGGCCTGGCGGGGCGTGAGTTCCACGCGGATGACGACCTTGATTGGCAGCGTCACGCCGCGGGTCGAGACGAGATCATCCCATTCGAAGACCGCGGACTTCCCGTCCGGTGCCACCGTCAGGCGGCGAAGGCGCTGCTGCTCGCCGAGAACCTGGTTGTTTCGGATCTCGCCGTACGCGCGCCCCATGCGCCGGGCGAAAGCGACATCCACGGCCGCATCGCTCTTCAGAGGCACCAGCAGCCGGAACGAGAGTCCCAGATGCGGCCGATCCAGCAACGCCCAGTCGCCAGGCTTGGCGCGCAGACCGATCAACGCGCCGGTCTGCCGCGAGTACTCCAGACGCAGGGTTTCGTTCTCGAGGATCAATGACTTGGTGGCTCTCTTGGATGTCGGTTTCATGGGTTGGTCCTTCACGTTGCCTATCGGTACCGTTCGGCACGGGTCGATCGCAGTCGATGCGTTTTCTTCCTAGGGTTTCTTTCTCATACCGTTCTTGTCGCGCAGATGCCTGAGGATGGCCAGGCAGTTGATGGCACTTTCCCAGGGGCGGCAGCGCGTGCCTTGCGGCTTGCCGTCGGCATAGTACTCGACCCAGGCGCCTGTCGGGTCAAGGAGATCGAGCGTGCGGCGCGCCAGCGCGCCGGCCTGCGGGTGCCGGAGGCGGTCCATGCCGAGCAGCAGGAAGCCGTAGTCGTAGCCAACTGTCCGGCCGCCGGCTTCGCCTTCCTGGCTGGGCAGACGCCCGGTGGCGCTCCACGACTGGGCCACGAGGGAAATCTCCCGTTCGACATCATCGTTGGAAAGCGGGCCGTCGCCGATGAACGCAGGCGTCAGCGCGGCCGAGGCGATCCGGTAGCGGCGGGGAACGCTGGGCGGCAGGGGCCCCTTGCCGATACAGGCCGGGCATTGATAGCGGCCATGGGCGTCGCGCTCGCACGAGACGAAGTCCCCGAGTTCCGAGCGGCCACACCGCTCGCATAAGCCACCTTCCCGGAACCGCGGCGCCAGGGCGGCGCGGGCCGGATCGTTGGCGTTGAGACGACCGTCCACCATGAAATGGCGATGGAAGGCGGATTCGGCGCCGCCGAGCGCCGCCAGAACCTGATCGCGGCGGCGCGGCGTCCAATGCCCGCGCCGGGCAGCCCAGTTGGAGAAACTGCGTGTGGACGCGCAGAACAGCAAGGTGGCCTCCGCGGAATGATCGCACAGGCGTTCGCGCGGGAACATGCCGCCGGCCACATAGGTCTCGT
>CAZSSA010000032.1:0-22762 GCA_964609375.1 uncultured Verrucomicrobiota bacterium | reverse complement strand
CGCGAAAAGGCCATGTCCAACATCTGCTCCAACGAGGCGCTCTGCGCCTTGCGGGCCACCATCTATCTCTCCTGGCTCGGAAAACAGGGCCTCCAGGAATTGGCCACCCTCTGCGCCCGGAAGGCGGAGTACGCCAAAACCCGTCTCGGCGCCATTCCCTCCGTGGTCGTAAAGAAATCCACCCCCACCTTCAATGAATTCACCCTCGAGCTTCCTTGCGACGCCAGCCTCGTCGTCAGCCGCCTCGTGGATAAGGGTTTTGCCGCCGGCTACCCCCTCGGCCGCTATTACAAGGGAATGGATAACTACCTCCTCGTCGCCGTCACCGAAAAACGGACCCGAGAGGAAATTGGAATGCTGGCTGAAGCGCTGGAGGCCGTCCTGTGAACAAGCTCATCTTCGAAAAATCCGCCCCCGGACGCCGGGCCGTCAATCTCCCCCACCTGACCGAGGCCGAGAAAAAGTGCAACCTGCACATCCCTCACAAATACTACCGGGAAAAACCGGCGGATCTCCCCGAACTTTCCGAACTGGAAGTCTGCCGCCACTTCGTCAACCTGTCCCGTAAAAATTTCAGCGTGGACGGCAACATGTACCCACTCGGGTCCTGCACCATGAAGTACAACCCCAAGGTCTGCGAACGCATCGCCTCCCTGGATGGCTTCGCCTCCCTGCATCCACTCCTCCCCCAGCTCCGGGGTGGCGGGATGCTCACACAAGGCGCGCTTGAAGTCCTCTTCGAAACCGAGCGTATGCTGAGCGAAATCGTCGGCATGGACGCCTTCAGCCTCCAGCCTTCCGCCGGCGCACATGGCGAACTGACCGGCATGATGCTGATCGCCGCCTATCACCGCAACAAGGGCAATAAAAAGACGCGGGTCATCATTCCCGACTCTGCCCACGGCACCAATCCCTCCAGCGCGGCCATCGCAGGCTTCTCCGTCACCACCGTCCCCACCGGCCCCGACGGCGACATGGATCTCGCCAAGCTTGAGGCCGCCTTGGGTGACGACGTGGCCGCCGTCATGCTCACCTGCCCCAACACCCTTGGCCTTTTCGAACGTGACATCACCAGGATCGCCGGCATCGCCCACCGCTATGACGCCCTGCTTTACTATGACGGGGCAAATCTGAACGCCATTCTAGGCCGTTGCCGCCCGGGCGACCTGGGATTTGACGTGGTCCACGTGAATCTTCACAAGACCTTTGCCACACCTCACGGCGGCGGGGGCCCCGGCTCCGGACCGGTCGGCGTCAAGGCGCGCCTCATCCCTTTCCTCCCTACCAGTGTGGTGGTCAAACGGCTGGATGGAACCTTTGCGTTGGAATACGACCGCCCCCAGAGCATTGGCTACATCGCACCATTCTACGGCAACTTCGCCATCATTCTCCGTGCCTATGCCTATATGCTCCTCTTGGGCGGCAACGGCATGCGGCGGGTCAGCGAAAACGCCGTCCTCAGCGCTAACTACATCATGTCCAAACTGAAAGACAAGTTCGATCTACCCTACAACCGCACCTGCATGCACGAATGCGTGTTAAGCGCCAGCCGGCAAGCAACCAAGGGAATTCACGCCCTGGATGTGGCGAAAGCCCTGATTGACCGCGGTCTTCACCCCCCAACAATTTACTTCCCGTTGGTCATCAAGGAGGCACTCATGATTGAGCCGACGGAAACCGAATCCCGCGAGCAGATGGATGAATTCATCCAAGCCATGCTGGAAATTGCCGACTTGGCGGATAAAGACCCGACGGCCTTTGCCACCATGCCCCGTACCACCAGCGTCAGCCGCGTTGACGAGACCAAAGCCGTCCGCGACATGAAATTCAAGGCTTGATCTGTCTCATTTGCGATTAACACAATCTCACACCTGAGACATGAAACACGCTTCTGCAACAGCTCAACTCAATCGTTATTTTCTTCCCCCCCTTCCGTCGACTTGATTGCCTTAAATTCCCGGCAACATGCAAAGAAATAGTTAAGGATATTTCCAGGCCATCTCAGGCACGCCCAATGCTATATTAAAGACTCGACCTGAGGTTGGTTGGAACAGGAACCGCACCCAAGGGTGCATACAGGGTTCGAACTACTGACTGACTGGGGCGCTCTGAGGAAGCAAATCCTCAAACTGAATACCGCGGCTTCGGCCGCGGTTCTTTTTTGTCTCTTGTACCCCCCCTCCCAATTTCATACTGTTTGCACCGTATTCCAATCGAATTGGCAAGGAGGCACCCTTGATACCGCTGAAACGTCATAACACCCCCGAACTGATGCCACGGCCATTTCACCCCGGCGCCGCCGGCATTATCCAGCGTTCTTTCCGCTTCGGCAATCGCGACTTCCTGCGCCGATTCCTCGACGACCCTCTCTCTCTCACCGTCACCCTGAATGGACGGGAATCCCGCCCCCCTAACGCCATCGTCGTCCTGCACACCAATATTGGCACACACAATCCCTCCCAATGGCAGGATCTGCGCTTCCAAACCACCGACGATCACACCTTCCGGGTCGAAGTCCCCCTGACCCGCTGTGGCCTCTACAGTTTCCGCGTCAAATATTCCTTCGACGGCGGCCAGCAATGGTACTGGGACCGCGTCCCCTATTCCTACCTCCTCGTGGACCCCCCCTCCCTCCGCTCCGTCCGGCTTTACTCAATGATCCCCAACGCATCCGGCACCATCTCCGACTGGAAAGCCATGCTGCCTTCCATCGCCAGCATGGGATTCGACACCATCCACCTGCTCCCCATCACTCCCATGGGCTTCTCCCAAAGCCCCTACTCCGCCAAACAGCTCTTCAGTGTCGATGACCGCTACCGCGACCATTCCGTCAACGGCGACGCCCTGACTCAGTTCGAAAACTTCGTTTCCGCCTGCCGCCAACAGAACATCCGCCTCTGCCTCGATCTGGTCCTGAACCATGTCGCCGTGGACAGCGATATGGCCATCAACTGTCCGGACTGGATCATCCCCGACGATAGCGAGCCTAATGGCCTTAAACGCGCTGGATGCTGGCATATGCAGGATTGGATCCGCTGGGAGGATTTGGTCCCCATCAATTATGACCACCCCAACACCTTCATCCGGACCGATATCTGGTCCTACATGAAGGAATATGCGCTGTTCTGGTCAAACTACGCCGCCTACACCGGCGGCATGGTCCGGTTCGACAATCTACACAGCAGCTACGGCCCCTTCATCACCGAACTCAGCGCCTCCGTTCGCAAGGAATTCCCCGAACTCCCCATTCTTGGGGAATACTTCACTGACGAGCTAACCCTCGAAAAAACGGTTCCCGAATGGGGCGTAAACCTGCTCCTCGCCAATTCCTGGGAATATCCCTTCGGTCCACCCCTCCGCCACTATATCCAATACCTGCACAAGGTTTCCGATCGCTTGCGCCATCTCTGCTCGATTACCACTCACGACACGGGAGTCCCCGCCGTCCTCTTCGGCTCCGACCGCGCCGCCCTGCCCCGCTACGCCATTTGCGCACTCTACACCATGGGACAAACCGGCCTCGTTCAGGGCGTGGAACGCGGCATCAAGGAACGACTTCCCTTCATCGGCCCCTCCTATACACCAAACTTCGAAGGCCATCCGAACTACTCCGACTTCATCTCCAAAATCAACCACCTCCTGCTCCAACACGGGGCGTTCAGTCAATCCGGCAACATCACCTTCATTGACCGCGGT
Organism: uncultured Verrucomicrobiota bacterium; assembly: GCA_964609375.1. Taxonomy (GTDB): domain Bacteria; phylum Verrucomicrobiota; class Kiritimatiellia; order CAIKKV01; family CAITUY01; genus CAZDUS01. The sequence continues at coordinate 19,066 of CAZSSA010000032.1, read as the reverse complement.
CATGACGCCATTCTCGGAGTCTTCCGTTCCGCCGCCTCTCCCTCAACCTCCAGCTTCCTGATCTTCTCCAATCTGGATATCCACCACCAGCAAACCATCACTCCTGAGCTGGAGTCTTGCGGTTTCACCTTCCCGCTAACATTGCACGAGGTGCTGACGGGCGAAACCCTGACCCTCAACGAACCCTCGCTTCCCCTGACACTTGAACCCTGCGGCGTAAAGATTTTCGAAATCCTCCCATAAATCCATTATTTGGCTTCTCACCCCCCAACAAAAAAGGCCGCCCCTCCCGGGACGGCCTTCTCATCTCTCACCAACGCGGCTTACTTGACTTCCTGATAATCCTTGCCGCAGTCGCACTTGCCCGCCTTGTCGGAAATCTTCTTGCACTTGCAACCCACCGCGCAATCGCAAACAAACTTGCCCTTCAGGTCGCAGGTCTTGATTTCCTTGCCGCAACTGCACTTCGCCTCGCCTTCCTTCACCGTGCACTTGCAATCCTTCTTGCATGCGCAGCACTGCGACTTTCCATCCTTGATCGAAATAAGGTGGCACTTGGCTGCGCATTTCTCACATACCGTTCCTTTTTCCTTACACCCGGCACAGGCCACACAATTCGCCTTGGCTTCCCCTTTGGCCACCACACAACCTCCGGCGGCCGCCTTATCCTTCGGACAACATTTCACTGCCGATTCCTGTGCCGACACCGTGAACGCCGTCGCCACCACCACCGCCATCAACGCCATGATCAACTTCTTCATACTCACTCTCCTGTCATTTAGGTTTATAAAACCCTGAAATCTTACACCCCGCCACATTAAACTCAAACATAATTGGCAAATCACACAAACCTCAACCCCAGACACCTTGTCCACTCGCCGGACATTTTGTCCGCCATTCCCGTCCACTCCCCACCCAATACACTCGCTTTTCACCTCTCATCGCGCCCTGGCATACCTCCTGCTAACCATTACCCTGACTCGGAAAACCATGAACGACGCACCTACAACTGAAAAATCGACACGCACGCGACTCCTCATGATCGTCCTCCTGTGTGCCGTAATCCTTCTTCAACTGGGGATCTTCTTTCAACACCATGTGCAGGCACGCCGAACCACCAAGCCCGCCTCGCGCACCGCGCCCCATTGGATCTCCACCCTAATCCCCAGGCACCGCCCCACCCCGCCCGCCGTTACGCCGGAAACCGTTTGGGACAGTTCCAGTCGCATGAATCAGATGCACGCCCAAATCAACCGCATGTTCGAACAGGCGTTCCGCGACAGTTTCAACATCTCCCTGGCGCCTGCCGTCGTGTCGCCCCCCGCGACCTCCGATAGCAGTGCGCCTCTTGATCCTTTCACCATGATGCGCGACATTCACCGGGAAATCGACGGCATGTTCCAGGAAGCCATGCACGATTTGCCCGCCCGCTCCCGCGGATTCGACGACGGCTGGTCCGAGCTTGCCCTCACCCCCGGCATGAGCGTCAAGGACACCGGCACGGCTTATGTCATCACGGTCGCTCTGCCCAACGTGGATAAATCAGACATCCAACTGGGAATGAATGGCTCCATCTTGTCCCTGGCCGTAGGCCATCAGGAATCCCGCGATACCCATGACCAAAACGCTCATTCCACCCGCCTCGCTCAACGCATCAGCCGCTTCGAGCAACGCCTTCGCCTGCCGGGCGCCGACTCCAACCCGGAGGCCATCAAGGCATCCTTTGAACAGGGTATCTTGCGCATTGTGGTCCCAAAGCAAACGGGCAGCACCCAACCGCCCGGAACCATCAAGGTGCACTAGTTGATATACAGGAGAAACAGTCATGCTGGAAATTAAAGAACTGCACAAAAAGTTTGGCCCGATTCATGCAGTCCGGGGCATCTCCTTCAAGGTGGAGAAGGGAGAAGTACTCGGATTCCTCGGGCCAAACGGCGCCGGAAAGTCCACCACCATGCGCATGGTCACCGGCTTCCTCCCTCCAACATCCGGAACCGCCGTCGTTAACGGCCATGACGTCACAACCGATGTCACCGCCGCCAAAGGCCAGATCGGCTACCTCCCCGAAAACGCCCCCGTCTATGGCGATATGACCGTCACGCATTTCTTGCGGTTCATTGCCGAAGTCCGCGGATTCTCAGGCAAGGCACGGGAGTCCCAGGTCGATGGCGCCATTGACAAAGCCCATTTGAACGGTGTTCGCCATCAAAGCATCGGCACCCTCTCAAAAGGCTACCGCCAGCGCGTCTGCTTCGCCCAGGCAATCCTCCACGATCCACCTATCTTAATCATGGACGAACCCACAGACGGCCTCGACCCTAACCAGAAGCATGTCGTTCGCAACATGATCCTCGAAATGGCGCCACGCAAAGCCATCGTCATTTCCACCCACATCCTCGAGGAAGTCGAAGCCGTCTGCTCCCGGGCAATCATCATCTCCAAGGGCAGGATCGTTGCCAATGGCACCCCTGCGGATCTCAAGGCCAGAAGCGATTCGCACGGCGCCGTCGAACTGGCCGTGAAACAGCCCACCGACCAGATCGCGTCAGAGTTGCGTTCACTCCCGTCCGCCGCCCGCGTGGAATCCAAAGGAAACCAGTTCACCATCTATCCCCGCAACCCCAGCCGTCTGTTTGCCGACGTCACTCAACTCGTCAAGCAACGCGACTGGCACCCTACCGGCCTCAAACTGATTGAAGGACGCCTGGATGATGTCTTCCGCGAGTTGACACTGGGCGACGAATCAACCCGTAACGGATATTGACATCAAGGAGACAAACATCATGGATTGCATTCACAACACCAAAGCCATCATGAAACGGGAACTGAAGTCATACTTCGAGTCTCCCGTCGCCTATGTATTCCTGGTGGTATTCCTCATGCTGACCTCGTTCCTGACCTTTGCCGTCGGCCGTTACTATGAAAACGGCCAGGCAGACCTGCGCGCGTTCTTCTGGTGGCATCCCTGGGTCTACCTGATCCTCGTCCCCGCCTCCGCCATGCGCCTGTGGGCCGAGGAACGTCGAGCAGGAACCATCGAACTGTTGTTGACCCTGCCCGTCACCCTGTTTCAAGCCATCCTCGGCAAATTCCTCGCCGCTTGGGCCTTCCTTGCCATTGCACTCGCCTTGACCTTCCCCATCGTCATCACCGCCATGTACCTGGGGTCCCCGGATATGGGGGTCATTGTGGCTGGCTATCTTGGCAGTTTCCTGCTGGCCGGAACCTACCTGTCCGTCGGTATCCTCACCTCGGCCATGACCCGCAATCAGGTCATCAGCTTCGTGCTGTCGGTCATCATCTGCCTGTTCCTCCTGCTGTCCGGCTGGCCTCCCGTCACGGACTTCCTCGTCCGCGCCGTTCAGGACAACCCGGGCCTCCAGTGGCTCTTGCAAGGCGTCACCGCCTTCAGTTTCATGCCCCACTATGAGAGCATCCAGCGTGGCGTCCTGGCCCTGCGCGACCTGGTCTATTACGCCAGCGTCATCGCCTTCATGCTGTTCGCCACACAGCGGGTGCTCGAAAACCGGAAAGCAGGCTGACCCCTTTATCCATTCAACCCATTACACAAGGTAAACCCATGGAAATGAAAGCAAAACTAACCCGGTTCTGGAAAGTAAGCAGCGGACTCGCCGGTCTCATCATCTTCCTCGTCATCCTGGTGGCTATCAACATGATCGTCGGCCAGTTCCGCCTCCGGAAGGATCTGACAGAAGAAAAACTCTACACCCTCTCCGACGGGACTCGTAACGTTCTTTCCAAACTGGATCGTGACGTCACGCTGATGTTCTTCTTCAACAGCAGTTCCCCGGAGATTCCTGCTCCCCTCAAGGACTTTGCACGACAGGTGGAGGATCTCCTCAAGGAATATGAAATCGCAGGAGGCAAACACGTCACCATCGAGAAATATGACCCGAAACCCGATTCCGATGCCGAGGATCTTGCGTTGCGGTTCGGCATCAATGGACAGGCCGTCTCCCCGTCCGGCGGCATGCTCTATCTGGGACTGGTCGCCGTTTCCGGCGACATGCAGGCGGTTATCCCTCTGATCGATCCGCGAACCGAGGAACTGCTGGAATACAATATCACCCGCATGCTCTACCGCGTGACCACCGTCAAAAAACCGGTCGTCGGCATCTTAAGTTCACTGCCGGTGATGGGCTCCACCCCGCCCATGATGATGCCCGGTCAACGCCCGCAGAAAACAGCGCCATGGGCCGCCTTCGCCGACCTTGCACAGGACTATACCCTCCGCATGGTTGACCCGGCGGCCGAAACCATCGATAGCGCCATCGATGCCCTGATCGTGGTCCATCCAAAGAATCTATCGGACAAAACCCAGTTCGCCATTGACCAGTTTGTCCTTCGTGGCGGCAGGTTGATCGCTTTCGTCGACCCCTTCTGCATGGTTGACCGGGACTCGGAGCAAAACCCCTATGGCATCGGCGGTAATCGCTCCTCATCCCTGGATAAACTGTTCTCTGCTTGGGGAATTAAATTCGACACCGGCAAAGTCCTGGCCGATTTGCAGGCGGCAACTCCGTTACGCGGGCAGAACAACGTCGTCGAAAACAGCCCGCTTTACTTGAGCCTCCGCAGGATGAACATGGCCAATTACGACACCGTCACGTCGCCAATCAATTCGGCATTGATGGTGATGGCAGGCGCCTTCGCTAACGATGCGGCCGAAGGCCTCACCCTTACCCCTCTCATCCGGTCCTCACCAAAAAGCACACTGGCCGATGCAATGATGATTCAATTCGACCCTAATTCCTACAAGCGGGATTTCCAGAAAAACCAGAAAAGTCAGACACTGGCCCTCAGGCTTCAGGGAAAATTCAGGACCGCATTCCCCAACGGATCACCTGTAGCCCCGGGCGAAACCAATCAGGTTGCCAATTCATCATCGCTTCAGGAATCCAAAACAGCGGGTACCGTTATCCTCGTTGCTGATGCAGACATGCTGAGCAATGATTTCACCGTTCGTGACGTCGGTTTCTTCGGTATCATGCAACCCATCAACGACAACCTTAACCTCTTCGCCAACATGGTCGAGCAACAGGCCGGAAGCGCTGATCTTATCGGTATCCGATGCCGCGGCCGCACACAACGCCCCTTTACCCGCGTCCTCGCCCTCGAAGCCGACGCCCAGGGAAAATGGATGGAACAGGAACAACTGATTGAGGAACGCCTGCGCAACACTCAGCAGCGCATGGAGGAACTCCAGCGAAAGAAGGATGACAAGCAGCGTTTTGTCCTCAGTCCCGAGCAGGCCAGGGAACTGGACGGCTTCCGGCAGGAAGTGCTGAAGTACCGGGCAGACCTCAAAAAGGTTCGCCGCAACCTGCGGGAAGGCATTGAGTCGCTCGGAATGCAGATCAAACTGCTCAATATCCTGCTGGTCCCCTCACTGGTGGCTGTCGCAGGCATCCTCTTCGCCACCCTTCGCAAATCAATCAAACACTAAAGGAGATTCACAAACCCATGAAAGGTAAACATCTGTTGCTTCTCACCGTCGTTGCCGCCATTCTTGTCGGCATGGCGTTGCTCACAACCAGAAAGCAGGACAAAGCCTCCAGCACGGCCATCGGCAGTAAAGTGATCCCCGGTCTGGCCATCAACGACATTCAAACCGTTGAAATCAAGGCCACGGCATCCTCCGTTACTGTCGCCAAGATTGACGGCATCTGGCGCGTCGCCAACCGCCACAATTACCCTGCTGACTTCGGAAAGATTCGGGAACTCCTGACTAAACTCGCCGATCTGAAAACCCTCCAGTCCATCAGGGCCACCGAGCAGCAACGCCGCGAATTGCAACTCTTGCCGGGCTCAACCTCCGACGCTTTAACTCAACCCACCATCCTTGACCTCAAGGACGCCTCCGGCAAATCACGGGAAACCCTTCTCCTCGGCAAGGAACGCATGCGCCCTTCTGCCTCTCCGGAAGCAAGCCCCTATGACAACTTCCCCGATGGACGCTTCATTGCCACCAGCAAGGGCAATATCGTCCTTGTAGGCGATGCCCTCTCCGAAGCCGTCACCACCCCCCGTTCCTGGATGGATGAGGAGTTTGTCAAAGTCCCGTCAGAGAACCTCGCCTCCATCGCGATCAGCGGTTCCACCAACGGCACCATCCTTCTGACACGTACCAACGGTAACTCGGAGTTCACCATCCCCCACATCCCGGAAGGCAAGGAAGCCGATAGCGCTAAACTTTCCCGCCTGACCTCCGCCCTGAATTACCTCCGGTTTGAGGATATCGCCACCCCGGGAACCCCGGACGAAAAAACGGGCATGGATAAACCCTTCACCTTCACCGCAAAGACATTCAACGGCGAATCCTACACAATCACCATTGGCCATTCCTCCGCACAGGAATCGAAATACTACGCCCGCGTCGCGGCATCCTTCACCGCCCCTCCAGCCGCCGCAAACACCAACATCACCAATCAGCTCGCCACAGCACAGGCGGCACAAAATGAAAAATCGGCCACCGATGCAAAGATACTCTCTGACAAACTCGCTCCGTGGACTTATATTCTGGACAGTTACAGCGCGGAATCACTGACAATGGGTTTCGCCGACTTGCTGAAGGATAAACCCAAATCTGAGGAAAAGAAATCGGAACCCTAATGAGGGAGGGGCGCCTCTCCGAGGCGTCCGCCATCACGTCAAAGGAAAATACCATGGATACAAACATGACCGCCGCCACAAACCTGATTGCCCAGCAAAAGACACTGATCGAGAACGTCCGCCAGGAAGTCACCAAGGTCATTGTCGGTCAGGATCGCCTCCTTGACCGCATGATGATCGCCCTCATCGCCAATGGACACATTCTCCTCGAAGGTGTCCCCGGCTTGGCCAAAACAACCGCCGTAAAAACACTCGCCCAGGCACTCGGCCTGAAGTTCCAACGCATCAGTTTCACCCCGGACCTGCTGCCTGCCGATGTCATCGGAACCATGATCTACAACCCGCGCGAAGGCACATTCACCCCGCGACTCGGACCCATCTTCACCAACCTCCTGCTGGCGGACGAAATCAACCGCGCCCCGGCCAAGGTTCAATCCGCCCTGCTGGAAGCCATGCAGGAGCGCCAGGTCACCATCGGCGACAAAACCTATCCCCTTCCCGAGCCCTTCATGGTCATGGCCACTCAAAACCCCATCGAACAGGAAGGCACCTACCCCCTCCCGGAAGCCCAGATTGACCGTTTCATGCTCAAGTACCGCCTCGACTACCCCTCCAAGGATGACGAGCGCCGCATCATGAATCGCTTCACACAAAAAAACGATGTCACCCTCACTCCGGTAATGTCGGCGGCACAAATCCTGACCCTCCGCCAGACGCTGGAACAAGTCTATTGCGATGAAAAGGTGGGCGACTATATCCTCGATATCGTTTTCGCCACCCGGAAGCCGGCGGACTATAAACTGGATATCAGCCACCATATCCAATATGGCGCCTCACCGCGCGCCAGCATCTACCTGAACCTGTGCGCCCGCGCCAACGCCCTGCTCCATGGCCGCGCCTACGCCACGCCGCAGGACGTCAAGGAAATCGCCTATGACGTCCTCCGCCATCGCGTCATCCTCACCTATGAAGCCGAGGCCGAAGAACAGAAGAGCGAAGACATCATCGCCAAAATTCTGGGCGAAATCCCCGTCCCATGACAAATACCCGTCAATCCTGAACCCTGAACCCCGACCCCATCGACCATGCCCGTCAACGTCAAGGAACTGATGCAGCAGGTTGGCAAGATCCGTGTGATCACCAGCCGCCTCGTGGATGAACACCTCTCCGGTGAATACCACTCCGTGTTTAAGGGGCACGGCATCGAGTTCGAGGAGGTCCGGGAATATATCCCCGGCGACGATATCCGCTCCATCGACTGGAATGTCACGGCACGCATGGGACACCCCTTCGTCAAACGGTTCTGCGAGGAGCGCGAACTGACCATCCTCTTCCTCGTGGATGTTTCCGGCTCGCAATCCTTCGGCTCCCTGTCCCGGCCAAAATCCGAAGTCGCCGCCGAGATCACCTGCCTCCTTGCCCTCTCGGCCATCAAAAACCAGGACAAGATCGGCCTGATCCTCTTCAGCGACCGAATCGAAAAATCCATCCCGCCCCGCAAGGGCCGCACCGCCGCCATGCGCCTCGTCCGCGAAGTCCTTGCCTCCGAGGAAACCCGACGCGGCACCAACATCGCCGCCGCCCTGCGCTTCCTGAACCAGGTTCAGAAACGGCGCTCCGTGGTCTTTATCATTTCCGACTTCATGGATACCGGCTACGAACGCGAACTGCGGGTCACCGCCCGTCACCACGATGTCGTCTGCTGTTCCATCGCCGACCCCCGCGAACGCGAACTGCCCAACGCAGGGATCGTCGAAATCCAAAACCCCGAAACCGGCGAACTCATGCTCCTCGACACCTCTTCCCGCCATGTGCGCGAGGCCTTCCGCGAGACCGCTGACCGGGAGGCCGCCAATCTCACCCGGACCTTCCGCCGCCTGAAGATCGACACCTTGAATCTTTCCACCGAACGCCCGTTTATCGACGAGGTTCATAAACTGTTCCGCCAACGCCAATCTCGCGCCTCGAGAGGATAATGATGTTCCGTTTTCCACCAACACAACGAATCCTCGGTGCCGCCCTGTTGACGGCCATCCTGTCGGGCTGCAACAAACAGGAATTCACCGCACCCGCCAACGACACCCACTCCCCCCGGGTTGAGGAATTCTCATCCGGCCCGGTATCGGCAACATTGACCTTCACCCCGCCCATCGTGCGGCTTGACCGCGAAACCTTGCTTTCCATCCGCATCAGTTCTCCAAGCAATGTCACCGCCACCCTGCCCCCCATTGAAAGCCGCGTGCAGGGCTTCAGCGTGGCAGGCGCCTATGACCGCCAACCGGAAACCCGCGCGGGGCGCCTTATCAGCGAACGACATGTCCGCCTGACACCCCAGATTGCCCCCCGCTACCGCATCGCCCCGATGGCCATCACATGGACCCGCTTCGGGGACCCCCGCGAACAATGGTTCCCCACCCGCGCTGTCATTCTCGAAAGCGAACCCCTCGTCAAGGAAACCCCCTCCTCTTTGGCGGGCCCCAAATCCCCCTTCTGGATTTACCCGGACCCCCTGACTATTCTCGCCTACAGTGGAATAACCATCGGAATCCTCTGCCTGCTCTATCTGGCATGGCGTCTCGTCCACCGCTTCCGCCGTGCAATCATCCTGAAACGCATGTCGCCTCGCGAACGCGCCCTGTTTGAACTGGCCGAACTTCTGGACCGCGACCTGATCACCAAGGATCGCGTCAAGGACTTCTACTTCGAGCTCACCATGATCGTCCGCTGCTACATTGAACGAGCCCACGCCATCCGCGCCCCGGAACAAACCACGGAAGAATTCCTGTCCGCTGTCAGTAATGACCCGCGCTTCTCCCGCGAAGTCGTCCTGCAACTTCGCTCCTTCCTGAACGCCGCCGACCTCGTCAAATACGCCGCCTTCCGCCCGGATCGCCAATCCGTGGATCACGCCATCACAACCGCCAAAACCTACATCGTCACCGATTCCGACACGAAGCCCTCCCTCCCTGAACCCCGAACCCTGAACCCTCCCTCCCCCATTAACCATTCACCATCAACCATTCCCCCTCCCCCCCCCTCCCCATGAACCTCGGTAGTCCATATTATTTACTCCTCTTCATCCCCTGGGCGGCAGCCATCTGGTTTGTCTATCGCCGCCGTGTGCGGCAGGCCCTGCTATTCGCCCCCTTCCACCGCATCCCCGCCCAACGCTCAACCTGGCGCATGATGCTTCGCCCCTTGGCGCCCATCCTGTTCCTGGCCGGTCTGGCCCTCCTCATTATCGCCTTGGCCCGCCCTCAAACAGTCTTCTCCCGCACGCTCCGCCGCTCGGATGCCATCGGAATCCAAATGGTCGTGGACTGCTCCGGCTCCATGCAGGCCCTCGATTTCTCAACAAGCGACAAGCAGCGCACCCGTCTCGATGTCGTCAAGGAGACCTTCGCCGCTTTCGTCGATAAGCGTCCCGCCGATCTGATCGGCCTCATCACCTTCGGCGGCTACGCCTCCAGCCGTGCCCCCCTCACACTCGACCACACCGCCCTCCTTCACAGCCTCAAGGGTGTCGATACCGCCAAGAACGTCTTCAGCCCCGACGGCACCCTCCTCAATCAGGAGGAAATGCTGACCGCCATCGGCGATGCACTGGCCACCGGGTGCGCCCGCTTCGAAAACTCGAATCTTAAATCAAAAATCATTGTCCTTTTGTCGGACGGCGAATCCAATACCGGCATTATCCGGGATCCACTGGTCGCCGCCAAGGCGGCCAAAACCCTCGGCATCAAGGTCTATTCCATCGGCGTCGGCTCCAATACACGGGCCCCTTTCGCCGTTCGCGACATGCTTGGACGACAGGCCATCCACTATGGCGATGTCCGCCTCGACGAGGAACTCCTTCGTAAAATCGCCACCACCACCGACGGCCAGTATTTCAACGTCAAGGATGCCAAGGGCCTTGAGCGCGTCCTGAATACCATCGACAAACTCGAACGGACCACCATCGATATCGAGCAATATAACAAATATGACGAACACTATCTCCGGTTCCTCCTGCCCGGCCTTGCCCTGCTGGCGCTGGGCGCTGCCCTGAATGCTTGGCTCGGAAAAATGGTGATATAATACAATGACATTTCAATTCCAATATCCCTGGGTCCTCTATCTGCTCTGGCTCGTTCCAGCCGCAGGCATTCTCTGGCATATCGCCGTGAACCGGCGTTCGCTCCCCGGCAACGCGCTCGTATCACCCATCATGGCCTCCCGCCTCGCCCCTTCCCCTGCCCCCGCCCGACGCCTGTGGCAAATGATCCTCCTGATGTCCGGACTCCTCCTTTCCCTCATCGCCGCTGCCCGCCCGCAATGGGGAATGAAGGACGAAACCGTCTTCCAAAAAGGACGCGATCTCCTGATCGTCCTCGACGTCTCCCGCTCCATGCTCGCCACCGATGTCCATCCCAGCCGCCTCGGTCGCGCCAAAGTGGACTTGCTGGACCTCGTTAAACAGGTCCGCGGTGACCGGATCGGGCTCATCGCCTTCCGCGGCCGTCCCATCCTGCTTTGTCCGCTGACCACCGATTATGGATTCCTCACCCAGATGCTGGAGGGCGCCGGCATTTACTCCGCCCCCAGCGGGGAAACGGATATCGGCAATGCCATTCAGGAAGCCCTCAAGACATTCGACAACGAGACAGGAACCCATCGGGCCATTGTCCTCGTCTCCGATGGCGAAGATCTGGCCGGCCACATGGATATCGCCATCCAAAAGGCACGCGAACAGGGCGTCGTGATTTTTACCGTCGGCTTCGGCAGCGCCGAGGGCGCCCAACTCCAGACAGAGCCCGGCAAAAAGGAATTCCTCACCCACCAGGGCAGCCCCGTCATCTCCAAACTGAACCACGAACTCCTCAGTGACCTGGCCACACGAACCGGTGGCGCCTATGTCCCGGTCGGCATGGCCAACGTCAAACTCGGCGACCTCTACCGCGACCACCTCAGCCGGATCACCGCAAGGGACCTGGAAGAATCCATCCAGCGCCGCTATATCGAACGCTACCAGCTCTTTCTCGCCTTGGGCGTCTTGTGCTTCCTTGCCGTGACTTTCCTCAGCCGGGGCCAGATCGCCGCCACCATCAAACGACGATCCCCCGGCACAACATCACCACTCCCCCCATTAAAGGAATTGGCCATGATCCTCGCTTTACTCGGCGCCACCCCCCTGCTCGCCGATGCCGCCACCAACGTCACCCCGCCCACGTCCACAAATACGTCCATCCGCAGCGCCATCACCAATGTGCCGCCCGGTCGCCGTGGCGCCCGCAAGGCCCAGAACCTGTACCTGATCGGAAAATACCCCGAAGCCGCCGCCACGTATCAAGCCGCCTCTCAAAATGCCGCCAACCGTGACACCTATCTCTTCAACGCCGGCTGTGCATTCCTGAAGGCCAGCCAGAACGACGATGCCGCCAATGCCTTCCGCGCCATCAGCGAGGAGCGTAGCGACTTGTCCGCCGCCTCCGCCTACAATCTCGGCTACAGCCTCGCCCGCACCACTCCGCCCGCCACCACACCAGGCTCCGCACCCAATCCCGATGCCGCCGAACAGCAGGTCCGCTACCTCAAACAGGCAAGCTCCGCTTTTCAACGCTCCCTTAAACTGGATCCCACCCTCCATGACGGACGCCGTAACCTCGCGGTGGTGGCTGAAAAACTTACCGAGGCGGAATCCCAGGCCAAGATCGCCCGGCTGATGGCCCAGCACAACCAGACAGCTCCCGATCAACTCGCCGACACAATGTTGCAGGGCCAGCGCCAACTGATTAAAGCCATTCCCGCCACCTTGACCAATACCTCCCCCTCCTTGATCAACGAACTTGAACGCCTCGCCGAGGATCAGGACAAGACCGCAGACTTGATGATCCCCTTGAAGGGAAAACTGCTCCAGGCTATGTCTCAAGCCAAGCCTTCACCAGCTGCCACTAACACACCCTCCCCCCAGCAGCAAATGGCTCAACTCAATGCCTTCGCCGAATCCATCCGCGACCGCATGAACGACACCGCCGAAAAACTGCGGAACCTTGACCGCTCCGTTGCCCCTCAAGCCACCCAGATCGAATCCTCCGTCTATCACCTCTGGAAGGGGATCGCCGCTTTCCCCGGCCTATTGAAGGAAGATATACGCCGTCAGACAAATGCCATTGATCTCGCCCTCGCCCCACGACAACTCACAAGCTCATCCTCCCGGACAACGGTCCTGAGCGAACAAAACGAAGCCGCCGACTTAACAGAACTATTCTCCACCCGCTTTGAAGAACAAATCCCCCCCGAGGGACTCAATGCCCCCCAGACAGCCCCGGCCTCAACCAATAAAATACTGGCCTACGCCAGCTCAACCAATGAGGCAAAACAGTTGATCACCCCGGAAACCCGCACCAAAATCCTCTCCCTCGCCAAGGAGGCCGTCGCCCACCAAAAAAACGCATCCCAGTCGCTGACCAATAATATCGTCGCCGCCAATGTATCTCAGCGCGAAGCCTATCGCATGCTCAAGGAGATTGAAAAACTGCTTCCCAAACAGGACCAACAGCAGCCGCCGCAAAATCAACAGCAACAGCAGGAACAGAAAGACCAGCAGCAAAATCAGCAGCAACAGGACCAACAGCAGCAGGAACAGCCCAAGGATGAGGAAAAGCAGCCCGAGAAACAACAACAGGAACAGAAGGATCAGATGTCGCCCGAGGACGTCAAGCGACTCCTCGATAAAGCCAAACAGCGGGAAAAGGAACACGAACAGGAAAAACGCGAACGTGTGTCCACGATTCCCATGTCCCCGGCTGAAAGAGACTGGTGATCATGCGCTTTGCATGGATAATTTCATTACTCTTGCTCTCCGCCACCGTCATGGCAGAACCCTCCCTTGAGGTCTCCGCCAACCGGAACCGCCTCTATATCGGGGAATCCCTGTTGCTCGAAATCAAGGTCGGCGGCTCAGCCCAGCCTGAAACACCTGACCTGTCGGGCATAAAAAACAGCCAGATCAATTTCCTCGGCAGCATCCCGGTCAGTCATCAAAGCATTTCCATCATCAACGGCCAGATGCGCCGCGAAGGATTTACCGGGCGAGTCTTCCAATATACAATCACCCCGACTCAAACCGGAGACATCACCGTGGGGCCCCTGACCGTCCAGGTGGACGGCACCACCCTATCCCACCCAGGCCCCACCGTCAGCGTCACCGGCGTCACCCATCAGGACATCGTATCCATCTCAGTCATCGCCTCCAGCGACACTGTCCTCGTGGATGAACCCTTCGATATCCGCCTCGCTGTACGCATCAGGAAACTCACCGGTCCCTACGTCAACACCGACCCCCTCTTTCCCCAGGATCCTCCCAACCTGAACCTTCCCTTCATGTCAGCCCAAACACCCGACGGCTTGCAGGGGCCGGATGTGAATCAGATGCTCAACGAGCGGCTGATCCGCGATGAACCCGGCTTCTCAATCAACGACTACACCATTCAGCCGAACATGTTTGATTTTGGCGCGATGTTTAACGGGCAAAGCACCCCCGCTCGGTTCAAGTTCGAGCGGCAATCCCTGGAAACCAACGGCATCCCTTATTGGGAATACAGCCTCAACCTCCGTTACACCCCTCAATCGGAAGCCAACCATACGTTTGGCCCCGTCCTGTTTAAAGGCCGCGTCCCTACCACCGTCCACCAGAATGGCTCCGCCGCCGGTACGGATATCTTCGCCGTGGGCCCCGCCGCCATCGTCCGCGTCATGCCTCCACCCGAAAAAGACCGGCCAAACTGCTATATCGGCGCCATCGGCCCGAATCTCAAGGCTGAATCCACCTTGGACACTCAAACCTGCAATGTGGGTGACCCCCTCACCCTGACCCTCTCCATTTCCGGACCCGTTCAACTCAATAACCTTTTCCCGCCAAAATTAAGCCTGCAAACCAACCTCATGACCAAGTTCGACATCTATGACGATACCGTCAAGACAACCCGAAACAACGGGACCATCCAATTTGCCTATACCCTCCGGCCTCGCCAAGCGGGGGCCTTCGAACTCCCCCCGGTAAATATCGCCTACTATGACACCTCAAACCGTCAGTATCGAGTGGTCACTACCGCCCCAGTCCCCCTGAAAGTTCGACAGGCAACCGAAATCACCGCCTCCCAGATCATTGGCGGATCCACCAACCAGGCCGCGATGAACCACCACCGCCTGCAAGCCGCCATGGCGCCGGCTGGAATTCGTCTGCCGCCTTCCGGCGCTATCCCTATCCCCCTCATCAATCATGCGCCCCGCTGGTTATGGACCGCCGGCCTCAGCCCCATCCTCTTCCTTGGCTCATGGAGCCTTCGCACGCTCTATCGCCGCCGGGGTGCCATGGCAAAGGCCGTACGCCGCCGCAGGGCGCTGACAAAGGCCAAACACCTCCTTCGCCAATCCCCTCCCGCCTCCGCAGGCAAAGCCCTTCACCTTTACCTGGAACAACGCTTGGACGTCCCCTCCTCCAGCCTCACCCCCTCCGAAGCCCGCCGCCTTCTGATCAATCATCAGGTGCCACCGGAAATCGCCGATGCCTTTGCCTCCGCCATGCAGCACCATGTGGACGTCGCTTTTGCCTCTACCCAAAATAACACCACGCCAGCATTGACGATCGAGAATTCCCTCACCGCCCTCCATGCCGTTGATAAAGCCCTGGCACACCCCTCCCCCCGATCTCCCCGGAACACCCTGCTTGCCCCGGCACTCTTGCTTTCCGTGCTGGCATCCCCCCTCTTTGCCGCCACCGATCCGGAACACGACTTCATCTGGAATGAAGCCAACGCCACAATGGCCTCCGCACAAACCCCGTCGACATTCCTGACCGCCGCCGCCACCTACCAGAAACTTGTGGATCTCGGCGTCCGGAACCCCGATCTGTTTTTCAATCAAGGCACGGCGTTACTGCTCGCCGATAAGCCCGATGACGCCATACAGGTCTTATTGCGCTCGGAACGTTACACAGGAAGGCAGCCCGACCTCACGCGCAACCTCGCCATTGCCTACGGAAAATCCGCCGGCATGAAAACCCCGTTGACCCCATGGAGCCGCATCGTCCTTTTCTGGCATCACGGATGGTCTTGCTCGGCGCGTGCAACCACCGCCGCCATTGCCTTCACGTTGATCTGGTGTATCGCCGCTCTACGCCTCACACCATGGCGCAGGGGATCAAACACCCTGTTATGGCTCGCCATCATCATCTTCATCACAATGGGAACCAGCGTGCTGACAACCGTTACGCAGGAGAGCCGGGCACATCGTCCGCCTGCCCTTCGCCCTCTGTCGACATCAACACCTTAACCGCCTCTGTGGCCGCCACGGCCTCCGCCGCTCGCCGGTTGGAGCCCACTCCCCGTCCCAGCGCCTTCCCATTGATAAACGCCTCAATCACAAACGTCTTCTGGTGTGCCGGCCCCGCTTCGCCCACCCGTCGGTACTCAGGGCTCTTTCCATATCGCCGTTGGCTCAACTCCTGCAACTTGCCCTTTGGATTCTCCGTCCAGTCAGCCTTGTTCCCCGGACTGAATTGCGGAATCACAACCTTTTCAACAATCCGCTCCGCTGCCTTGACCCCACCATCAAGATAGGCCGCCCCGATGACGGCTTCCACGCAGTCCGACAACAGCGAGGACCTCTGCCGCCCCCCGGCATTCTCCTCCCCCTTGCCCAATCGCACGAACGCCCCCAACCCGATATCTTTCCCAACCTCCCCCAAGGCCTTCCCGCTCGTCACACTACTCCGTAAATCCGTAAGGGTCCCTTCTCTCCCCTCGGCATGGGCATCATAGAGATGAGCCGCCACAATGAACCCAAGAACGGCATCCCCAAGAAACTCCAATCGCTGGTTGTCCTCCTGAACATCGCGCGTTTCAAACCGGTAGGATCGATGCGTAAGCGCCATCTCAAGAAGCACACGGTTCTTGAACTTATACCCCAGCTTCTTTTCCAATTCCACGTAGGGGCTCTTCCGTCCAAATCCTAGCAACATAACACCCTCCTGCTATAACCAATCAATCCTCCCCCTCATCAACCATCTCCCATCAACCATTCCCCCATCTGCTGCCCCCCGAACCCTCCCCCTCATCAACCATCAACCATTCCCCCCATCTGCTGCCCCCCGAACCCTTCCCCTCATCAACCATCAACCATTCCCCCCATCTGCTGCCCCCCCCTCCTACGCCCTCGGATGAAACTGCTGATGCACTGACTTTAACCGGTTGGGATCCACATGTGTATAAATCTGGGTCGTGGCAATATCCGCATGACCCAGCATCTCCTGGATCATCCGCAGCGGCGCACCATTGGCCAGCAGATGCGTGGCAAACGAATGCCTCAACGTATGCGGCGATACCTTCTTGGCAATCCCCGCATGGCGCGCATGAACACGAATCAATTTCCAGACACTCTTCCGGCTGAACTTATCCCCGCGGAACGTCAGGAACACCTGCGGCGTCGGGCGCCCCTTCGCATACGCAGGACGCACCTCCCTCAGATACTTCTCCACCGACTCGCGCGCCTTGCTACCCACCGGGGCCACGCGTGTCTTGCTCCCCTTACCGGTACATCGGAGATAACCACTGTCAAAATGCAGATCCTCCAGTTTGAGTTCCGTCAGCTCCGATACCCGTAGCCCCGTCGCATACATCAACTCCAGCATGGCCCGGTCCCGTAACATCAACGGGGCATCCCCTCCCACAATCGCCAGCAACGCCTCCACTTCCTTCATCGATAGCGTCCCCGGCAATACCTTCCACAACCGCGGCGACTCCATGACCGCCGTAACATCCTTCTCCAGCAGGCTCTCCTGGACCAGATACCGGAAAAATACCTTGATCGCCACAAGGCGCCGCGCTATGGAGTTGACCGCCAATCCGCGATCCCGTTCACTTTCAAGATAATCAAGGAGGATCTTACGGGTTACCCCGCTCGGCGAATGAACTCCATGCGCCTGCAGATACCTGGAAAAGGCAAACAGATCATTGCCATACGCCGCCCTCGTCATGGGGCTCAAGCCGCACTCGAAGGAAACATAATCCAGAAACTTCTCAACCAGCGCGATCATCAATGACTCCAGCGGGTGATCACGCCACCACACCTAAAGGGGGCGTGCTTATTTCGCCGCCGCCCGGAACGCATCGCGCGCTTTGGCATCGGCGGGAATTTCTCCGGCGTTAAACCCGGCCTCGGCAATCGTAAACTCAATGTTCTTGATCGCCGTCTTCATGCTGTCATACATCACCGTCACCTTGCCATCCTCAATCTTGATGGAATCCCCCAGCACACCTTCAGACTTACTCAGGGCCTTGACCACCACATCGGCAGCCCTCGCACCAACGACTTCGGGACAGGTAACCGTTACAGTCCGGATATCCTGCTGACGACAGGACATGCACATCAGCCCAAACAGAACAATAAAGGTAAGCGCTACTGGTTTCATGCTCGTCACTATAGCCAACCCCGGAACGATTCGTACAGCGGATTCTTGCCCCCTGCCCTTGTCGCTTCGTCTGTCGCTTCGTCTTGACCGCAACCCCGACTTTTTGCACAATTGACCCGGTACAACTTACTGAAATCGAAATCAAAAAAGAATCATCATGAAAACCCTACGCAGATCACTCCTCTCCCTCACCGCCGTCCTCATCCTCGTCACCACCAGTCACGCTGAATTGATTGGACTCCCCGTTGCCGATACGGCGGAAGTCCGCGACTCCGGCCAGTTGGAATTCATGCCCGGCGCCGTGATCGGCGACGATATCTCCTTTTACGGCCTCCGCCAAACATATAACGTTCTCGATGGCTTCCGCGCTTTCCTCGATTTGGGCGCCGTGGATTTCAAAGGTTCAAATCTGGATTTCGCGGGTTCACTGGGTGCCACCGTGTGCATTCCGGGCGACTTCATCGCCGACCTGGCAGTTCGCACAAGTTTCTACTACGCCAACACTGACTCCACCGACATCATCGGCGGCACCCTGGCGTTAGTCACCAGCGATGAGTCCCTTCTGGATGACCTCTACCTTTATGGATCCTTCGGCCTTGACTTCTCTCAAACTGAGCAAAACCTCGAGACCGCCACGAAAACCACAACCGAAATCAATCCGTTGCTCAGCCTCGGTCTGATTTACAACTGCACTCCCTCCCTGGGACTCTTCCTTGAGGGGACCTACATCGAGTCCCCCTTCGTGGGCTTCGGAATCAAAATAAGGTAAATCCACTTGACGCACAGACCTCATCCCTGCATCATCTGTCCCTTCTTTTCGGGCGTTTAGCTCAGTTGGTTAGAGCGCTTGCCTCACATGCAAGAGGTCACTGGTTCGAATCCAGTAACGCCCACCATCCGTTTAGTCGCGAAGCCCATCCTGACCAAGGTAAAAGACGGATTGATGACTGGATGTCCGGGCCTCACTCACAACCCGGATTCTGA
>CAZSSA010000031.1:0-23232 GCA_964609375.1 uncultured Verrucomicrobiota bacterium | reverse complement strand
GGGGGAATGGTTGATGGTTGATGGTTGATGGAGAGGAGGGGGGAGGGAATGGGGAATGGTTGATGGTTGATGGAGAGGGGAGGGAATGGGGAATGGTTAATGATGAATGGGGGGGGGGATTGAGATTTGAGATTTGAGAGTGGGAGGAGATGTGGGAGAGGAGGGTTTCCGTGTCTTGGAGGATATCGAGGTAGTTGGCGTTGGCGCGGTACCATTCCAGCATGGTGTATTCGGGATTATGCAGTGTGCCGCGTTCGCCTTGGCGGAAGCAGGGGCCCATCTGGAAGATTTTTTCATAGCCGGCGGCCAGCAGGCGTTTCATGTGAAGTTCGGGTGACGTACGAAGGAAGGCGGAGCCTGAAGGTTCGGCATCGATATGGAGTTCAAGCGCGGGTGTTGGGAGGCGTACGGGGGTTTCGACCTCGGTGAAATTTTCGGAGGCGAACCATCCGCGGATGGCGGCAAGGATTTGACTGCGGTACGCAAGAGCAGGTTTTAGCGCACGGAGCCTGGCCTGCTCATGGTAGGGCGATGTCATCAGCGCTTTGAAACGCGGTCGCTGTATTCGCCGGTGCGGGTGTCGATTTTCACAATATCGCCCTGATTAATGAACAGGGGGACGTGAATTTCGAATCCGCCATTGATTTTGGCCGCCTTGAGAACGTTGGTGGCGGTGTTGCCGCGGGCACCGGGTTCGGTCTCGAGGATCTCCTTTTCGATGAACGTCGGGAGGGTGACATCCACCGGGCGGCCATTGAAATAAAGCACGGAAACTTCGCAGTCCTCGAAGAGGAAGAAACGGTTGTCGCCCAGAACGGAGGCTGAAAGGGTGAACTGCTCGAAATTCTCATCCATAAAGATGTAGTCATCGCCCTCATTGTGGGAGTAGCGCATGGCCTTCTCGTCCAGATCCGGTTTTTTGAGGACGTCGTTCGATCGGAAGTTTCTGACGTAGGTGTTGCCATCGAGGAGGCTTTTCAGGCGGCAGGTGTAGATAGCGGCGCCCTTGCCGGGCTTGACGAAATTAAATTCCGAAATCACATACGGGATGTTGTCGAGTTCGACCTTGAGTCCCTTGCGAAAGTCCGATGCTGTATAGTCCGCCATAACGATTAAATCCTTCCTTCACCCTTGGCCATTAAAGACAGGCGCATAAAATATGGATCAGCCCCATCGATGTCAAATAGAAGATACAACCTTTTTTTCCTTTTGTGAGGGAGGGGGGTGTGCTAATACACAGACAGATTTCGACCATCATGGTCATTGGAACTGAACAGGAAGGATAAGCGAATGAAAAAGAGCAGTATTTTTAAGGTGATCATGTGCGCCGGTGTGGCTGTTGGGTTGTGGGGCAAGGGGATGGAGGCTGGTGCCGAGGAAACCGGGAATGAGCATCCGGTGAACATCACGTTTTCGGTGGGTCGGATGGATTTTGAGGGTGACTTTCCGACAGACGACGGATTTGTCGGGACCGCGCGGTTGGGTTACGACTATTCCCGGTGGTGGACGTTTGAAGCCGGGATTTTGCTGTGCCCGGATCTGAAGGGATCCACGTATGTGGACTACGATGGCTATGAAGGGCCGAAGGGGATGAAGCGTGACCGCTTGCAGGATGAAGCCGGTGTGGATTCGACGTGGGCGATTGGTTTGACTGGAGATGCCCTGTTTCACTTCACCCCGTGGAAACGCGTGGATCCTTATCTGACGCTCGGTGCGGCGGCGATCAAGTTTGGCGACTCCTTTGAAAATAACGATGATGCGGATATTGGGCTGCGAGGCGGTGGTGGCGTTATCTATAATTACAATGATTCGTGGTCTCTGCGGGCTGATTTCCGTGGTTCCATGGCTGGAATCAGCGAGAAAGGCACTGTCAATTCGATCTTTGATGTGGGCGTCCGGTATGTGTTTGGCGCCAACGTTGCACCTGCTTTCACGGTTTCCGGTGGGCCGAAGGACAGCGACGCCGACGGGTTGACGGATGAAGAGGAATTGCGGATCAGGACGGATCCCTATCATCCGGATACGGATCGCGACGGGTTGGGTGATTTTGATGAAGTCCGGACATACATGACGGATCCGCTGAATCCCGATACGGACTATGATGGATTGAAGGATGGTCCCGAGGTGTTCCATTATACCACGGATCCGAAGCTTCGCGACACCGATGGCGGGGGTGTGGCGGATGGTCATGAAGTCATGGAAGATGGTACGGATCCCCGGGTTGGTCATGCCGCTGATGACCTGCAGTTGTTCGAGTTGAATATCCAATTTGATAAAGATCAGTCGATTATCAAGCCGGAGTATTTCGGCAAGTTGGATGTGATTGCCAAGGTGTTGCAGCGTGATCCTGGCGCGACGGCCCGCATTGAAGGCCATGCCGACAAGTTGAAGGATTCCAAGCGCGACTATAACCAGGCGCTGTCGGAGCGTCGTGCCAAGGCCTGCGTGGATTACCTGGCGACGAAGGGAAGCATTGATCGATCGTTGATGAAGGCCGTGGGTTATGGGTTTGACCGCCCGAAGGCCGCGAATGACAAGATCAACGGGAATCCGGTAAACCGCCGGGTTGAGGTGTACATTCGCAAGTCCGGGCTGCCGCCTGCGCCGGCGACCCCGATCAAGGCGGTGGAGTTACCGCCCGCCACAGCGACAAAGAAGTGATTCAAGGCGATGTGTGATCAGGGCCCGAAACAGCAATGTTTCGGGCCTTTTTATTCGAAGCAGGTCTGAGTTCATGAAGTTTGAGACGACGTGCGCAGGCGTCGCAAGCGAGGCCCTACGAGGAATAAACCATGGGAACCAGCACAAAGAAACAAATGACGGCGGGGAAGCGGATTTGGTTTTGGATTGAAGATGCCGTTTTCATGTTGGCTTCGCGCTGCATTCCTTTTTTGCCCCGATCCTGGGTTGTGGCGCTGGCGAAGGGCGCGGGACGGTTGGCGTGTGGTGTGGATCGGCGGGATTGCCGCATTGCCATGGCCAATCTGGATTTGGCGTATGGAGATTCACTGTCCCGCAAAGAGAAGCGAATGATCATTCGAAAAGTCTTTCAGAATTTCTCCCTGACGATGTTGGATTACTTCTGGTTTTCGCGGAACGCGGGCGAGCGCATTCAGCGATATGTCGAGGTGGACCCCGCAAGTGTGCAGTGGTTGAGAGGGGGGCCGTTGGTGGCGGTAACGGCGCATTTAGGCAACTGGGAAGTTTTCGGGCATGTGGCGATGTTGCATGGTTCATCGCTCGTCAGTGTGGCAAAACCCATCAAAAACCCGCGTATTGACAGGCGGATTAACCAATTACGGGAGGCATCGGGACAACGGATTGTACCCCGTGCAGGAGCATTAAAGGCATTGGTCAGGGTGTTGCGGGATAAAGGCTCGGTTGCCTTGTTACTGGATCAGGATACACGGGTGGAGGAAGGTGGAATATTTGTGCCGTTTTTTGGCGTCCCGGTTCCGATGTCCGGAGCAGCGGCTGGATTGGCGGGGCGGATGGAGTCACCGTTGGTGATGGCGTATTGCTGTCATCAGGGGGGTGGTCGTTATCGTTGTTATGTTCGCGATGTGTTACGACCGGAGGCGTTGAAAGGGAGGGATCCAGCAACGATTACGGCTCACATTGGAGCCTTGCTGGAGGAGGAGATCAGGCGGGATCCCTCGCAGTGGTTGTGGACCTACAAGCGGTGGAAGCGGCGTATGCCGGGAGTTGCGCAGGATCGGTACCCGTTCTATGCGGATTGCTGAGGGGCTATTGGGGTTTGGTGCGCCATCGGCGATGAATCCAGATCCATTGGTCGGGATGCTCGCGCACGGCGCTCTCAATGACCTTGGTGTAGCGTTGTGTATAATCGCTAATGGTTCCGGGTTTCCGGTCGGGGGGCGGCGGAATGGCTGGAAGCATTTTTACGGTGTGGACGCCGTTGTCTCCGCGGACGATAAAGACAGGAACGACAGCCGCCCCGGATTGGGCCGCCATATAGGCGAGGCCGGGTGATGTGCAGGCTGGTTTGCCAAAGAAATCAACAAAGATCCCTTCGGTGTTGATCATGTTCTGATCCAGAATAAAGCCAACGATCTCGTTCTTGCGTAAGGCCGCGAGGCATTGGCGATACGAATTGTGTGCCGGGACGAATTTCAGGCCAAATCGGCTGCGAGATTCCATCCAGAACCGGTTCAAGGATTCGTTTTTGATGTTCTTGGTGATGATGGTGGCGGGGAAGTCGAATTTAGGGGCTATGGTACATAGGATATCCCAGTTGCCCACATGGGCCGAAAGGACAATCATTCCCTTGCCCGCGGCGAGGACATTCCGTGCGTTCTGCTCTCCTTCCCACAGAATGATGCGCTGCAATTCCTCTTCCGTGATGTGAGGGAGGCGGAATTCCTCAACGATGTTCATGCCGAGGTTACGATACATTGATTCCAGAATGTAACGCCGTTCCTTTTCGCTTTTTTCCGGCAGCGAGTCACGGAGAGCGTTGATGGCATCCTGCCGATGGTAGCGGATGAGGGAACCGTATATCCATCCCATGCCTCGCCCAATGGAGAGAGCTGATTGCAGAGGCAGGCTGCTGAAAAACCAAGATAAGGTTTTGAGAATGATTATTAACATATTGATAATAGGCGCACACGGTAAGCAGAAACGGGTGGCGGGTCAAGTCTGGGGTGGATTACTGGTAAACATCGTTGCTCTGGCGGCGTATTTATCGTATTTGTTTCGCCATGAATTCAAGGAATAACTCAATTAATGGTGGGCTTGGGAAGGTGGCGGCGCCCCTTGATAGCGGATTTATGCCGCTGGTGGGTGTCTGGCATCAGTTTCAGCAGGCGGCGGTTTTGTGTGGTGGAAACATTGCCTTTTCGCTGGCGCTGGCGCAGCCTGCCGGGGCGGTATCGCGGCGGGATGGCTATTTGTTCCCCGAGGGGCATCCGCGGGCTGTGGAGAATCTTGGCCATGTGGAGCGCCTGGTGAAGTTCATGCTGTGGGCGTATGGCGGACGGACGATTTACTTTAGCGGTCCCCCGTCGGTGGCGGAAGGGCTGAAGAAGCACTATGCGGAGTCGGCGACGGGGGTGTTTGATAATGAACTCATCGGGCGCAAGATTTATGATGGCGACCTTGAGGTGGTATCGGTGGCGGCGGCCAAGGTGCCCGCGGCGTGCTTGCCGGCGAAACGGATCGGCGGCCAGTGGAATGGGTGCCGGATCGGGTTTGACCTGGGCGGGAGTGATCGCAAGGCATCGGCTGTCATGGATGGAAAGGTGTTGTTCACCGAAGAAATCGGGTGGCAGCCGTATTTCGAGAAAAACCCTGAGTATCATTATCAGGGCATCATGGATTCATTGAGGCGTGCGGCGAAGCACCTGCCGAGGGTCGATGCCATTGGGGGCAGTGCCGCCGGGGTATACGTTGAAAATCAGGTGCGGGTTGCCTCGTTGTTTCGCGGGGTTTCACCCTCCGACTTTGATGTTCATGTGAAAAACATGTTCCATCGTATCCGGAAGGAATGGGGGAACATCCCGCTGGTGGTCATGAATGATGGCGAAGTGACGGCGCTGGCGGGCGCCTCCGCGTTGAAGGATAATGCGGTTCTCGGGGTTTCGATGGGAACCAGTGAGGCGGCAGGGTTCGTCACGCCGGACGGGTCATTGACGCCCTGGCTGAACGAGTTGGCCTTTGCTCCCATTGATGGACGAGCGGATGCGCCAGCGGATGAGTGGTCTGGCGACAGGGGGTGTGGAGCGCAGTATTTTTCACAGCAGGCCATACCGCGGCTGGCGAAGGCGGCGGGGATTGAATTGCCGGAAACGATGCCCCTGCCTGAAAAACTGGTGGCGGTGCAGGAGTTGATGGCGGGGAATGATCCACGGGCGCGTTTGATCTATGAGACCATCGGGACATGGTTTGGGTATGCGGTGCTACAATACCGGGAGTTCTATCCGCTTCGTAATGTCCTGGTCCTGGGTCGTGTGACAACCGGAACCGGGGGAGAGATCATTCTTGATCGGGCGCGCCATGTGATGGCCGTTGAGGCTCCGGAGGTGGCGGGGAGCATCCGACTGATGATGCCGGGGGAGACGGACAAGCGACATGGGCAGGCGGTGGTGGCGGCGAGTTTGCCGGTAGTGGAGAAATAGAAGCATGACAAATCCGTATTTGGCGTGGGTGCGTGAGTGTGAAACGTGGTTGAATCGCGGAAAGGGTATGCCACTGGGCGGGATTCCTGTTCCGCATCACGCTGCTCCTGAGGCGGCGGCGGGGGGCGCGTTGATTTTTTCGCCGCATCCGGACGATGAATGCATTGTGGGGGCGCTTCCCTTGAGGCTTGCACGGGAGGCGGGGGTGTCGGTGACGAATATTGCCGTGACGCTGGGCAGCAAGAAGGACCGCCGGCAGGGACGTTGGCATGAGCTGAAGGAGGCCTGTGCGTTTCTGGGGTGGGAGGTGCACGCTTCAGTCCCTGAAGGATTAGAGCGGATATCACCAAAGGGTCGTGCGGAGGATCCCGGGAACTGGCGGAAGGCCGTTGGCGTCATTCGAGGGATCCTGGAGCAGTATCAGCCGCGGGTAATTTTTCTGCCGCATGCCGGTGACTGGAATGCCTCGCATATCGGGACGCATCATCTGGTCATGGAGGCGTTAGCGGCCATGCCGGCGACGTTTTCGTGTGTGGTGGTAGAGACCGAATTCTGGGCGGCGATGGATAAGCCCAACTTGATGGTGGAGTCCCGGGCGGATGATGTGGCGGAGTTGGTGGCGGCGACATCATTTCATGTTGGCGAGGTGCAACGGAATCCCTATCATCTCACCCTTCCGGCATGGATGCAGGACAATGTGCGTCGTGGTGGCGAGTTAGTGGGTGGACAGGGTGGCGTGGCGCCGGATTTCTCGTTCTGCACGTTGTACCGGGTATGCGGATGGAAAAAGGGTGCGGTGACGGAGCCATCACCGACGGGACGTATTGTCGCCAAGGGGCAATCGATGGGGAGCTGGTGGGTGGAGGTTCGGCAGACGCATGGAATTTGAGTTGATTGCTGTGATGACGAGTGTCATGGGCAGTTTAAGCAGGGTGCGAGGAGAGGTTTAGAACAAGAAAGGATAGCGCGTATGAAGGTTGGATTTTACGGGCACGTTAGACAGTACCATAATATCAAGGCGGAAATTGATGCGAATATTCAAAAGGTACTGGAGAGTGGGGAGTATGTTCAGGGGCCCATGAACAAGCAGTTTGAGAAGGAACTGGCGGCGTTTCACGGGGCGAAATACGCCATTGGCGTGGGGAATGGAACGGATGCCATCTGGTTGGTGCTGATGGCGATGGGCATTGGACCGGGCGATGAAGTCATCACCAACGCCAACACCTTTTTTGCCACCGCGGAAGCCATCTGGATTGCCGGAGCCACGGCGGTGCTTGTGGATTGTGACCCGAAAACAAAATGCATTGATCCGGCGAAGGCGGCAGCGGCGATTACGCCCAAGACCAAGGCCATCATACCTGTGCATCTGTACGGCCAATGTGCCGATATGCCGGCTATCCGGAAACTTGCCGACAAACATGGCCTTAAGGTGATCGAAGACAATGCGCAGGCGATTGACGCGGCGGGTGATACCTTCAAGATTGGCGAATTGAGCGATGCGATGGCGACCAGTTTCATCATTCAGAAGAATCTGGGCACCTTTGGCGACAGCGGGGCGATTGTGACCAACGATGCAGAAATTGATCGAAAGACGCGTCTGCTGCGCAGTCACGGGTCGCCGGCGCGCAATGTGCACAGTTTTGGCTTTAACAGCCGATTGGACGACATCCACGCGGGTATTCTGAGCGCGAAACTGAAGCACATCCACGAGTGGAACAATCAACGTATTAAGTTGTCCGAGCGATATACGGCGGGGCTCAAGGGTGCGAAATCGTTTGATCTTCCTTATCACAAGCCGGGTTACCGGCATGTCTGGCATCTCTATGTGATTGAGGTCAAGGATGCCGCCAAGCGCGATGCGATGGTGGATTTTCTCGTGAAGAACGGCGTTGATGCCAAGACCCATTACTCCATTGCGATTCACAAGCAGGCGGGGTATCCGTGGGGGAAGGATGCAAGGATTGCAGGGTCGCTTGTTAATGCGGAAAAGAACGCGGCCACATGTGTCAGTCTCCCGATGTTCCCGGAGTTGACGGTTGAGGAAGTGGACTACGTGATCCAGAAGTGCCTGGAGTGGGACAAGCAGAACGGTTGATGGTGTTGGTAACCATGGGTCCCAGGGCGTAGATGCCCTGGGACCTTTTCATTCAATGAGGCAAGGAGGTTGTTTTATGAGCCATTGTTATAGTGTGGTGGTTGTTGGCATGGGCAAGCGAGGCAAGCATCATGCGAGTGCGTTTCAGGCCAATCCCAATTTCAAAGTGGTAGGGATTTGCGATATTGACCAGGCTCGACTTGCGTCTGCTGCGGCGGAATTGGGCAATCCGGCCACATCGACCGATGCGGGGGCGCTGACGGCGTCGCTTAAGCCGGATGTGTTCTGTTTCTGCACGATGCCGAACCTCCGTACGCGAATGATCAAGATCGCTGTGGATAACAAGGTCAAGATGATCGCCTTTGAAAAGCCGGTGGCGGATTCCAGCAAGGTGGCATTGGAAATAAAGGCGATGCTGACGGGGAGCGGGATCAAGACGGTGGTGAGTCATCAGCACCGGTATGGGGTTCACTATCGCAAGGTGAAGGAGATTGTGGATAGCGGAGCGCTCGGCAAGATCCATACTATTTATGCGACGAGCCCGGGATGGATGATGCACATGCTTTCGCATCTGATTGATTACATGCGCTGGTATAATAATAATGTTGATGCCGATTGGGTGATGGCCCAAGCAGCAGGGCGGAGTAAGCTTGCCGACAATCATCCGTCTCCCGATTACCTTGCGGGTGTGATTCAGTTTAGGAACGGTGTCCGGGGGATTGTTGAAACAGGGGCGGGGGCGCCTAACATTCCTGAGGTGGCGAAGTGGTGGGGTCGGAACCGGATTCGCGTGATGGGGGACGATGGGTTTGCGGAAGTGCTGACGAATGGGGGGTGGCGGGCGGTAACGAAAGCCGGAGCGATGTCGGGTGACGGGGCAATGAACTATGTGGTGGATATGCCGCCGTATGTTCAAGAGATGGCCGATTGGTTGAAGGATGACCGCCAGTTGCACAGCTGTAATTTCGACAGCGCCTGTAAAGGGTTTGACATCATGATGGGGATGTGCCGTTCGGTGGTGGAGGGGGGGCAGGTGGCGATGCCGCTGACGGATGGAATGCTGGAAATCGACGCCCTTCGGCAGAAGATGAGTGACAAGCGTGTGATACTGGCTTCGCCGGATCATGCTGCAGAATTCGGCATGTAATCGGAGAAGAGGGAGTTATGGAAGTTATTATCCGTCCTGATTCGGCCAGCGCTTGTCATCTGGTCGCGCAACTGGTGGCTAGCCAGTTGCGCAATAAACCTGATTCGGTCTTGGGGTTGGCGACCGGGCGCACCATGGAACAGGTGTATGCCGAACTGGTGCGGATGCACCATGAAGAGGGGTTGGACTTCTCCCTCTGCCGAACCTTTAATCTGGATGAATATGTCGGGCTGGGATCTGCGGATCCGCATTCCTACCGGCATTACATGAATGAGAAGCTCTTTTTGCGGGTAAACATTGATATTCGCAATACACATCTTCCCCTGGGCTTGGCGCCGGATTTGAAAGCAGAATGTGTCCGGTATGAGGAATTAATTCTGGATGTGGGTGGTATTGACATGCAATTACTGGGGATTGGCGAATCGGGACACATTGGTTTCAATGAGCCGCTCTCGTCGCTGAGATCCAGAACAAGGGATAAGTGTCTAACGCCCGGCACGATTGCTGTCAACTCCGTGTTGTTTGGTGATGAGCCACACCGGATGCCGCGGCGAGCGATAACGATGGGCGTGGGGACAATTCTGGATGCTCGCGAAATCATCCTGCTGGCGACCGGATCCAGGAAGGCGTCGATCATGGCTAAGGCCCTGGAGGGGCCGGTGACCTCGATGGTGACGGCTTCGGCGTTGCAATTGCATCCGGCTTGCAAAGCCATTGTGGACGAGGCGGCGGCAGGCGAGTTGCTGGCGAAGGACTATTACCATTGGATTTTTGAGAACGAGCCTGAGTGGGCTATGTATCGTGAAGATGCGCAGGGACAAGGAGTGAAGGGATGAGTACAAACGCGGCGGGCAAGTTCAAGTTTCACGAGGTGGTTAAGCGGTTCAGGGCCTGGGGGGATTTCGTCGAAGCCGTGCCCTACGGCTCAGGGCACATTAATGACACGTTCAAGGTCACCTTCAGCATGGCGGGCGCGCCGGTCCATTATCTGCTTCAGCGCATCAATCATCGCATTTTTAAAGATCCCCGTGCGGTGATGGACAACATCATGCGTGTGACGGACCATGTTCGCGGTAAACTGACAGCGGCCGGGAGGGGAGATGTTACCCGCCATTCCTTGTGTGTGGTGCTCACTCGCGGCGATGCCCAGCCTTGCCATCAGGATGGGGAGGGGAACTGGTGGCGTCTGTATTTGTTTGTGGAAGGGGCCAGGACTTACGATACCATCGAAAACCGGAATCAGGCGTTTGAAGCCGCCAAGGCCTATGCGCGATTCCAGAATTTACTGGCTGATTTGCCGGCGCCTCGATTGAATGAGACAATCCTCAACTTCCACAACACTCCTGTCAGACTGCGTGCTCTACAGGAAGCAATTGCCGCCGATGCCTGTAACCGGGCGGCAGAAGCGCAGGCGGAAATTGCGTTTGTCGAGCGGCGGGCGACGATGTGCGGGCGGTTGCTGGAGCGGCATGCGAAGGGGGAAATTCCGGAGCGGATCACCCATAACGACACCAAGATAAACAATGTCATGCTTGATGATGTGACCGGGAAAGGGGTGTGCGTGATTGACCTGGATACCGTCATGCCAGGATTGGCTCTGTATGATTTTGGCGATATGGTCCGTAGCGCCACGGCGGCGGCGGCAGAAGATGAGCGGGAGTTGAGCAAGGTTCGGATGCGGATTGAGATGTTCGAGTCGATTGCCTGCGGGTATCTTTCCGAAGCGTCGTTCCTGAATCCCGCCGAGCGTGAGGAGTTGGTGTTTTCCGGTCGTTTAATCACGTTGATGATCGGAATGCGGTTTTTGACGGACTACCTGCACGGCGATACTTACTTCAAGACGCATCGAGCCGGGCAGAATCTTGATCGTTGCCGGGCGCAGTTCAAGATGGTGGAGAGCATGGAGGAGCAGGCGGACGCGATGGAGAAGGTTGTCTTCAAGGCGTGGGCGGAACGGGGATCTTGACAAGCATTCGGTGTTGATACGGAAGGCTTCCGGGCATAGTCTCTCCGCAACAAGCGATCCGGACGGATCAGGAGGCGGAATGACGCTCTGCGAATTGATCGAGGTAAGGAAGCAGTATGGGGCTGAAGCGCCGGTACTCGACACCATTTCCCTGACCGTGGCGGAGGGGGAAACGCTGGCGGTGGGCGGACCTTCGGGCTCCGGTAAGAGCACCCTCTTGAATCTCATGGGCGGGCTTGATGTGCCGACGGCAGGAAGGGTCAGGTTTGCCGGGCAGGATTTGCAGGCCATGGGCGAACGGGGGCGGGCGGAATTCCGACGCCGGCAGGTGGGATTTGTGTTCCAGCGGCATTTTCTTTTGCCTCAATTAACGGTGCTTGAGAATGTGCTGGTTCCCACGCTGGCGGGTCAGGCGAATGGCAAGCCTGATCGAGTTGCCCGCGGGCTCATGCTGCTGGAAAGAGCAGGGTTGGGGGGGAAGACGGAGGCGATGCCCGGGGAACTCTCCGGAGGAGAACGACAGCGTGTTGCCGTCGTGCGAGCCCTGATTAATGAGCCTCGCCTGTTGCTTGCGGATGAGCCCACGGGTTCCCTTGATGCGGATACGGCAAGTGGAGTGGTGGACTTGCTGCTTGAACTCAACCGTGAAGCAGGAGTGGCTGTTGTGATGGTGACTCATTCGCCGGCGCTGGCTCGTCGGATGGGATTGGTTTTGGAAATCACGGATGGGGCCCTCGTTCCCGTTGCATGACATGAAGTCTGGCAAAATACCATCCCCTGGCATGGCGCGTGTGATTTGGCGCACCTGCGTTTATTACTGGCCGAGTCATCTTCTGTCGACTCTGGCCGTTGCCGTTTGCACCGCCGTGGTTGCCGGGGCACTCATGGTGGGTGACTCAGTTCGCGGGACCCTTCGAACGGTAGCGGACCAGCGACTGGGCAAAGTTCAGCATGCGTGGTTTGCCGGTGACCGGCTGTTTCGCGAGGCGTTGGCGGGTGCCGTTCAATCAGGACTTTCCGCGACTGGGCGGGTATCGACGGTGCTGTCGCTGTCCGGGGTGGCGGCGAGTCAGGATGGGTCAAAGCGGACGGGCGGGGTGCGAATGATGGGGGTTCAACCCTCATTCGCCTGGATGAGTCCAACAGGATTTCCGGTTCCAACGGGAGGGACGGCGGTGGTCAGCCGCCGACTGGCGGATATGCTGTCTCTCAAGGTTGGTGATGAGGTGGTACTGCGTGTGGAGCGCCCGGATGCCCTGCGGGAAATGGCGTTGGAGGCTTCTGGCCGGTCGACGGTGGCCATGCGTGCGCTGGTAAGTGCCATTGTGGGGGATAGGGAGATGGGGCGGTTTGGATTGGAGAACACCCAGGTGCCGCCGCTTAATGTGTTTGTTGATCTTGCTTCCCTGCAAAAACTAACGGGGGTTGAAGGGCAGGCCAACTTATTGCTCATTGGCGGGGTTGATGATTTGCCGGCAGCTGAATCAGCGCTTTGGGCGGCGTGGGATTTTCCGGACGCAGGGCTTGAGTGGCGAACGGCAGGGAAGGGGAAGAGTGGAGAGCTGCGCAGCCGGACTATTTTTTTGGATGAGGGCATTGCCAGCGCTGCCGAGGCGGTTTCCACCAATGGAACCGGCGTGCTCACGTATCTTGTCAATTCCATGAATGCCGGAGGGAAAACAACGCCATATGCGTTCGTTGCCGGGGTGGAAGCGGCGCCTGGAGGGGGGGAGATCGGGGCCGGTGAAATCGTCGTGACTGATTGGCTGGCTGATGATCTTGGCGTTTCCACGGGGGATGTGGTTGAACTCCGGAGTTATGTCATGGGTCCGTTGCGTGCGTTGGTGGAGACGTCGGCTGTATGTTGTGTGAAAGCGGTGGTTCCCCTTGCTGAAGTGGCTGATGAGAGCCTGATGCCGGCAATACCGGGACTTTCGGATGCCGGGTCTTGCGCGGAATGGCGCACGGGGATACCGGTTGATTTTACGAAGGTACGGGCGAAGGATGAGGCGTATTGGGAGCAATGGCGGGGGGCCCCAAAGGCTTATGTGGGTCTTGCGGATGCACAGAAGTTATGGGGGAGCAGGTGGGGGCGTCTTACGGCGGTGCGGTATGGGGGGGCTGAATCCGGGCGGGATGAAATCAGGGAGAGATTACGACAACTGCTTGTGGCGGGTGTTGCGCGCCCTGCGCTCCGGGCGGTTCGTGATGAAGCAGAAAAGGCCGGGAGTGATGCCCTTGATTTTGGGCAGCTATTTATGGGGCTGAGTTTTTTTCTGGTGATATCCGCGATGATCCTGATGGGGCTGCTCTATGGATTGTCGGGTGAGCAGCGGATGGAGCAAACGGGAATATTGATGGCGCTGGGCTTTGATCCTGCCTTGCTGCGCCGATGGGCGATGGGAGAGGGGGTTGTCACGGCGCTGGCGGGTAGCGCCGTGGGCTGTCTTGGTGGGGTGGTTTACGCAAGAGGCCTGCTCTGGATGCTTGAGAGCCGGTGGAGTGGAGATGCACCGCTCGGTCTGGAGATCAGCCTCTCCTGGGTGTCGCTGGCCGTGGCAGCGGGGATTGCCCTTGTGTTGGCTGTTTTCATGAGCAGCATGGTTTCTCGTCGTCTCATGCGGATGCAGGCGCGGAATTTGATGGATGCGGTGATTGAAGAGCGTGAGCGGAAGCATTCCCGATGGAGCAGGCGGGT
Organism: uncultured Verrucomicrobiota bacterium; assembly: GCA_964609375.1. GTDB lineage: Bacteria > Verrucomicrobiota > Kiritimatiellia > CAIKKV01 > CAITUY01 > CAZDUS01. The sequence goes on along the minus strand of CAZSSA010000031.1, from coordinate 9,189 downwards.
ATGGTCATGGATGGGGATTGTGGCGGTTATGGTGGCGGGTCTATTGGCATGGATGGCGAGAGGGGCGGGGCACGAGGGACGCGTGGCCATGTTTTTCGGATTGGGGGCCTGCCTTCTGCTGGCAGGGGCTTCTGTCTTGCGCCGGGTGATTGATGTGTGGGGCAAGAGGTCGACGGCATTGCTGTCCAGGCGGTTTGATCTGGCGAAGCGGAATGCCGGGCGGCATGTCAAAAGAAGCTTTTTGGTTTCAGGATTGACGGCGTGTGCAGTGTTTCTTCTGGTGGCGGTTGCTCTTTTTGAGCCAATACAGGATGACTCAGGAGGTTGCGGAACAGGCACAGGCGGGTATGGCTTGATCATGCAGACATCGGTTCCCCTGGCAGCGGATCTCAATCAGGAGAGGGAACGACAACGGCATGGGCTTGCCGGTGACGTGTTTAAGGAAGTGGCTTTTACCGGGATCCGCGTGGTGCAGGGCGATGATGCGGGGTGCGGGAATCTGAATCGTGCGCAGCGGCCGCGGCTTGCCGGAGTGAATCCCGTGTTTCTCGCCGAGCGAGGGGCGTTCCGATTTATCAGCACGGTGTCTATGGAAGGAAGGGTTGAGCGGGGGTTGAATCCCTGGATGATGCTGGCCGGGGATTGGGGCCCCGATGTGGTGCCGGCGGTGGCTGATGAGGCGACCCTGATGTGGGGACTCGAGAAGCAGGTGGGTGACGAGCTTTTGTATAGGGACGAGGGAGGGCGGGTGTTCCGGTTGCGGTTTGTTGGAATGCTGGCGAATACGGTATTGCAGGGGCATGTGATGGTTCCGGAGGGGGAGTTGAGTCGTCGTTTTCCCTCGGAGGCGGTGGTGCGGTTGTTGTTGGTCGATGTCCCGCCGGAGGCACAGGCCGCCGTGGCGGGTGTCTTGTCGCGGCAGTTTGGGGATGAGGGAGCCGAGGTGGTTGCCGGTACGGAGAGGCTCAGGCAACTCAATGCCGTCACGGTTTTATATATAAGGCTATTCCAAATTCTAGGCGGACTTGGATTGCTGCTTGGGGTACTGGGGGTGGCTGCGGTTGTTGCCCGGAATGGAATTGAGCGGCGCGGTGAACTGGCGTTGTTGAGGGCCACGGGGTTTTCCAGGCGGGATGGTGTTGTTTTGTTGGCGGGGGAGCAACTATGGCTTATCGGGTCGGGGATTGCCGTGGGATGTATGGCGGCGATGGCGGCCGTGTGGCCGGTGATGTCGGACGGGCAGGCTGGGGCATGGTTGGTGTGGGTGATTCCCGGTTACGGAATCCTGGGGGTGGTTGTTGGCGGACTCGTGGCGAGCCTGTTGACAGCGATGTGGGTTACACGAGGCGAACCATGGGAAGCACTCAGGCTGGAATAGGGCGGGGGCTTGGAAGTGAAGTTGTGAAATCGGAACGTGACATTTCTCCGGGTTAGGGAGGATAATAGCCCTGCTATGAAATTGACGGTTCTTCATAGGCTGTACGGCGCCTTCGGCGTCATGGTTGTCCTTGTCCCTGCGGCGCTGGTGTACGGGGAAGGCGGCGGGTTTGATCGGTACGGGATCATCCTGGAACGGCGTCCTTTCGGGGCGGAGGCATTGCCGGTTGTGGAAGTGGTGACGCCTCCGGTCCCGCCGGAGCAGTCGGTGGTTAATCAAATCCGGATGTCAGCGGTGGTGCGTGATGAGGCGGGAGGGTTGCGTGTTGGACTGGTGGACGTCAAAACCAAGCGCAATTACATGTTGGGGATCGGTGAGGCCGTGGACGGGGTTGAGGTGGTGAGTGCCGATTATACGGCTGAACGTGCGCGATTGAGGCGGGGCCCCGAAGACTACTGGGTTTCGATGCAGGGTGGATCCAATCGGTTTGAACGTGTGACTCCGGAATCAACGAATTCAGTGTCGGTTCAGGAAACGCCTGCCAGCAAACTGGAGGAAGCGATGGCGAATGGCGTGGATCAGAAACGGTCCTATATGCTTCGCCGGCAACAAAGGGAGGAAGCGCGGTTGCGGAAAGAGCTGGCGCGGATGAGTGCCATGGAGGCGGAGCGGGCCAAGGCGGCGGCGCTTGCTTCGAAGGTAGAGGGGGAAACGGCGGTGGCGGGGGTGGGCGTGATGAGGGCCGGCCGAAAGAAGAGTGATGACGCTTCTGAGCGCAAATTGGTCAACAGTTTGACCCAGAGTGAAAACATCGAATTAACGGATGAAGAGATTGCGCGACTGCTGCAGGAGTATCAGAAGGAATTGATTCGCAAAGGGATGACGCCGTTGCCGATACCGCTGACTCCGGAAACGGATCGGCAATTGGTAGAGGAAGGATTCCTTCCTGCACAATGAGGAGGGGTGGGGGGGCAGGGTGCGTGGTTCAGGCGGAAGAATCAAGGCGGTGAAATTGAATGTGGGTTAGGAAAACGGTGGATTTTACCGGGGTGGTGCAGGGCGTTGGATTCCGTCCGACGCTTTACCGTCTTGCCCGGGAGTTCGGGTTGGCGGGTTCTGTCCAGAATCGACGTGGTTCGGTACGGCTGATCCTGGTGGGCGAGCTTGCTCCAGTGGATGAATGTCTGGCGGCTGTGCCGCATCGCCTGCCGCCTCATGCCCGTATCGATGGGATGACGGTGATTTCGGCGGAAGACCTGCCTGCGCCTGCTGGAAATGAATTTCTGATTTTGGAGAGTGACGGAGGCTTGTCGCCTGAGATTTTGATTCCGGCCGATTTGGTCATGTGCCCTGCCTGTGCTGCCGAGGTATTGGATCCGGCAGACAGAAGGTATGGCTATGCCTTCACTACCTGCACCCATTGTGGGCCACGTTACACGGTGTTGAAATCCATGCCTTATGACCGGGCGCGGACGACGATGTCGGTCTTTCCCTTATGTGATGCCTGTCGGATGGAGTATGACAATCCTAAGGATCGGAGGTTTCATGCCGAAAGCATGGCCTGTCCGGCGTGTGGTCCCCGATTGTGGCTGGAGACGACACAGGGGCAGGCGCTTCCGGGAGACCCTGTGCGAGGTGCACGCGAGGCCTTGGCACGGGGGAGCCTTGTTGGAGTGCGGGGATTGGGTGGATTTCTGCTGGCGGCTGATGCCTTTGATCGTGAGGCGTTGCGGCGGCTTCGTGACCGGAAACACCGTCCGGAAAAACCGTTGGCTGTGATGGCGCGTGATCTCGAGACGGCGCGACGGTATGCCGTTATCTCCGAGGCGGCGGCCGAATTGCTGACATCGCCGGAGGGGCCAATTGTCATTGTCGATGTCCGGCAGGACGTGCTGAATGAAGGACGGCTGCCTTTTGATAGTATCAATCCGGAATCCCATACGGTTGGGATATTACTGCCAACCACCCCCCTGCATCTGTTGTTGTTTCATCAGCAGGGGGATGATCCAGTGCCGGATTTCGACTTGCTTGTGATGACCAGCGGGAACAGGGGCGGGGAGCCGATTTGTCTTACCAATGCTGAAGCGCGGGGAAGATTGGGCGGCATCGCCGACCTCCTCTTGGTTCATGACCGGGAGATCAACTTGCGCAACGATGATTCCCTGTGCGTGCTGCAGGCGGGTGGGGGGGCACACGTGTGGCGGCGTGCACGTGGCTATGCTCCGCATCCGATTCGTCTGCGATGGACCTTGGAACAAAACGTCTTGGCGGTGGGGGCGGACATGAAAAATGCGGTGGCCTTGGCCTATGGAGACCGCGTGGTGCTTTCGCCGCATATTGGCGATCTTGATACACCGGAAGCCGTCGAAGGGTTTGAGCAGGTTGTGGCAACACTTCCTGCCTTTCTGGAGCGACAACCAGAAGTTGTGGCTGTGGATATGCATCCGGATATGCAATCGACGCGGATGGGGCGACGACTTGCCGCGAAACTGGGGGTGGGTGTGGTGGCTGTTCAGCATCATCATGCGCATGCAGCGGCTTGTCTGGCGGAGCACGGATTGGGGGAGGGGTTGGCTCTGGTCATGGATGGGATGGGGTGGGGGCCGGACGGAACGATTTGGGGTGCCGAAGTCTTGAGTGTCCGGAAGGGCGGATTCAGGCGGCTTGCGTGTTTCGAGCCGGTGCCTTTGCCGGGCGGTGATGCAGCGGTGCGGTGTCCTTCGCGTCAGCTGGTGGGGCGTTGGATGGCGGCGGGCGTGACGATGACCGACTCATGGTTGAAGCCGTTAGGGGTAACGCGCGAAGCGGTATCCGTGTGGGAGCAGCAATGTCGTCAGGGATTGAATGCGCCGTTGAGTCATGCGGCTGGCCGGGTATTCGATGCGTTCTCCGTGGCGCTGGGGTTTGCGCCGGCGGCGATCACCTATGAGGGGCAGTCCGCGATACGTTTGGAGGCGGCGGCGCGGGAGTGTCATCAGGCAACCGTTCCGGAGATTCCATGGGAAGGGAGAGAAGTGGATGGGATGTTCCGGGTGGATTGGAGCCCGGCATTCCGCCTGCTTTCCGAGCGGAGTGTTGTTGAACTTCATCCCTCTGCATGGGCATTGGCGGCCCATCAGGCCATTGCGCGCGCGGCTTTGGAAATGATACTCTATGCAAGCCGTCAGGAACGAGCGTCGTTCGTGGCGTTAAGTGGCGGTGTGTTTATGAATCGTATCCTGAATGGATTGTTGGTGGAACGGCTTGAGGAACATGGCCTCAAGGTGTTTTGCCACCGGAAGACACCCTCTGGCGACGGGTGTATAGCGCTGGGGCAGGCGGTCATTGCGGCTGCCACGAGAAAGTGAGATTGCCGATGTGTTTGGCTGTACCAATGAAAATTGTGGAAGTTCGTCCTGACAGGATCGGGGTGGCGGAATTGGAGGGGAGTCGTCAGGAGGTGAACCTGTCGCTGGTGCCCGACGCCGGCGTGGGGAGTTACGTTATTGTGCATGCTGGATTTGCGATTGAACGGATGAATGAACACGAGGCCAACACGATCTTGGCGGTGTTTGAAGAGATGGCGGCACAACACCCTCACCCCAATCCTCTTCCCCAAGGGGAGAGGAAGAAGAGCATCGGTTAGGGTTGGAGGAGGCTGGTGGCCAGGGCGGTTGCTGCCTCACGGGCGGGGCAATGGATGCGCAGATTGACCTGGCAATCCTGACGTTTGACTTCGCTTAATTCAGCGAGTTTCGCCAGTCCCGATGATTCCTCGGTAAAAGCGGCCGACACAAGCAATCCGTTCAGGATCTGGTGTATTTGGTAGGCTGCATCAGGGGAAACGGCGGCAAGGGTGATGGTGGCGTCCATGATTCCGTTGGATTCGGCGACTTGCATGGTGGTGCAGTTGGTATTGCGGAGCAACATGGCCTTTAGGGGGTTGGGGGAAGCGCCGGCATAGCCGCATGTGGCTGCCGTGAGAAAAGCGCCGGGGACAGGGACAGGAATCGTGAGTGCCTGATTTTTAAGGGTTCCCAGATTGGCGCGCGATCGATCGAGGGTTCCGAGGGCGGAATTCATGGCGTTATCATCCGAGGCGATCACGAACAACGAGGAAGCGAAAATACAGGCATTCATCCTGGTGCCGCTGGCGCGGTCTTTCCATTGGTGAATCGTATATCCCGACGTTTTGCGGGTGGTGTATTCCGGGTAGGAGGATAAGCGCGTGATGAGTGCTTTGGCGGGGATGGCTCCGCGAATAATGGCCACACCGCGGCTGCCTGAGATTTCCTCTCCGTAGAGGGTGACGGCCGACAAGGCCTTTAGGGGGTCCACCCCCAGCAGAGTGCGATAATGGCCCAGCAGTGTCTTCAGTTTGTCGCTTTTCCCTGAGTCACTTAACAGAATACGACACGTTTCCGAGGGGGCAAATTGTTCGATGTCGAGATGGAGCACCCACTTGGCATCGGCAGAGATGTGGGTTTTGGACAAGGGGGCGGCGGAAGTGGTGGCGGGCGCCGCAAGGAAGAGGGCGACAAGCGGCAGCCAATAGGCAGGCAAGCAAATTCGATTCATTCGAAAAACACTACCTGTATGAAGGCGGTGCGTCAATGTAAACCCCTTTCAGTCGACGGCGGACTCCATGGAGAGTGAAGGATTGGAGAGTCGCCACTTGTTTTACTGGCCTGACGACAGATGCTGGATCAGAATTTTCAGCCCGATACCGATCAGGACGAATCCGCCGATGATCTCGATTTTCTTCTCGAAGAAATGTCCCGAGACATTTCCGATTCTAACTCCTGCCAGACAGAGGGAAAATGTTACCGAGCCGATGATGGCGATGGGGGTAATGATGGTGGTTCCGAGCATGGCAAAGGTGATGCCCACGGCCAGGGCGTCGATGCTGGTGGCGAGGGAAAGAAGAAGCAGGACATAGAGTCCGAAAGGATTGGATTCGGTTTCCGCCTCTTCCAGGCGGGTGGCTTCGTAAATCATCTTGCCTCCGACAACGGCCAGCAGGGCGAAGGCGATCCAGTGGTCGAATCCGGCCATGAAGGATTGCATGGTTTTTCCGGCGAGCCATCCGACGACCGGCATGACAGCCTGGAAGAGTCCGAAGGCGGTGGCCATACGCAGGGCGTGACCGATATGGAAGTTCTTCATGGCAATACCGCTTGCCACGGAGACGGCGAAGGCATCCATGGCGAGGCCGATGGCCAGAAGAAGGATTTCAAGGAGAGTCATGATGTAAAAAAGGGCAGGGCTTTATGGCGCCTGCCCCGATAGGGATCTGTCGTTCCTTCTGGTAGGGACGCACCTCCGGGGCGTCCGCGGACGGCTCGGAGAGCCGTCCCTCCCCCTTAATTTGAGGTGCGACCACCCGTGCCTTTCGCGGCGTTGCCGATGGACTTCGCGGATTCTTTCGGGCGGAGTGCCCGGACGGCGGCGCCTGCCTGCCACATTTCCGAGTTGTGAATCTCGGCGAGTTTCTTGCCGAGAAACTTTTGATAGTCCTTTCCGCCGCAGTCGCGGATGACTTCACGGGTTTCCTGACCGCGCTTCACGGAGGCGTAAAGTTTCTTGAAGACCGGGAGGTTTGCCTTTCTGAAAATGGGTCTCCACTTCAGGGCGCCATGCTGGGCGGTGGCCGAGCAGTTCTGGTACATCCAGTCCATGCCGTTCTCATCGACGAGACGGATCAGGCTTTGGGTCAGCTCCTCTGAGGTCTCGTTGAAGGCTTCGCTGGGTGAGTGACCATTGGCGCGGAGAACGTCATACTGGGCCTGCATCATGCCGGCCAAGGCGCCCATGAGCACGCCGCGTTCGCCGGTCAGGTCACTGTACACTTCCTTCTGGAAGGTGGTCGGGAAGAGGTAGCCGGAGCCGATGCCGATGCCGAGGGCGATGCAACGTTCCTCGGCGCGACCCGTGGCATCCTGGCCCACGGCGTAGCTCGAGTTGATTCCAGCGCCGGAAAGGAAGTTGCGGCGGACATTCAGGCCCGAGCCCTTGGGCGCGACCATGATCACGTCCACGTTTTTCGGAGGGATGACGCCCGTCTGGCTCTTATAGACGATGGAGAATCCGTGCGAGAAGTACACGGCGTCGCCGGGTTTCAGGTTGGCCTTGATGGTTGGCCAGACTTTTCGCTGGGCGGCGTCGGAGACAAGGATCTGGATGATGGTGCCGCGCTTGACGGCCTCCGCGATGGGGAAGAGGGTTTTACCGGGGATCCAGCCGTCCTGGCTGGCGCGGTCCCAGTCACGCTTGAATTCCGGTGCCTGGCCGATGATGACGTTGAAGCCATTATCCTTCAGGTTAAGTGCCTGGGCGGGGCCCTGGACTCCGTAGCCGATGATGGCGATGGTTTCTTTTTTCAGGACTTTGCGCGCCTTGGCAATCGGGAACTCCTTGCGGGTTACCACGGTTTCATTCTTGCCGCCAAAATTAATCAATGCCATGAGTTACTCCTTGTTATTGCGATTTAGAAGGGCGACATCATAGAATATCGGGCTTTTCCGTCAACAAGAAAAGGGTTGAAATAAGTGCAAAGTAGAACGCGGGGCTATTGACGGTAAAAAGGCAATGGTATATATTTGCAGGCAAATCGGTAGTAATGGCGGTTTCATTCCAAGGAGAAAACGATGAGCAAGATTCTAAAGAAGTTGAGGATTAAAGGGTTTACGTTGATCGAGTTGCTGGTGGTGATCGCGATTATCGGGATTTTGGCGGGATTGTTGCTGCCGGCGCTTGCACAGGCGCGCGAGCGAGCACGTCGGACGAGTTGCATGAGTAATCTTAAGCAGATCGGGGTTGGGTTTAAACTGTATTCTGCAGATTTCAGAGAGGCCTTTCCGAGCGCTTTTACCAACTTGGGAAATTATGTGGGTTCGAACAGTGTGCAGGTTTTCCGTTGTCCCAGTGCGTCGCCGAACCCTAATACCCCTGCTTCCGTGACGGTAATGGATGGCACGTGGGTAAGTTATAAGATGCGGGCGGGTATGTCCGAGGGTGATTCCCCGAGCGCGGTTTTGGCTTGCGACAAGGGTGCGACCAATGAGTATCAGGCATCAGCGCCATCGGCGGATTTGTTCAGCTATAATCACAAGGGTGAAGGCGGCAATCTGCTATTTGTCGATGGGCATGTTGAGTGGTACAATTCCACTCAGGTGATTTCCAACTTGGGCGGGTCGGCATGGTCAGGCCAGTGAGATAATATATTCACATGAGTGTGAAGCCGGGAACGCGAATGTGTTCCCGGCTTTTTTATTGGGATCGTCGGGACGAAAGGAGACTCATAACTTTTTGTTGTGACCTGAGTAGCGGGTTGTTGGATAAAGGAAATGACCAATGAAAACTTGTTCCTTGCGTGAATCGGAAGCGATAGAGCCGGGGCCGTTGGCGGCCATGCTGGAGTTTATCCCTGTATTTGAGGCGGAGGGGTTTTGTCCTGACCGCACGATCCCTGTGGAAGAGGATGGGTTTCCTGAGGAGGCGTTTTTGAAGCTGGTCTCCCGGTTCATGGATGCCTGCTATAAGAACGGGATGGTGGTGCGGTATGACTGGGAGAACTGGGAAGGGGAAGCCAGAGGATATATGGCTGAGGCAGACCGGCTTCAGCAGGCGGATCTTTCGCAACTGAGGCGGCTGTTGACCTGGCATGTGCGGCAGAATCGATACGCGAAGGATCATTTAGCCCGCATGATTGCCCAAGGTCACATCTTGGGGATTCTTCTGAGGATGGGGGAAGCATCCCTTCGCCCCATCCCTTCGCAGGGTTAAACCCTGCGCTACCGAATACAAATCCAATCCATCCCCGGTAGCGCAGG
>CAZSSA010000030.1:3197-23766 GCA_964609375.1 uncultured Verrucomicrobiota bacterium | reverse complement strand
GGCTTCCAATCAAACTTGCGGGTCAACAACTCGCTTCGGGCAATTTGCCAGACACTGTCTGGCAAATTCGATCTATTGGCGCGGTAGTTATGCTCCAGGTTATTCCAAAACCGCGCCGGCGCACCCAATACCCTTTCAAGTTCCTTAGCAGTATTCTTCGTAATCGGTTGGTCACCCTTGAAAATGCGGACAAGGGCCTTGGAAGTGGTACCGAGCCTTGTGGCAAACTCTTCATGCGACCAACCGCAATGCTCCACCTGCTCCCGGATAGTATCACCCGGCAGCACCGCATAGTTCGGTTGATAAATGAATTTTCGCTTCGCCTTCATGCCGCCAGCACCCCGTTGAGCTCATCGAGCAATTTTGGCAGTTGCTCACCAAATAACTGATGCGCCTTTCCTATGTGTCTCATGTAAACCTCTCGTCGGGTGGATCGACGGGCAAGTCGAGGAAGAGTTGCGGGAAGTAAAATTCGTGAATTTTGGCAGGGAAGGCAACGCGGAGCGGACCTTTGGGACTGGGCGTTTCAAAATAGCCTTCATCGAGTCCAAGCTTGATGATTTCGGCGGAAACGGTCGCGGCTTTGCCTGTAATTTCCTGCACGCGGGCACGCGGGATCTCACCTTCATCCGCCAGCGTGCGGGCCACCCGCATGATTTCTTCGCGATAGCGTTTTAGATGCAGGGCCTGAAACTGGAAGTAGCGTTCCACGCGGGTGCGTAGCGCAGGCAGACCAAGAAGTCCGCTCATGAACTGGATTTGATCCAGCATGGTTTCGAGGAAAAACACGCAGAAATCGGACAAAGCCGCATCGGAAAGATTGCCGCGACCATCATAATCGTTGCGACGACCGCTGTCGGCAGCTTCCAAGGCAGCGTAGTATCGCTGGCGGTGCCGGGCAAGACCGCGCGACAACGTCCACAATCCGTGTCCGGCAATGCCGTGCCGGATCAGTTGCGCGTGGGTTTGCAGCCGGATAACCCGGCCGTTGCCATCGCCAAACGGATGAATCCACGCCAGTCGATGGTGGGCGGACGCAATAACGATAAGGCGGTCGGTTTCCAAAATATGTGCATCTCCGTAGAAGGAATGGAAACGGTTTAGAAACATGGACAAAACCTCAAAATCCGGCGGGGTGTGTTTGCCCACATCCACCATGAAATCACGCAGACATCCGGGTTTGATATGGTAACGATGGCCGCTCTTGGTGGTGGCCCAATGCAACGATTCCGGAAGCCGGGAGTAGAATTCATGGTGGAGCCAGCAAAAAAAATCAGGGGCATATACATCCACCGGCCCGCCCGCCAGTCGTTCTTCCATGAGTTTCTCAACGGCTATGTGAGCCAGACTGAGTTGCTGGTTGTCGCGCTGGGTTTGATCGTCCGAGAAATCGCGCTTCATCGCCCGCTCAATGTCGCGTGGAATGGTCTTGTGGCCTTCAATCAAATTGGAATAATAGCAGTTCATTTCGCGAACCAAATCCGCCACCCGACTGAGTACAAGGGGTGAATGAACCTGTCCGATAAGCCGACCCGACGCTTTCAAAATTTCACAGGTCAGTTCAGAAAGACGGCCACTCTGCCCCTTGGGAAGCAAGGGCTCCATATCACTAGGCTGGCGATATACTTCTGATGATGACATAATCCGAATATCCAAATGAGAATCTCAATACACACTTAAACTACTTAAATACAACCGGTTGCGCAATAATATATATCGCATTTAGTTAAAAATCCGAAAATGTATCCGAACATCATGAATCGCGGTGAATTACGCCGCCAGCACCACGTTGAGTTCATCGAGCAATTTTGGCAGTTGCTCCCCGAATAACTGATGCGCCTTCCCTAACCCGCCGCGCTGGTTGAATGGCGAAAGCTCCAAATCATCCGGCTCAATACTCAAACTGGTGGCAATGTGGTCCCGGATGAGGTTCAACCACGCCAACTGTTCCGTTGTAAAAACCGCACCGGCCTTGGCCTTATCCATGAGCCACTCATTGAACCGCTCCGTAACGGACTCGGCGAACGGTTTCAATACGGGCTGCTGCTCAAGCGTAAAACGGACAAGGGCCACAAGGTCGGCAAATCGGCCTGCCTGCGAACGGCCTTTGACCTTGCCGGGCCGCGTCAGGGCATAAGCCTCCCACAGCCGGTCTTCCGTCCATGCGGCATGGTTGTCGCACAGTTTCTTTTCCAACTCCTTGAGCATGGGCTCGGTTAGGCGCTGCTTGAACGGGCGGGAGTAAAGCAACTGTAATGCCGTGATCTCGACTTTGTGTTGCTCGATGTAAGCCCGGAAGGAGTTGAGCAGATTCGTGGCCTTCTCCTTGGCCGCCTTGTCAAACCCCTTGCTCACCACCTCGTCCACCGTCACCACATCAATAATCTGCTCCGCCTCCTGCTTGGCCTTGGCAAGGGCATCGCGCAGGGCAGGCAAATCGAACGGGGCGCAGGCATCATCAACAAGTTGCTTACGCGCCGTTTCAAGGCGGGCAGGCGCAATTTCCTGCGGTTCGGCTCCCGGTCTGTCGGCTGCCTTCTCTGCGATTTTATCGGGATTGACGGCTGTCAGGAGCGCGTTGGAAAGCTCAGATAGCGTTTTCCCGCCAGCCAACTCCCGTAGCACCTGCACGTTTTCGCGCGAGATCTCCCGATCCAGACGTGCCAACCGCCCAGCCAACGTGGTCAGCGTATCCTCGTCCCGTTTCCCCAAGGCAACCCCCAGCAACAACTTATCGAAGGCCACCGAGCGTTGCCGTTCGAGTGGACGGGAATCGGTCTTGTCGCTCTCGCAGACCCCCACGGCATCCACTATCACAAAGTGCGTCTTGGCGCGGGCATCCGCCCCGCTAACCGCCTGCAAGTCGGTGGGCGTCAGGACGCGGGTTCCCCTCCCCTTCATCTGCTCAAAATAGGTGCGGCTCCGGGTATCGCGCAGGAACAACAGGCATTCCAGCGGCTTGATGTCCGTGCCCGTGGCAATCATGTCCACGGTGACGGCAATCCGCAACTGGGGCGAAGTGCGGAATTCCTGAATGAGCGTCTCAGACTTCTCATATCGCTTGGTCTCAGGATTATAGGTCTTGTAGGTGATCTTCTTGGCGAAGTCATTCCCCTTGCCAAATACCTCCCTGACAATATGCACCACATCCTCGGCATGGGAGTCGTCCTTGCAGAAGATAAGGGTCTTGGGGACAAGGGTGCGACCGGGAAAGAGTTCGGTGAACAACGCCTCCTTGTACGTCTGGATGACGGTGCGGATTTGGGACGGCACCACTACGGACCGGTCAAGTTGCGTCGCCTCATAGGCAAGGTCTTCGTCCAGGCGTTCCCAGCGGACGGCACGGGTCTCCTTGCTGCGCCGATCCACATAGAACCCCTTCTCCACCTTGCCGCCCTGATCCGTAACCTGCGTCTTGATGCGATAGACTTCATAACCAACGTTCACGCCATCGGCAACCGCGCGCTCGTGGTTGTATTCCATAACCAGGTTCTGATTGAAAAACCCGATGGTCTGTTTCGAGGGTGTGGCGGTAAGGCCGATAAGGAAGGCGTCGAAGTATTCCAACACCTGCCGCCAGAGGCCGTAAATGGAACGGTGGCATTCGTCGGTGACAATGAAATCAAAGGCCTCGATGGGCACCCGCGCGGTGTAGGCAACATCCTTCGGACGGTCGTCAGCCGTGGCAATTTCATAGCCGGACTTTTCATCCAGGTCTTCGTCAAGTTCCTCCCCGCGCAGAATGGAGTACAGGCGCTGGATCGTGCAAATGGTGACGCGGGCAACGGAATCAAGTTGGCTGGAGGTAAGATGCTGGACGTTGTAGACCTCGGTGAACTTGCGACCGGTGTCGGGCGCGACAAACTGCTGGAACTCAGTCATTGCCTGACGTCCAAGATTGGCGCGATCCACCAAAAAAAGGACACGCTTCGCCCCGGAATTCTTGATGAGCCGGTAAGTGAACGCACAGGCGGTGTAGGTCTTGCCCGCGCCGGTAGCCATCTGGATGAGCGCGCGCGGGTGATTTTCCGCAAAGGATTTCTCAAGATTGGTGATGCCTTCCACCTGACAGGCACGCAGGTTCTTAAACAGAAGCGGATGCGCCGTCGGCATTGCCGCCAGTCGGGCACGGAGTGTGGCAGGCTCGGCCACCCAATCGGCAAGGGTTTCCGGGCGATGGAATGAAAAGACACGACGCGAACGGGGTTCGGGATCGCGCTCGTCACGGAAAAACGTCTCGACCCCGGTGGATTCATAGAGAAACGGGAGCGAACAGGCAGAGACAGATTGAATAAAATCAGGCAGGTTTTTGGCATAATGCTCAGACTGCGCCGCGACGCCCGACAGGAGGGTGCCCTCCTTCTTGGCCTCGATGACACTAACCGCCTTGCGGTCAACCAGCAGAAGATAATCACAGGTCCCGGATTTGAGTGGGGCTTCGCGCAACGCAATACCACGCCCGGCAGCGGGATTGAATTGCCTATAATCCTGAACGACCCAGCCGCTAGCGGCGAGTTGCGCGTCTATCGTCTGGCGGGCACTTTGTTCAGGGGTTTCAGCGATCACAGCGCTGGATATTGCCAGAGAGGGATTAGAATGGAAAGTTGAAATCGGAAAACTAATTAATGCCTCTTCCTTAACAACAGCCCTCACCCCAGTCTGATCCCCCCCCTCCCCCCTTCGCGTTCTTCGCGTCCTCGCGTGAGAACATCCTCCTGAACCCCGAACCCTGAACCCTACCCCCACCCCCCCCTACTTCCCCGACTCAATCGCATATTCCAGCGTCACCACCGCCTTGGCCGTCTTTTCTATCGTGGAGGTATCGTATTCCCCATACCCGGAGGTATCCGTCGAATGTTGCTCGGTAATCTGGAAAACACCCTGTTGCGCGGAAATCAGCGCCCCCACCTTGCCTTTGCTCCCTTCGGCCAGCGCCAGGGCACGGCGATACCCATCCTCCGTCGCCCACCATTCGCCTCGACACCCCGACATCCTTCGGCTATACATCAACACAATTTATTCGGAGAAATAACCATGAAACTCCTTGTCACTGGCGGCGCTGGCTTCATTGGCAGCAACTTTGTCAGATACATCCTTCAAAACCACCCCGGCGATCAGGTGGTGAACCTCGACGCTCTAACGTATGCCGGCAACCTGGAAAACCTGTCGGATATCCAAAATGACCCCCGCTATACCTTCGTCCACGGAGACATCACCTCCCCCCGTGATATCGGCAAGGTCTTCCGCGACCACTCCATCGACGTCCTGGTCAACTTCGCCGCCGAAAGCCACGTTGACCGCAGCCTGCACATGGGGCCCCGTGCCTTCATCAATACCAATATCCTCGGCACCCAACTCCTGCTCGACGCCGCCCGCAAACATAAAATCCAACGCTTCCTGCAAGTATCCACCGACGAGGTCTATGGAAGTCTCGGACCCAGCGGCGCCTTTACCGAGCAAACACCGCTCCAACCCAACAACCCCTACTCCGCCACCAAGGCCAGCGCCGACTTCATGGTCCGCGCCGCCTGCCATTCGCATGGACTGGATACCGTCACGACAAGGTGCTCCAATAACTTCGGCCCCTATCAATTCCCCGAAAAGCTTATCCCCCTCATGATCAGCACCGCACTCGAAGACAAACCCCTCCCCGTTTACGGCGATGGCCTGCACGTCCGCGATTGGATCTATGTCGTGGACCACTGCTCCGGCATTGACACCGTCCTTCGACAGGGCAAAACCGGCGAAGTCTATAACCTCGGCGGCAATTACGACGTCCCTAACATCGAGATCGTCAAACGCATCCTGAGCATTCTCGGAAAGCCGGAGAGCCTGATCACCTACGTCAAGGACCGGCCCGGACACGACCGTCGTTACGCCATGGATAACTCCTACGTCCTCAGGGAATTGGGATGGAAGCCTGCCCATCGCTTCGAGGATGCCCTGAAGGCCACGGTTGACTGGTATGTCAATCATCCCTCATGGTGGCAACGGATCCGCAGCGGCGAATACCGGCAGGCCTACCAAACCCTCTACGGATGGCGCGATGAACAGTGCCACTGACCCCACCGGCCATCGCCTCACTCCGGTAACGGAACGAACCATCGCCTCCCGCACCGTCTTCTCCGGACACCTGCTCACCGTCGACGTTCTCGACGTGGAATTGGAGCCCGGCGTCCGGGCAACTCGCGAGATCATCCGCCATTCCGGCGCCGTTGCCATCATCGCCCAATGCCCGGATGACCGCTTTATCCTGGTGCGCCAATTCCGGAAAGCCGTGGAACAGTCCCTCTTGGAAATTGTCGCAGGAGGCATCGAACCCGACGAAAATCCAGAAACAAGCGCACGCCGGGAAATACTGGAGGAAACAGGTCACAAGGTCCTCTCCCTTCTACGTCTCGGCGCCGTCTACCCCACCCCGGGCTATAACAACGAAATCATTCACCTCTATGTCGCCAGCGTCTCCGCCGATCGCGACACACACCCCCATGGCGACCACGACGAGCGAATTGCCGTTGAATACTTCACCCGTTCTGAAGTTGAACGGATGATTCGGGAAGGACAGATTCTCGATGCCAAAACCCTCTCAGCCTGGCTCCTCTTCAGCTTGCCGTCACAGCATCCCGGGGAGGAAACGCCATGAGCATCTTTGAACTTTCCATGTTGCTATGTTTCGGATCCGCATGGCCCTTCTCCATCGCCCGATCCTGGAAAAACCGTTCCAACAAGGGCAAGAGCGTCATATTCCTATGGATCATTTTGACAGGCTACACATCCGGCATCACTCATAAACTGCTCTATGACTATGACGGCGTCATCTGGGCCTATGTGTTGAACTTCGTCCTGGTCGCAACAGACATCGCGCTCTACTACCGCAATCGCCGCCTGTCCGCGGTCCAATAACGCTCAAGCATCGTGATCCAGGAATATCGGCATCCAGAACAACGGCTGTTTTCTCTGGAATGATCAAAAAAACAGCGGCTTCCCTATCCAATGGGCCATTCGACATTGACACTGCTGTTTCCCGGAGCGCATCATCCACACATGAACCTGTTATCAGGCATGCATATTTTCATTCCCATGGTGGTCGTTCCCCTCCTCTCGACACCCTCTCTCTCCCGGGATTCATCACGTCCACCGCTTGCAGCATGCAGTTTGCCGATTTGCGATTTTGGAACCCGAAACAACAGGGACAGCACGAATCATGTTTTTGTCATCGAAAACAAAGGCGATCAACCGTTGGTCATATCCCAAGTCCGAAGTGGATGCGGATGCACGCAAACCGTGCTCAGCACAAACACGATTGCACCCGGCACCGCTGCAACATTAAGGGCAACCCTTAACCTGCGCGGATATGCGGGACCAAAGCGGGTCAGCATCTATCTGCACACCAATGACCCATCCCATCCCGTCCTTCAATGCCAGTTCACCGGAATTGCTGTCCCCGATATGGAAATCATGCCGCACGACTATCACATGACCGCCGTCGCATCGCAATTCCCACTCCGGCCACTTTCCATTACAGTGGCAAACAAAACATCATCCCCTCTGAACATCAAAGGCGTATCCTGGAGGGGAACCGCCATGCCATTGGAAGTGACAACCAATGATCCGGGGCGCTCCTATACGCTCGTGATAGGCCCATTTTCAAAGCCGGATGCCGCGACAATCCAGAGCACCCTCATCCTGGCAACCGATCATCCATTGTACCCCGGCATCGAAATCCCCGGGTCGATCAGCCTGGCCGCCAATCTAAAGGCCTATCCAGCCGAATTAATGTTCCGCACGGCAACCCCGCCGGCAGACCCCCGTTATCTTGTCATCCGCTCCACCAACAGGCAGCCCTTCACAATCCTGTCAGTGTCGGCATCCAACACCAATCTGCCATGCTCCGTGCAAAGCAAAAAGCCGGATTGGGCACGCATTCGCGTCGGCCCTTTCCCCGCCGGGATTCAGCTCGCAGGAACCATCATCACCATCCGCACGGATCTTCAGGAAGGCGAGTCCGTCGAGGTTCCCCTCATTGTCGAAACGCAACAATAGGACAGCACGCCGCCTCAGCCGCACGAACGATCCAGAACACGACCATCCTTGATCTCAAAAATGCGCGTGGCAAGCGATCCAATCAGCCGATGGTCATGCGAAACAAAGATTAGCGTACATCCGGTCTTGGATAACGCAAAATTCAGCGCCTCGATGGACTCCAGATCAAGATGATTGGTCGGTTCATCCAGCATCAGCACATTCCCGCCTTCCAGCATCATCTTGGCCAAAATGAGCCTGGCCTTTTCTCCACCGCTTAATACCTGGATCAACTTGAAAACGTCATCCTTGCTGAACAGCATACGCCCCATAAAGGACCGCAAATCCGTCTCGGATATAGCCTTGTCATCCGAAAACTGGCGCAACCAGTTCAAGGCCTGACTGGTGGGATCAAGAATTTCTCCGGCATCCTGGGGAAAAACACTGAACTGAATGGTATCCCCCAGCAGGACAGAGCCTGTATCCGGAGGCAGCATGCCGCACAGCATTTTAAGAAGCGTCGTCTTGCCTACTCCATTCTTGCCGATGATCGCAATTCGCTCCTTCGGCTCAATGGTGCAGGAAAAATCCCGGAACAAGGGATAATCATAACTCTTGGAAACAGCGTTGACTTCAATGACTTTGTCTCCAAGCCGTTTCTTGGGATTGAACAGGATATAGGGAGAGACACGCGAACTGGGCTTGACTTCTTCCAACTCGATTTTACCCAGCAGTTTCTGCCGGGACGTCGCCTGCCTGGCCTTCGACGCATTGGCGCTAAACCGGCTGATGAAGGTTTTCAGATCATGAATCTGCTTCTCCATCTTCTTGTTGGCCTTTTCCCTTAACTCACGGGCCTCCAGGCTGGCAATCGTAAAATCATCGTAATTGCCTGTGAACATGCGGATTTCATGATAGTCAAGATCGGCAATATGCGTGCAAATCTGATTCAGGAAAAACCGGTCATGGGAAATAACAATGACGGTCCCTTCATATCGCTTCAACAACTCCACCAGCCACTCGATGGATTCCAAATCCAAATGATTGGTAGGCTCATCCAGAAGGAGCACATCGGGATGGGCGAACAGAACCTGCGCCAGCAACACGCGGAGTTTGAATCCACCCTGCAAGGTTCGCATTTCCTTGGTAAACACGTCTTCAGTGAACCCCAGGCCGGCAAGCAATTTGGCGGCATCCGCTTCCATGGTGTATCCGCCCGCTTCACCAAATTCATCCTCAACCATGCCGCTGCGGTCATGTTCAGCATCGGTTAGATCCGCCTTCGAATATAAAGCCTCCCGCTCTAAATGAAGATCCCATAGCTTCTTGTTCCCCATGAAGACCGTATCCAGAATCGGGATATTGTCGAATTCAGCATGATCCTGGCGCAAATACCCCACTGTACAATCCCGCCCAATAGTCACTTCCCCCTGGCTTGCCGGGATGAGACCCGCCAGAATTTTGATAAAGGTGGATTTCCCGGATCCATTCGCCCCGATCAATCCATAGCAGTTTCCCGGAGTAAACTGGACGGTGACGTCCTCGAATAAAATATCAGGCCCGAATCGCTTGGTAAGTCTTGATGTGGCAATCACGCATTCATTCCAATCCTAATTAACCGTCTGCCGGAAACGTCGCCCCATGTCGGGGCACTCCCCTTGGCCTGCCCCACAGGTTGTCAACGTCCCGAGATCCCAACAATGACGGGCGCGCATACTGCCAGACATGAGGCATCAGGGCAAGTGCCTTCGGAATTGGAGGGGGATGATGGCCGCCCAGCCAGGACGGGTGGCGACGGCACCCCGACAATCGCCTTCCTTTACAACGTCCCTCGTGACCGGAAACGACAGACTTTCCGCCCGCAGGGATGATCAATATGACGGCTCGATTGCTTCATATTCCGGAGATGCCACTGGCGAAGCGAAATACCATCATCGAGATCATAGGCCTTCTGCCAGTCCACGACCGCATAGGGCCAGATCAACCCCGCCGGCTCGGAC
Source organism: uncultured Verrucomicrobiota bacterium (assembly GCA_964609375.1). Classification (GTDB taxonomy): domain Bacteria; phylum Verrucomicrobiota; class Kiritimatiellia; order CAIKKV01; family CAITUY01; genus CAZDUS01. The sequence continues at coordinate 13,744 of CAZSSA010000030.1, read as the reverse complement.
ACCCCTTCCCCATGACTCGCATAACACCACAAGGCATCGCACTCAAGGCACCCCAGTAATTCGACCCGATTGCCCAGCAAAAGCGGCTTCAATCCCGCACGGTTCTCAACGCAATGTCGCAGCATGCGGCCAGGTCTTCCACAGGTCTTGCATGGATTATCAGTAGCCATCAACGCCTGATCTTAACCACAGCGTTCTTTCCCGCAAGCCTTTTATTTTCAATAAAAACATGCACAGGCGGCTCTGCATTGTGAGCTGCCGAGGAATCCATCCGCCACTACGGCAAACTCCACGATGCAAATTGCCTCCCCCTGCCTGTTTCTGATTGTCTACTGCCATGCCAGCCTGATATGATGAAACTTTATGAAGCCACCAAGTCAATCAGATATCGGGTATGCCATCAACAATACGCGCATCGTATTGATGCCGTCTCGTCGCCTTGAAACCTTCGGCGCCACCATCTTGCATTACCATATGGTGAGCGAGCTGATGGATAACGTCAACAAGGTGCGAATCAGGGAGGGACGTATTCAGGCGCATAAACCCCAGATCATCACCCCCTCCATGAATACCGGACTCCTTGACGGCTTCGGCGCGGAAGCCGAACAATATGTGGATTGGCTTCGCGAACACATGCAGGATCTGCGAATGCTCCAATACGGCTTCGTCATTAAAAAACAGGAAATCAGCGAAGAAGTTGTTTCCGACAATCTCGATGCCGTCGTTGAACGTGTTCAAGATGCGGTTCGCCGAAGGGACGATCCTCTCGCCGCCGTATTGGTTGGCGTCGATGTGCCCTGGGAGGTCTGCCTGATCAAAATGATGGTGGATGTGACCTCGCAGTCGTTCCCCGGCAATGTTCGCGAGATGGAACGGCATCGCCTGTTCTCCTCCCCGCAGGAGGCCTCCGCCCCCGGACGTCAGGCCATCGAAGAAGCTTTTCAGGCGGCCAGCCGTGACCCGAACCTGATCACTCCACTCGGAAAGCGACTTCAACAAGCCGGCGTCTTCAATGAGTACGAAGATCGTTTTTTTGCGCTCGTGAAATCAAGCCGTCATCAGCACTGAAGATATAACTTCTGTAGAGAAAGAGAGAAAACCAATGGGCATGACCATTACAGAAAAAATTCTGGCCCGCGCCGCCGAGAAGCGATGTCTCGGCCCTGGCGAAAACGTCTGGGTCAGCGTGGACATCCTATTAACACACGACGTCTGTGGTCCGGGTACGATCGGAGTGTTTCACCGTGAATTCGGGGCCACCGCCAAGGTCTGGGATAAATCAAAGGTAGTGATCATTCCCGACCATTATATTTTTACTGCCGACCAAAAGGCCCACCGCAACGTGGATACGCTCCGTTCCTTCGTCAAGGAACAGGGATTGCCCTATTATTACGATCCCGGAACCCCTTCATACAAGGGGGTCTGCCATGTTGCCCTCCCCGAGGCAGGGCATGTACGGCCCGGTGAAGTCATTTTCGGCACCGATTCACACACTTGTACTCACGGCGCACTGGGCGCTTTCGCCACCGGAATCGGAAATACCGACGCCGGGTTCATCATGGGGACAGGCAAATTGCTCATCAAAGTGCCGCGGACCTTGCGCTTCCGCATCAACGGCACATTGCCGGAACATGTAATGGCGAAGGATGTCATCCTGCGCATCATTGGCGATATCGGCTTCGATGGCGCCAGTTACTGCGCCATGGAGTTTACAGGTGACGCCATCAGCAATATGTCCATTGAGGAGCGCATGACCATCTGCAATATGGCCATCGAAGCTGGCGGCAAAAACGGCATTATCGAGCCGGACGCCAAAACAGTTGATTATGTGCGCGCACGAACAAAAAAACCGTTCGCTCCCCTCTATGGAGATGGTAATGCCCACGTGGACCTGGAAAAGGTCTATGATGGACGTTCACTCGAGCCCTGTGTTGCCGAGCCTCATGTGCCAAGCAACTACGCCACCGCACGGTCCAGAAAGGACGTCAAACTTGACCGCGCCTATATCGGATCCTGCACCGGCGGAAAAATCACCGATTTTCTTGCCGCCGCACGGATCCTTAAAGGACGCCGCGTGACCATTCCCACATTCTTGGTGCCTGCCACGGTAGAGGTGGCCGAAGCCCTGATTCGCGAAACAGTGGATGGAAAATCCCTGGTCGAGGTGTTTGCCGACGCCGGATGCGAGGATATCGCTCCTCCCTCCTGCGCCGCCTGCCTTGGCGGCCCTGAGGATACTTTCGGGCGCACCCACGGCAACGAAGTGGTCATCAGCACAACAAACCGGAATTTCCCGGGCCGTATGGGATCCAAACAATCCAAAATCTTTCTCGCGTCTCCGCTGACCGTGGCGGCTTCCGCCGTCTCCGGTCACATTGCGGATCCGCGGGATTATATGTAAACGAGGTTATCGATGCACACGATCCGAGGAAAAATCTTCGTCGTCAGGGATGATATTGATACGGATCAGATCATCCCCGCGCAATACTTGAATCTGGTTCCGACAATACCAGAAGAATACGCCAAACTTGGCTCCTATGCCCTGTGCGGCCTGCCGGATGAATATCCGGCGTTTGTCGAGACAGGCAACACCACAAGCGCCTATTCCATCATCATAGCGGGACGGAATTTCGGCTGCGGTTCCTCTCGGGAACACGCACCCATCGCCCTGGGCGCCGCAGGCGTCAAGGCGGTCATCGCCCAATCCTATGCCAGAATCTTCTTCCGGAATGCCGTCGCCACAGGCGAGTTGTATCCTTTCGAGGTCGAAGAACGTCTTTGTGATGTTCTGAAAACCGGCGATGAAGTGGAAATCAACGTCAAAGGCTCCTGCTTCCGTCTTCTGGCAACCGGCACCCAATACCCCATGAAGGATCTCGGCGCCGTGGCGCCAGTGGTGGATGCCGGCGGTATCTTTGCCTACGCCCGGAAGTCCGGCATCATCAAATAGCCCATGCAATCCAACGTCATAGCGCTGGCCAATCAGAAAGGCGGTGTCGGGAAAACAACCACCGCGGTTAACCTGGCGGCATGCCTTGCCGAACTCCAGCATCGAGTATTGCTGATCGACCTTGATCCCCAGGCAAATGCCACCAGCGGCTTGGGCGTCAGCGCACCTCCCGGATCCAGCATCTATAACGTTCTCCTTGGCCACGGTCATCTGATCGAAAAAGTGCAGTCAACCCCCGTGGAACGCCTATTCCTCATCCCCGCCGAAGTGGATCTGGCAGGAGCCGAGGTCGATGTCGCTCGTGTAGATCGCTACCTGCATCGTTTCAAGGAAGCACTCGACCCCTTGCGCGCTATCGCTCATTACGACTTCATCCTCGTCGATTGTCCCCCATCGCTGGGCATCCTGACGATGAACGCCCTTGCCGCCGTTGATGCCATCCTGATCCCACTCCAATGCGAATACTATGCGCTGGAAGGGCTTAGCGTGATCACTCGACTTGCCGCACAATTGCGCGACTCGGGTGCAAATCCAATATTGGAAGTCGAGGGCATTGTCATGACCATGTACGATGGACGAACCAATCTGTCCCAGCAGGTCATGAATGAGGTCAAAACACACTTCGCCGACAAAGTATACGAAACAATCATCCCCCGAAATATCAGGATCAGCGAAGCCCCGAGCCATGGACTTCCCGTCGTGTCCTACGATGGCAAGTCGACAGGCGCAGACGCTTATCGGAATTTAGCCAAAGAATTCGTTCGCCGCCGGAACGCTCGCACCAACGCGTAGGGACCTCCCGCGCGACGCCCCTCTTTATTTTTGATACGTCAACGTCTCCGCCTCGCGCAACGCCTCCAAACGGGCCTCCGTCTTCAGCCTTAATCGTTTCAATTGACCCGCCAGACTGATCTTCTTGACAGACGACAATCGATCCACCAGCAAAACCCCGTCCAGATGGTCCATCTCATGCTGCACCGCCCGCGCCAACAACCCCCGGCAGTGCAACCGTTTTACCGCACCCCGCCAGTCAACAAACTCAACATCCACTTCGGCAGAACGTTGAACAGAGGAATGAATCCCCGGAAAGCTCAAACACCCCTCGTCGCGCCGGACCAGGTCCTTCACGCGCGCCGTAATCGTTGGATTGAACATGATCAGCGGCATCTCGACATCAGGGTTCAATCGGGTTTGACCATCTTCCGCCATGTCCAATTCCGGCGGCACGTCGATCACACACATCGCCGCCGTTTTCCCGACCTGCTGGGCCGCCAATCCCAACCCCTCGGCCGCATACATGGTCTCCATCATGCCATCCGCCACGCGCTTGAGCAAAGGAGTCACTTCAGCAACGGGGCTTGACTTAACGCGCAGGACCGGATCACCGAAGGTGACGATATCATACTTCATAACCGTTCTCTTTCAACCACTCGCCGAGATGCAGCTTGGTCTGCTCCAGCAATTCCTCATCCGTAATGGCGGTGGTACGACCCGCGTCATACTGGGTCATCATCCAGTCATAAATTTTCTGAACACCGGGATCACTCTTGGTGACAGGAGCCTTGGCCTGCTTGAAATACTTCTTAACCCATAATGCAATTCCAGCCAATCCACTCTTGTCGGTAACCGCGAGGTCCACCGGGCGGTTCAGCAGCAATTCAGTATTGAAAACGTTGTAAATCTCCTCGTTCTTCAACAGCCCATCCGCATGAATACCCGCCCGTGTCACATTGAAACTACGCCCGATCAGCGGTTGATTCGTCGGAATTTGAACCTTCAATTCACGCTCAAAATACTCGGCAATTTCAGTAATCACCGTGGTATCCACATTGCAGTCATTGCCGCGCAATTGCAGATAGTTGACCACCAGCCCCTCTAGCGGAGGATTGCCCGTTCGCTCCCCGATTCCAAGCAGCGTTCCATTGGCCGCCGAACAGCCATACAACCATGCCGTCACCGCATTGGCCGTTACCAGATAAAGATCGTTATGACCGTGCCACTCCAACCACTCGCTCGGAACTCCGGCATAATACTGGAGTCCATAAATCAGCCCAGGAACGGATCGCGGCATCGCCGCCCCAGGATAGGGAACCCCAAGTCCCATCGTGTCACAAATGCGGATCTTAACAACCGATTTGGTCTCTTCCGCCAACTTCATCAACTCCGCCGCAAAGGGAACAACAAACCCGTAATAGTCCGCTCGTGTCGCATCCTCGAAATGACACCGCGGCGTGATCCCGACTTCAATGGCATCCCGGACCACACGCAGATATTCCTTCAATGCCTGACGCCGCGTCATCTTTAACTTGAGATAAATGTGATAGTCAGAGCATGACGTCAGGATCCCCGTCTCCTTCATCCCCATCTTCTTGGCGAACACAAGATCCTCACGACGCGCCCGCACCCAGCCCGTCACCTCGGGGTACTTATAGCCCAGCGCCTTAATCTCCTCTACCGCTTCCTGATCCTTCTTGGTGTAAAGAAAGAATTCACACTGCCGGATTAACCCTTTTCGTCCGCCCAGACGATGCATCATCTTGTAAATATCAACCACCTGCTTGACGGAATATGGCGGCATCGCCTGCTGACCATCACGAAACGTGGTGTCGGTAATCCAGATATCCTTGGGCATCCTCATCGGCACAAGCCGATGGTTAAAGCCAATCCGGGGAACCTCGTCATACGGAAAGGCATTCCGGAATAACTTGGGCTCTTTCGGGTTTTCCAAATGAACAGCGTACGAATCGTAATCAAACGTATTGTACCCGGCATTGTATTTCATCTCAAACATAACCAACCTCTACTGTTGATGCAGACTCACGACACTCAATACATGGTTTCTTATGGTATAAGCATTGCAGAGGGAATACAATATCATATCGAAACACCCATGATTGAAGTCTGCAGTCCATCCGCCGTTGACATTGCAAAACCGCTTATCTATTGTGTGATCACTTTTGCCCGTACCGTTGCTCCCTATGACAGACTCTCATTTACTTGATGAAATCGCGCGCCGACGAACCTTTGCCATCATCTCCCATCCGGATGCCGGCAAAACAACGTTGACCGAAAAACTCCTGCTTTATGGTGGCGCCATCCAATTGGCAGGCTCCGTTCGCTCCCGCCGGGATCGCAAAAATACGTCGTCCGACTGGATGGAGCTGGAAAAGGAACGCGGCATTTCCGTCTCTTCCACCCTCCTTCAGTTCGATTACGGCGGGTGCGTCATCAACCTGCTCGACACTCCCGGCCATAAGGATTTCAGCGAAGACACCTATCGGGTCCTCACCGCTGTGGATAGCGTCATCATGGTCATTGACGCCGCCAAGGGCATCGAGGAACGCACCCGTAAACTCTTCGAGATTTGCCGCCTACGGGGAATCCCCATCTTCACGTTTATGAATAAAATGGACCGGCCCGCCCAGGACCCCCTCGCCCTCGTGGATGAACTGGAAAAAGTCCTCGGTATCGGCGCTTTCCCCGTCACTTGGCCACTCGGCAGCGGTACAGAATTCAAAGGCGTTTATGATCGGCTGACAAAGAAGCTTCACCTTTTTGAACGCACGGCACATAATGCCCATCGTGCTCCGGAACAAGTATCCGGCATTCATGACCGTGCCTTGCTTGACCAAATCCCTCCCCATATCCGCGATCCCTGGATGGAAGAACTGGAAATGCTCAGTGCCGCTGGCGAAAGTTTTGACGAGCAACAGGTCTTGCATGGCGAAATAACCCCTGTTTTTTTCGGCAGTGGCATGACCAACTTCGGCGTACAGCTTCTGCTCGACTATTTCGTACAGCATGGGGCCCCGCCCCAACCTCGAATTTCATCCGATGGCCCTATTGCTCCGGATCATCCGGAGTTCTCAGGCTTCGTCTTCAAGGTCCAGGCTAATATGAACCCTCGCCACCGGGACCGGCTTACCTTTGTCCGCGTCTGCTCCGGAAAATTCGAAAAAGACATGGTGGTCAATGATCCCGAAACCGGAAAACCCGTCCGCCTTTCTTATCCCCAGAAATTATTCGGCCAGGATCGGGAATCACTGGAAATCGCCTATCCTGGCGATATTGTGGGATTGGTTACCCATAAGGCTTTTCGTATCGGCGACACCCTGACAAGCAATCCCGCTATCCGATATGACGAAATCCCCCGATTCCCCCCGGAAGCTTTCTCCTACATCCGTAATTCCGGCGCCGCAAAACAAAAACAGTTGCGCGAAGGGCTTGACCAGTTACTTCAGGAAGGGATCATTCAGTCATTTGAATTGGTCGGCGAGTTCCAAACGGCACCACTATTGGGAGCCGTAGGCCAACTGCAATTTGAAGTGGTGGCCTATCGGCTTCAGTCGGAATATGGCGCCGACCCACGCCTTGAACCAGCACCGTTTACCCAGATTCGATGGTGTTCACCTGAAGTCAACCGCGAAACCCTTACCAGGTTATATCTGGGAACCAATGTCAAAGTCGCCACCGATATCCGCGGTCAATACGTCATTCTTTTCCCCGATAAATGGGCCGTGGATTACTTCCATAAGGAGCATCCGACCATCAAACTACACACCGTTTCCCCTCATGCCCCAAGTTCATCTTGAGTGCCAGAAGGCATCTCATCAGTGGAACGGTTCATCATTAATCACCCCACTTCTCCGGCTCTGACGCCAAAAAATCACCCCACGCCAATAACGCCGCTGCTAGCGCCTTCGCCCTGTGCGATATCCGGTTCTTCAGCTCTGAATCAATCTCGGCAAACGTCATGTCAAACCCATCGGGCACAAACAGGGGATCATATCCAAACCCACCCCCGCCATGAAGTTCACCCAGTAAAGTTCCGGAACATACACCCGATACAATACGGGTTACACCAAAGGGATCTGACAAGGCAATGGAACAGCGGAATTGAGCCCGACGGTTCGCCTCCCCCTTCATCGCATCCAGTAATTTTCCGTTATTGGCGGCATCATTGCTGGGCAATCCCGCGTATCGAGCAGACCACACTCCCGGAGCCCCTCCTAAGGCGTTCACCTCAAGTCCGGAATCATCCGCCAACGTCCACCAGCCGGAAAATCGTGCCAGCACTGAAGCCTTCTTGGCCGCATTGGATTCAAACGTGTCACCATCTTCTTCCACCATCGGCGCATCTGGAATATCCGAAAGGCCAACCAGCTGCAAATGGTCCACCCGAAGGATAGCACGAATTTCCTGAAACTTATGGCGGTTGCCGGTGGCGATAAGGAGTTTCATGGAATTTGAATCTTGGTGCTCGGGGGGGGACTTGAACCCCCACGATCTTGCGATCATCAGCCCCTCAAACTGATGTGTCTGCCATTCCACCACCCGAGCAAAAACGCGCACACTCTAGCCAGTCTTCCGGCCTCTATCAAGCATTTGTTCTGCATAGGCTTATCGCCGCCCCTGCATCCTCTCCCTAACCACCCGGAGCAGGTACCGGAGTTCATGGATACGCAGTAGATAGACGGTCACCAGATACCCCAGGCCTCCAGCCCCAATGGCAGCCAGCAGTCGGACGGCGTTCCACATCAAGGACCCGGAATGTAACGGAACCAGAGCCGCCACTCGGCCGGCCACGATGCCGCAAATCACCGATGCCAACAAAAGCACCCCTATATACTTCATCCACACCACCCCGCCACCAAACGTCACTTCGCTCCTTAAATAAAACGCCAACTGGGCAAAGTTGACAATAGCCAATACACCAGTCGTCATCGCTAACCCCACATGACCCATACTGAACACTTTGACCAGTATCACGTTGAGTACCACATTGATCCCGATTCCAATTAAACTCACGTTTAGCGGTGTCCGTGGCTTATCCAAGGCATAAAAACATGGAGCCAACACCTTGATTGCCGCATATCCTGCCAATCCCACCGAATACGCACGCAGCGCATTCGCTGTTTGCTGCGTGTCCAACGCCGAAAACTTTCCGTGCTCATAAATCAACCCGATAATATCCGGCGCCAATACCATCAATCCCACCGTGGCCGGAATCGTGAGGAAAAAAGCCAGCCTGAGTGATTCCTCAATCGTCCGCCCCACTGCAGCGAGATCCTCGCGGGCATGATGCCTCGCCACGGCAGGTAATGTCACCGTTGCAATCGCAACACCAAAAACACCAATCGGAAACTGCATCAACCGGAAGGCACAATTTAACCAGGATCGTGCACCATCAATTTCCGACGAAAACATGCCGTTGATCAGGACATTCACCTGTACCGCCGCACCCGCTATCATGCTCGGCCATGCCAGTGCCCACACCTGCCTCAATCTCGGATCCCGAAAATCAACCTTCCACCTGAACCTGAAACCCTGCTTCCATAAGGCGGGCAATTGCATGCAAAGCTGCGCCAATCCTCCCAGTAACACGCCGAGACTGACCCCGTATAACGCACGTTCAGAGAAGTCCGGATGCCGCCAGTCGGACTGGGGATCAAAGACAAAGGCCAACCCAACCCCCGCCATCACGGAAACCAGGTTAAATACGGTGGAGGCCGAAGCCGGCAGCCCAAAAACAAATCGCGCATTCAGGATCCCCATTACAATCGCCGCCAGCGACACCATTAATATGAACGGAAAGAGAACCCGGGTCAGTTTAACCGTGAGTTCAAACTTTCCTTCAATGGAATGAAATCCGAAGTTTGTGATCTGCACCAATACCGGGCTCAGCAGGATGCCCATCACGCAAATCCCACCCATAAGGATAATCATGACGGTAAACAGCAAATTAGCCAATTGCCACGCTGGCGCTTCTCCCTCTTTTTCAAGAGTCTTGGTAAAGGTCGTCGTAAAGGCGGTCGAAAGCGCGCCTTCTGCAAACAAATCGCGCAGTAGATTGGGAATTTGAAAGGCGGCCAGAAAGGAATCAAGATACTTACCGGCACCAAACATCGCCGCAAAGACCAGTTCTCGTACGAGCCCCAGCATACGGGAGCCTATCACGGCAAGACTCACAACGCCCGCCGCACGCCGCCGTCCTCGAGACGAAACCTCGTCTGCCATCACCATTAACTCCCGCCGTTGGTTTATCTTCCCCTGCCGCCCTGATCGCCGCGCACACTACCCATTCCCCTCGCTTCTATCCACCTTTTTTCCACGCCAGCGCCCCAGTCGGACAGGCCTCAACCACAATCGCTGCCGATGATCCCAGCATTTCTCGAAAGTTCACACCCAGCGGAGGACTCACCCTCGTCCCTGACCCACGCCCGGCAAACGTCAGCATGTGCGCATCCCCCTCCTTCTCGGTCAACCGCACGCACAGTCCGCATCGAATGCATTTCCCCGGCTCAAAAACCACATCGCGATGATCATCAATAATCGCCAGTTCCGCCCGCTTCTCCGGTCGAAACCGTTTTGCTTGCGCTCCAAACCGTTCCGCCATTAGCCGCAACGTACACTCGTCCGTCTTGCGGCAATCGCAATGCATGCAACGCCCGGCCTCACGCACCACCTCTACCTCATTCAAACCGGAACCTTCCCGCAGCGTCACCCGCCTACCTCGATCCACTCCCCTCATAAACTCGCCTAATTCAGATTCCGTCGCCTTCCCGATCATGGAATCAAATCGCTCTGGCTCAACCCC
>CAZSSA010000030.1:0-3097 GCA_964609375.1 uncultured Verrucomicrobiota bacterium | reverse complement strand
GCCTTTCTAAGCATCCCTCCCAACTCCGGCTCCGCCTCAATAACAATACACTCATGTCCCCTTAACCTGAGGTAGACCGCACACGCCAGCCCGGCCGGACCGCCCCCCACAATCGCCACCTGTTTCCCCGTCTTCGGAACGGAAGGGAACCCCCACTCCATGTCACCCGCTTTTCGCGACTCACCTGCAAACCGCTTCGACAGGCATATCGCCACTGGCTCATCAACCCCACGCCGCCGGCAATTCTTTTCGCAGGGAGCGGGACATACCCATCCCAGGACGGCCGGCAACGCAATATCACGCCGCACCGTCACCAATGCCTCCCTGGCATCCCCCACCGCCAGTTGCCGGAGCATCAGCGGAATATTCATATTGGCAGGGCACCCCCGCCGGCAGGGCCCTTCGCAATCACCCACATGCTCGCCCAGCAGCAACTCCACTGCCGTCCGACGGGCAAGCAACACCTCTTCAGTGTCGCTATGCACCACCATGCCATCCCGCGCCGGATACGCACATGCCGGCACCAGCCGCCGCAAGCCCTCAACACGCACCACACATAACATGCAAGAGGTTCCCGGTCGGCATCCGTCACGATGACACAACGTCGGAATAACAATACCGGCCGCTCGCGCCGCATCAAGCAACGTCGCACCATGCGGCACACACGCTTCCTTCCCATCGATATGGAGTGTCATCATTTCCCGGTCACTCTCCCTGTTTCAACCCGGATGGCCGATACCGGACATCCCCCGCGGCAAAGGTCACACCGGGTACACGTTGCATCATCAATCTGATGTTGCTGGTATGGCTTCGCCTCAATGGCCTCCACCGGACACACTTGTGCACAACGCGTACAACCAATACACCGGTCGGAAATCTGATAATGAATCAATGTCGTGCATTTCCGCGCCGGACACCGCCCCTCCAGATGAGCCTCAAACTCATGCCTGAAATATCTCAGCGAGGTAAGCACTGGATTCGGCGCCGTCTGGCCCAACGCACATAGACTCCCTGATGCCACCTGATGCGCCAGTGTCTCCAACACATCCAAGTCGCTCCGCTTGCCCTTCCCCTCACAAAGCCGGGTCAGGATATCCAGCATCGCACGGGTCCCCACCCGACAGAAAGTACACTGCCCGCAGGACTGCTCCTGCGTAAACTTCAGGAAGAACCGCGCAATATCCACCATGCAATCCCGGTCATCCAATACCACCAGCCCGCCCGATCCCATGATGGCCCCCGCATGGGCAAGCTCCTCGTAATCCACCGGCATATCCGCCAATGATGCCGGAATACACCCTCCAGATGGACCGCCAATCTGCACCGCCTTGAACATCCGCCCCTCCTCCACCCCCCCCCCGATGCCTTCCACAATCTCACGGACGGTAATCCCCATCGGCACCTCGATCAACCCGCCACGCCGCACCTTCCCCGTCAGCGCAAACACCTTCGTCCCCTTGCTATGCGCCGTCCCCATCGCTGCATGAGCCTCTGCCCCATTCCTCACAACCCACGGAACCGCCGCCAGCGTTTCCACATTGTTGACATTCGTCGGCCGCCCCCATAAACCCTTTACTGCCGGATATGGCGGCCTGAGCCTCGGCATTCCGCGCCGCCCTTCCAGCGACTCAATCAACGCCGTCTCCTCCCCGCACACAAACGCACCGGCCCCCTCCATAACCTTCAGCGACAACGACCATCCGCTCCCGGCAATATCATTCCCCAGCCACCCCGCCGCCTTCATGCGATCAATCGCCTCACGCACACGTCGAACAGCCAGCGGATACTCCGCCCGGATATAAAGCACACCCTCCCTCGCCCCCACACAAAAGGCGGCAATCGCCAGTCCTTCCAATACACGGTAGGGGTACGACTCCAAGATCATCCGATCCATAAAGGCTCCGGGATCCCCCTCGTCTCCATTACAAATCGCATACTTGACATCTCCTGGGGCCCCGCGCGTCACCGCCCACTTCTCCCCCGTTGGGTACCCCGCGCCCCCGCGCCCCCTTAACCCGGACTGTTTCATCATGGTGATCGTGGCTTCCGCCCCATGCGTATGCAACACATCCTTCAACGCCTTAAACCCGTCATGCCGGACATAGGCATCCACATCCAGCGGATCCAGCAGTCCACAATGCTCCGTCGCAATATGCACCTGCTTCCCCAGATACTCACACACCTGCCCGTCACGGTAATCCAACTCATGCCGCCGAACCCTGCTGGACACCGACGGGATCGCCAGCGCATCCAATGCCCGGTCCAGAACGGCCCGCACCTTGAGCATAGGCCTGTCCGATTGGAACACCTCGCGGACAATCCGTTCCGCATCCTCCGGCGTCACCTGCTGATACAACGCCACACGGGCCACTCGCCCCCCCCGCCCGCCCAATGCCGAAGGAATCGCCGACGCCTGCACGCCACCATCAGGCCATACCACCTCAACCAACGGCGTCTGATGACACATCCCCACACAGCCTACCGGACGTACGCGCGCCTTGACCCCCCAATGATCCAACGCCTTGATGAACGCATCCCGGACCTTGAGGCTCCCCTTGGCCGCACAACACGACCCGGTCCCCACCCGGATCTCAGGCACATTACCGGATACCTCATGCCCCTCCACCTCACCCGTCGCCGCCAATGCCGATTCATAGTCATCAAACATCTCACCAACCCCTTGCGGAGTCAGGTATCCATAAGTGGCATCACCAATCACAACCACGGGCGCCAATGTGCAACAACCCACGCAAGCCACGCGCTTGACCGTATACTCCCGCGCCGCATCCGTATCCTGCCCCTTCGCCAACCCCAGATGACGCTCAACCGCCTCATGAATCCGTTCGGAACCTTTCACATGACACGCCGTCCCGTGGCAAACGCACACATCACATTTGCCGGCGGGCTTTAGCCGGAAATAATCATAGAAAGTAGCCACCCCCATGATGGAAGCAGCCCGGATATCGGTAATCTCCGGAATACGACGCAAGGCCGTTTCAGGAAGGTAATGATACTTCTCCTGAATCGCCTGCAAAATCGGAATCAAATCCCCGTCGGTCCGCCCAATGGAACCAACGATGTCATCAATCTCCCGTAT
>CAZSSA010000029.1:0-24394 GCA_964609375.1 uncultured Verrucomicrobiota bacterium | reverse complement strand
AAGAGGGGTTCGATTCCCCTAGGGGGTGCCATTTTTCGGGATAGACAATAACCTAACAAAGGAGATGAGAAGATGGCCTATGTCATATCAGACAAGTGCACAAAGTGTGGTAGTTGCGCGCCGGTTTGCCCGCAGGAAGCGATTGCCGAGGGTGACAAGACGTTTGTAATTGATGCCGACAAGTGCGTGGATTGCGGACTGTGTGTTGGCGAATGCCCGGTGGAAGCCATTTCGCCGCAGTGATGGATGGCCAGTATCGATTTCTTTTCGGCCCAGTCCGCTCACGGCGGCTGGGCCGTTCACTTGGAATAGACCTTGTACCCTTTAAGGTCTGTACGTTTGATTGCCCTTATTGCCAGGTTGGGGCCACGGTTATCAAGACCCTTGAACGCGGGGAGTATGTGCCGACGGCAGAGGTGCTGGCCGAGTTTGATCATTGGCTTGCACATGATGGTCAGGCGGATTGCCTGACGCTGGCGGGTGCCGGCGAGCCGACCCTGCATTCCCGGTTCGGGGAAATACTCCAGCATATTGGCGCCCGTTGTGCGCTTCGGCGGGTGCTGTTGAGCAACGGGTCGCTATTCCACCGCAAGGACGTTCGAGACGCGGCGATCCATGCCGATGTGGTCAAAGCCACGCTGGGGGCTTGGGATCAGGCTTCCTTTGAGGCGGTGCATCATCCCTGCGCAGGGCTCCGATTCGAGGATTTTTTATCCGGATTGAAAGCCATGCGGGCGGCGTTGTCCGGCGAGTACTGGTTGGAAGTTTTTTTGGTGGCGGGCGTGAATGATGGCGATGAGGCTGTGACGCGGATCGTGAGGCTGGCGGCGGAGATTGGGCCTGACCGAATCCATTTGAATACGGCGGTGCGTCCTCCGCATGACACCCGTATTATGCCGGTGACTCAGGAGCGGTTGCTGGAGTTGGCGAGCCGGTTCAAGCCGGAAGCCGAGGTTGTGGTGACTCGGGTGGATGTGCCGGCGGCATCCAGTTCCACAGTGTCTGTTGCTGATGGCGAGGACCGGGTGTTGCAACTGATCCGGCGACATCCCTGTACGGCGGGGGAGATCGCCTTGGCGATTGGATTGGATGAGTCGCTGGTGTCGGTGGCGTTGGCGTCGCTTGTTGAGAAAAAGGCGGTTCGTTTGGAGTGGCGGGATGGCAAACCGTATTTGGTCGGGAATGGATGATTGATTTTCAGAATATATCCGTTGGATTTGGAACGCAGCAGGTATTGAACGATGCCAGCTTCCGGATCAATCGTGGGGAGCGGGTGGGGATTGTTGGTCCGAACGGAGCCGGCAAGAGTACGATTTTTGCCCTGATCACCGGGGAAATGACGCCGGACCGGGGAACGATGTCCGTGCCGCGTGACCTGCGGGTCAGTCATTTGCATCAGCAACTCAAACCCAGCCGTGATGACGTCAACCTGTTGGAGTATTCAGAGAATGCCCTGCCGGCATTGATTACGATCCAGCGGGAAATTGAGTCGTTGGAAGCGGGACTTGGTGCGGCGAACGAGGAGATGCGTGCCCGTATTATCAAGCGTATGGGCGCGTTGCAGACGGATTACGAGCATATGGGCGGTTATGCGATCAGCAGCCGGGCGAAGGCGGCGTTGGGGGGCTTGGGGTTCAAGGCGGTGGATTTTCACAATCCCTTCAACTCGTTCAGCGGCGGGTGGCAGATGAGGGCCGAGTTGGCGCGGGCCCTGGTGGCGGAGCCGGATTTGCTGCTATTGGATGAGCCGACGAACTTTTTGGACATTCCAGCCGTCGAATGGTTGCAGCGCTATCTTCGTGAATACAAGGGCACGTTGGTGCTTATCTCGCATGACCGGTATCTTCTGAACACATTATCGACGGTGACGATTGAGGTGGCGGGCGGGATGGTGACGCGGTATGCGGGTAACTTCAACCAGTACGAGGAAGTCTGCCGGAGTCGGCACGAGCAGTTGGAAGCGGCGCGCGGCAACCAGGAGAGGCGCAAGGAGCAGATTGAGCGGTTTGTCGAGCGGTTCCGGGCCAAGAATACAAAGTCCTCTCAGGTGCAGAGCCGGCTCAAGATGCTGGAGAAGATGGAGGAAGTCGAGATTCCCCGGGTGGTGATGCGTGCGCCGAGGATCAAGGTTCCGCATCCGCCGCATTGCGGTGTGGAGATTGTACGACTTGAGGCGGCGGGGATAACCTATGATGGTGATGCGTGGGTGCTGCGTGGGCTTGATTTGCGGATTGAGCGAGGGGAGAAGTTGGGACTGGTTGGCCTGAATGGAACCGGCAAGACCACCTTGTTGCGGGCCATGGCGGGGCGGTTGCCGCTCAACGAGGGGCGACGGTATGTGGGAAATCATGTTGTCATGGGTTATCAGGCTCAGGATTTTGCGGAGTTGATGGATCCCGCCCGGACGGTGTTGGAAACGGCGAAGTCGGGCAATCCGCACCTTTCCGAGCGGGAGGTCCGCCGAGCGCTGGGTGGTTTCTTTTTTTCCGGCGATGCTGTTGAGAAGAAGGTTGGGGTTTTAAGCGGTGGAGAGAAGATGCGGCTGGCCTTTGTGCGGCTACTGCTTAATCCGCCCAACTTTCTGTTATTGGACGAGCCCACGACGCATCTGGATATTCCATCGCGAGAGGCGCTGGAAAATGCCCTTCAGGATTATGAGGGGACGATCTGTCTGGTTAGTCATGACATTGAGTTTACGCGCCATGTCGCCACGGGGATATTGGCGATGTCGCCGCCGGTGGTTCGGCGCTTTCCGGGCGGGTATGATTACTATCGGGAGAAGATGGAGGGGGAGGAGGGGGGGAAGGGTGCAGGGTGCAGGGTTCAGGGTTCAGGATGTGGGGCCCAGGATTCAGGGGGCGGGGATAAGAAGGCGTTGCGGCGTGAGCGTGCGGAGCGGCGACAGGAGATGAGTAAGGTGCGCAAGCCGCTTGAGAAAAAGATAAAGGATGCGGAGCGGCGGATTGCCGAGTTGGAGCGAGAGCGCGACACGTTGACCGAGGGGCTGATGAAGTCCGGGACGGGTACTGATTATGCTTCCATTAATCGGCGTCTCAGTGAGATTCAGGTGGATTTGGCGGATACGTTTGAGAGGTGGGAGCGGGCCTCGTGTGAACTGGAGAAGATTGATGTGGAGACGGGGGAGGAGTAAGGGGGGGGGAGGTGTGAAACGTGAGACGTGAAACGTGAAACAGAGGAACGCAAAGGGGAGGGGTCATCGGCACTGACTGGAGCCTCGGCCTTGAACCGCCTGCCACGCAGGGCTGGCCTGCTTGTATTGTGCTAAACGCCGGCGATGACTCCCTTTAGATACTCTGACTCAGGGAACCCGGGTTTTCGCGGGTGATCGGGTGGTTGGCCGAGATCCGCGAGGAATTGCATCGGTCTCTTGGCGTCACGGGCAGCGCCTTCGATGACTCTGCCGAAGAGATGGCGATCAACGAGTCCGCTACAGGAGAAGCTGAAGAGGACTCCATCCGGAGCGAGAAGTTTACAGGCTTGCAGATTGATATCTTTATAGGCGCGGAGCCCCTGCTTTATTTTGTCCTGCCGTGGGACAAGCCGGGGTGGATCGAGGATGATCATGTCGAATTGCTTTCCGGCGTTATGGAGTTCGCGGAGGGAATCGAAGGCATCGCCGAGCCGGTATTCGTGGCGAGCGGGATCGAAGGCCGGGTTGATCGCGTGCATTTGGATGGCGACATCGCGGGCGGAGGAGGCGGAGTCGATGGAAAGAACGGAGGAGGCTCCACTGGTCAGGGCGGCGATGCCGAAGGTGTCCGTGTAGGCGAAGACGTTCAGGACACGGGGGGCCCCAAGGCGGCGCACCCACGTGGCGACGGCGCGCCGGTTATCGCTCTGATCGAGATAGAATCCGGTTTTGTGGCCGGTTTCCACGTCGGCAAGGAAGGTCCAGTCGCCTTCCTGAAAGGTGACGGGAGCGGTGATGGGGGCGCCCCAGGCGAGTCCTTTGCGGGGCTCAATTCTTTCGTGGCGGCGGACATCAACGTCTGAGCGTTCCCAGATGGTGGTGGGTTGGTAGAGGGAGACGAGGGCGGAGATGAGGCTATCGCGCCTTGATTCCCAGGGGGCAGTCAGCAACTGAAAGACGAGGACGCTGCCGTAGCGGTCGATAATGAGGCCGGGGAGGCCGTCGCTTTCCGAGAAGACGATGCGTTCTGCACCGGCGAGGCTGGACGCCATCCATTTGGCGCGGCGGTTTTTGGCCAGCGTGAGGCGTTCGAGGATGCCATCGGCATCGAGGCGGGCATCCGGATGGGTATCGAAGACGCGGGCCCGGATTTCGGAATGGGGGTGGACGGTGGCTCGGGCAAGGAAGGCGCCGGATGAGGAGACGATGGTGGCCTCGTCTTCCTGATGAGAGCCTTCGATTCTGGCGATGGCGCCGGACATGATCCAGGGATGGCCGCGGGTGATGGGGATATCGCGGCCCGGTTTAAGATGAAGAATCAATGACATAAGTAAAGCTCCGCTTGATGGAAACAAGGCACACGATGACGGAGAGAGGGAGTTGTGTCAAGAGGGGGGAGTGTCAGTAAAGGGAAGCCCCTGATGCAGCTTGACCTGTCTATAAAATATCGTGATCGCCTGAGTCCATAGGATGTGGCGGCAGGCTTCCCTCCTGCGCCAAGGCGACAAACAAAAACAGGGAGGGTGGATTCCGATATTGAATGGGGGCGGGCATGATGCCATCATCCCCCGAATGAGCGCTATGAGAGTACTTGATTGCGATTATCTTGTTCTGGGGACGGGCATTGCCGGGCTTATGTCGGCATTGCATCTTTCCCGACGCGGGAAAGTTCTCGTCCTTACCAAGAAGGACCGGGCGGAGAGTAACACGAATTATGCGCAGGGCGGGATTGCCTGTGTGATGGCGTCGGATGATAGTTTTGAACAGCATGTGAGCGATACGCTGGTGGCCGGAGCCGGACTATGTGATGAGGGGGTGGTGCGGGAGATCGTGAGCAACGGGCCGGAACGGATTGCCGAGCTTGAGCGGTTCGGGTTGCATTTTTCGGGGGGCGATGGCAAGGGGGGGCGCACGTATGATCTTGGGCGTGAGGGTGGCCATTCGCAGCGCCGGGTCCTGCATGCCGGGGATATCACGGGGCAGGCGGTGGAGAAAGTGTTGCTGGCACAGGCGCATTCGACAGGGAATGTCCGCATCCTGGATCACTGTATGGTGATTGACCTGATCACGACCGGCTGGCTGGCGGATCGGGCGGTGCGGCATGGTGAGCCGGTGGCGAAGCCGGCGGATAATCGGTGTGTGGGTGTTTATGCGCTGGATGAGAACAGTGGCGAGATTTTTGCCGTGCGGGCATCGGCGACGGTCTTGGCGACGGGGGGTGGGGGCAAGGTGTATCTGTACACCAGCAATCCTGATATTGCGACGGGGGATGGGGTGGCCATGGCGTGGCGCGCGGGACTTCCGATCAAGAATATGGAGTTTATCCAGTTTCATCCGACCTGCCTGTATCATCCCAAGGCCAAATCATTTTTGATTAGCGAGGCGGTCCGTGGTGAAGGGGCGGTCCTGGTGGATGCCGAGGGCAAGCCGTTCATGGAGCGCTATGATTCGCGGGGGCCCCTGGCGCCGCGGGATATTGTGGCGAGGGCCATTGACCATGAGATGAAGCTTAGCGGGGCGGCGTGCGTGTTTCTGGACATCCGGCATCATACGGCTGATTTCCTGATTAATCGCTTTCCCAACATTTATGCCAAGTGTCTGTCGCTGGGGATTGACATGGCGCGGGATCTGATACCGGTGGTTCCGGCGGCGCATTATTTTTGTGGTGGCGTTGAGGCGACGGTGGATGGGCGGACGGCGATGGAAGGGTTGTATGCGTGCGGCGAGGTGTCGTGTACAGGGTTGCATGGGGCGAATCGGTTGGCGAGCAATTCGTTATTGGAGGCGCTGGTATGTGCGGCCAAGCTGGCGGATCATCTGGCGGAAGCGTCGCGGTTTGATGTGAGTCGTGTGGCGGTGCCGGAATGGGAATATGGGGCGGCGGTGCCGAGTGACGAGAGCATTGTGCTGGAGCATAACTGGAACGAGGTGCGGACATGCATGTGGGATTATGTGGGGATTGTCCGGTCGGATAAGCGGTTGGAGCGGGCGGCGCGGCGGGTTAGCAATTTGCGACGGGAAATACGTCAGTATTATCTGGATTACCTCGTAACGCCGGACATTCTGGAGCTGCGGAATATCGCGGATGTGGCGGAACTGATAATTCGTTCTGCGCAATTGAGGAAAGAGAGCCGGGGGTTGCATTATACGCTGGATCATGTGGAGCGGGATGACGGGCAGGGGCGGGATACGGTGATTCGGGATGAGCCGGGGAGGGGGGCAGGGGGAGACGTGAGACGTGAAGCGTGAGACGTGGGGGATGGGGAATGGTTAATGGGGAATGGTTAATGGGGGGGTAAATAATGAGGGATGAATTATGAATGGGAGAGGTTGAGATGAAGAAATCGATTATCAGTGGGTGTGTGAGTGGAATGATGGTGGTGATGGGAGCCGGGTGTTGGACTCCGCCACGGGATGTGCCGGTGGTGATGCCCGTTCGTGAGAAGGCGGTGCCACGGGTGCGATATGCCGAAGGGTTGAGTCAACTTAACCTGAAGGGGAAGCATCTTTCTGCTTTGCCGAAGGAAGCGCTGGCTGTGGAGACGGTGCAGGAATTGTATCTGGATGATAACGCCTCGATTGTGCTGGGTGACGAAGTGCTGTCGCTGAAGCAATTACGGAGGCTGAGTTTGATCGGGTGCCGTCTTGTCACGATGCCGCCGGCATTATGCCGGGCGGAAGGGCTGGAAATGCTGGCCATGGACGATAACCAGTTAAGTGCGTTACCGGATGAAATTGGGGCGGCGCAGAAGTTGAAGGTGTTGAGTCTGGGGCGTAACCGGTTGACATCGCTGCCGGGATCGATCGGGTTGCTGTCGTCGTTGGAACTGTTGCAACTCGATGACAATCTGCTGAGGGAGTTGCCGGTGACGATTGGCGGGTTGGCCGCGCTGAAGTCCCTGTCGCTGGACCGGAACCGACTTTCTGTCCTGCCGGATTCGATTTGCGAGTTGAGCAAACTGGAATCGCTCAGCCTGGCGGGGAACCGGTTGACGACGTTGCCGGCGTCGATGGGCAAGCTGGCGTCGCTCAAGGTGTTGACGGTGAATGGTAATATGTTGTCCCGCGAGGAAGTGCTGAGGGTTCGGAAGGTGTTGCCGAAGACGATGATTGTGGAATAGGGGAAGGATGAATTATGAAAAAGGTGAAAATCAACAGGGAGGTCCTGATATGAGCATACGGAAGTTGAAGGCGGCGATTCGTGATGTTCCGGATTTTCCGAAGCCGGGGATTCTCTTCAAGGATATTACGCCGATCTTGAAGGACGCTGCTCTGTTCAAGGCGGCAGTGGATATCTTTGTGAAGCGGCATCGCGGCAAAGGGATTACCAAGGTGGCGGCGATTGATGCGCGCGGGTTTATTTTTGGTGCGGCGGTGGCCTATCGGCTGAAGGCCGGGGTGGTGCCAATCCGGAAGAAGGGGAAACTCCCTTATACCTGCCATGAGGAAAGTTATGATTTGGAATATGGCTCGGCGACACTGGCGGTGCATACGGATGCCTTTGAGGCGGGAGAGAAGGTATTGCTGATGGATGATCTTCTGGCGACGGGCGGGACGGCATTGGCCTCGGCGCGGTTGATCGAGAGGGCGGGAGGCAAGGTGGAAGCGATTGATTTTGTGATTGAGTTGGGATTTCTGCATGGTCGGGAAAAGCTGTCCGCGTATCCGGTGTTTGCGCCGATCAAGTTTTAAGATGAAGGGAAACGAGACCATTCAGATTTCAGCTCCTGCCAAGGTGAACCTATTTCTTGAGGTTCTTGGCAAGCGGCCGGATGGATATCATGATCTTCGAAGTCTTGTGGTGCCCGTATCCCTTTGTGATGAAGTGACGCTTTGTGAGGCTCCGGGGTTGGAAGTGGTTTGCGAAGAGGGGGGGCTACCGGACGGGAATGCGGTGATGTTGCCGGAGTCGGACAACAATCTGGCGATGCGGGCGGCCAAATTGTTGCAGGGAAAGACGGGGTTGGCGAAAGGGGCCAGGATTAAGATT
This sequence comes from uncultured Verrucomicrobiota bacterium, assembly GCA_964609375.1. GTDB lineage: Bacteria > Verrucomicrobiota > Kiritimatiellia > CAIKKV01 > CAITUY01 > CAZDUS01. The sequence goes on along the minus strand of CAZSSA010000029.1, from coordinate 16,253 downwards.
CGGAAGGCGATTCCCATTGGTGGGGGGTTAGGCGGGGGCAGTGCGGATGCGGCGGCGGTTCTGGTGGGATTAAACCGGTTATGGGGGGCCGGGTTGCCGATGGAGGCGTTGATGGCTCTGGGGGCGCGATTGGGGTCGGATATTCCGGCGATGGTGGCAGGGAAAGCGGTACGGATGGAAGGCCGTGGTGAGCGGGTGACCCCGCTGGCGTGTCGGTGGCCGGCCGGGCAGGCGTGGTGGCTGGTGGTGGTAAATCCCGGGTTTAGTGTTCCGACGCGGGATGTTTACGCCCGATACAGAACAGGATTGACTTCTTTTGAGGAAATCTTTAATAAGGCTGCTTTTGCGCTGGAGAAAGGCGACATAACCTTGGCATCCGCGTGCTTGCGAAACTCGCTTGAGGAGACGGTATTCAGGAAATATCCGCTCCTTGGCCTGTTGGCCGAAAGGCTTAAAGCGGCGGGGGCCTTGGGTGTATTGTTGTCGGGCAGCGGCGCATCGGTTTTTGCCATGGCGGGTAGTCAAGCGCATGCCTTGGCGGTAGAGGAGTGCATGCGTCGCGAGACGGGGGCGTGGTTATGGACCCGGGTGGCGCAGGTGTTGCCCGATGGTGTAATGGTAGCACACGGCCCTTTGGAGGCTAGAGTCTAGGTTCGAGTCCTAGTCGGGCAACCAGTTTGAGTAGGACATTTGGGAAAGAGCAGCGAATGAGAATTTTCACAGGATCAGCCAATCCGGAGCTGGCGCAGCGTATAGCCGATTGTCTTGGCATTCCGCTGGGCAAAGCGCTGATCAGCCGTTTTCCCGATGGGGAAACGTGGGTGAAGATTTTGGAGAATGTCCGAGGCAAGGATGTATTTGTAGTGCAGCCCACGTGTTCGCCTCCGAACGAGAGCCTGATGGAATTGCTCATCATGATCGACGCGTTGCGCCGGGCCTCGGCGGCGCGGATTACGGCTGTGGTTCCATTTTATGGTTACGCGAGGCAGGATCGCAAGGATCAGCCCCGGGTGCCGATTACGGCCAAGCTGGTGGCGAATCTCATGGTGGCGGCGGGGACGAACCGGTTGCTGACGGTGGATTTGCATGCGCAGCAATTGCAGGGCTTTTTTGATATTCCCGTGGATCATTTGTACGCATCGCCGGTGATCGGGAAATACCTGATCGAAAAGGAGCTCAAGAATCTGGTGGTGGTGTCGCCGGATACGGGTGGCTTGAAGATGGCGCATGGTTATTCGGAGATGCTGAATGCGGGGTTGGCCTTGGTGGCCAAGCAGCGCAAGGGGCCATGTGATGTCGAGGCGTTGACGATGGTCGGGGATGTGCGGGGTTGCAATTGTGTGCTGGTGGACGATCTTTGTACAACGGCAGGAACCCTGACGACGGCGGCCGCGATTCTGAAGAAGAATGGAGCCGAGAATATTTATGCGGCCGTGACGCATGCCGTGTTGACGGATATGGGATTCGAGCGGTTGCAGGGGTCGGAGATCGGGGAATTGGTGGTGACCGATACGGTGCCGATCCGGAAGAAAAACGACAACGTCAAGGTGACGGTGCTGTCGGTGGCGGGATTGCTCGGGGAGGCGATTCTGAGGATCCATGACAACCAGTCGGTGTCGTCGTTGTTCAAGATTTAGAAAAGGGAAGGACTACAGAGTATGGCGAAGGAAATCAAATTGTCGGCGAGTAAGCGTGAAGTGAGCGGGTCTTCCGCCTCAAAAGTGTTGCGGCGTGCCGGATGGCTTCCTGCGGTCGTCTACGGAGAGAAGGGGTCCCGGTCCATCCAGATCAACCGGCGTGCCTTCGATACGATGTTGAAGCATCACACCAGTGAAAACCTGATTGTGGACCTGAGCATTGACAACGACGAGGTGGTGAAGGCGTTGTTACGGGAAGTGCAGCATGAAGCGGTGATGGGTGGCGTTCTGCATGCGGATTTTGTCGAGGTGTCGATGACGCGCAAGATGCGTGTGACGATCCCGATTACCCTGAAGGGCGAGCCCGTTGGGGTTTCGCAGCAGAGTGGTATTCTGGAGCAGGTGTTGCGTGATCTGTCCGTTGAGTGTTTGCCGGGTGATCTGATTGAATCCTTTGATGTGGACGTGTCGGGTCTTGCGCTGGGGCAGACGTTGATGGTGAGGGATTTGAAATTGGATGCCAAGTTCACGCTGTTGACGAGTGGCGACGTGGCGGTGGCCACGGTGGTGGCGCCTCGCGAGGAAGCGGTAGCGGAAGTGGTGCCGGGGGCAGAGGCGGAAGCGGCCCAGCCTGAGGTTATCGGCAAGAAGAAGGAAGAAGGCGAAGCGGCAGAAGGGGCTCCCAAGGAAGAGCCGAAGAAGGACGCCGCGAAGAAGGAGCCGAAGAAGAAATAAGGGGCGTGAACGCGCGATCGGCTCGTTGACGTGGTTTTCATTCCGGGGTTGCATCTGTGAAAGTTATTGTTGGTCTTGGCAACCCTGGCGACGAGTACGCGCGGACGCCGCATAATGTCGGGTTTATGGTGGTGGATCGGCTGGCGGTGCGATTGGAAGCCGCCTTACGGGCGAGTTCGAAGTTTGAGTCGCGGCTGGCCGGAGCGGTTTATGGGGGTGAAGAGTTGTTGCTGGTGGAGCCGCAGACCTTCATGAACAACAGCGGGCGAGCGGTGGGTGCGGTGTTGGCGTACCGTAAATTGACGCTGGCGGATTTGCTGGTGGTGGTGGATGATGCGGATCTTCCGCTGGGCAGCCTGCGGTTGAGGAAGCAGGGGGGGAGTGCCGGGCATCGGGGGATGGAGTCGATTGCGGGTGTTCTGGGAGGGACTGAGTTTTCCCGTTTACGGGTGGGCATCGGGCGACGGGAACGGGGTGGAGAGTTGGTCCGGCATGTGTTGACGGCTTTTGGCCGGGATGAACTTGATGTGGTGAAGGGTGTTGTGGAAGAAGCGACCGAGGCGGTGTTGTGCTTCGTGGAGCAGGGAATGGACGCGGCGATGAACCGGTTCAATGTGCGGCGCACGGTCGCCGGCGAAGAGGGAGAAACGTTGTCAGGAGGCAAGGTATGAATATATACGATGGAATGTTTATTTTTAGTGAGTCGGTGCGTGATGAGCGCGTTGCGGAGATGACCGGTTATGTGACCGGAGAGATCGAGAAGATGGGCGGGAAGATCATGGGAACGCGTGACATGGGACGCCGTCCGTTTGCCCGTACGATGCAGAAGAAGGAATCGGGCGCCTATGTGGCGGTGACCTTCCGGATGGATCCGTCCAAAGTGGCGGCGTTGACGGCGCGGTATCATTTGAACGAAGATCTGTTCCGATGCCAGATTGTCCGGTTGAGTGATGAACTGGCGGCGCAGCCTGCGCCGGTGAGCAGTGCCACGCCAGCCCGGCAGGAGCGTTCGTCGGAAAACCGTTATTAATGGATTGGATTCATGGCCAGCCTCAATCGAGTCTTTTTGATCGGGAATCTGACGCGGGATCCGGAAGTGCGTTACCTGCCTTCTGGGAAAGCGGTTGGTGATCTTCGCATGGCGATCAGCCGGAAATATAAGACAGCGAGTGGCGAGGAGCGGGAAGAAACCTGTTTTGTGAGTGTTGTGGTCTGGGGTCGGCAGGCGGAAACGTGTGGGCAGTATTTGGGCAAGGGATCGTCGCTTTTCGTGGAAGGCCGACTGAACTACGAGGAGTGGGAGAAGGATGGACAGAAGCACAACCGGTTGCGCGTGGTGGCGGATCGGGTTCAGTTCATGGGGGCTCCGAAGCGGGCGGAATACAGCGATGGCGCTGAGCCTGTGACGGCGTCGCCGGCACGCGCCGGTGGGCGTGAGGAAGCTCCAGTGGAGCCACCGCCGGCGGATGGCGGGGATGAGGACAATTTGCCGTTTTAAGGAAAAGGAACGAAAGTTATGGCGACTCGAGAAAGCACAGGAATGGTGTCGAAGCGGCGGGTGCCGCAGGTGGAACAGATCAAGTCGATTGATCCGCGTGATTACGAGCTGTTGCGGAAGTTCATGTCCGAGCAGGGCAAGATTTTGCCATCCCGTTTGACGGGGGCGACTCCTCAGCTGCAGCGGTCGATCGCGCGGGCGATTCGTCGTGCGCGAGTGATGGGGTTGTTGCGCTAGTCTGCGGTTGAGAGTGGCGCGGCAAATCGGCCGACCGGCCCGGTGGCGGGGAGGCAATGAACAGAGGGTGCTCCGCGAGAGCTCCTGTTAATAATGGAGGAAGAGCGATGGCATTCGAAGTAATTTTGATGCAGGACGTGAAGGATCTTGGATCCGAGGGGCAGGTTGTTCGCGTGAGCGAAGGGTATGCCCGGAATTTTCTGATTCCCAAGAAGCTGGCGGCGGCGGTTACCGAGGCGACTCGGCGGCGGTTGGCGAAACTGCAGCAGCAGCGTGAAGTGGAGCGGAAGGCCGGGCGGGAAAAGGCCCTGGCCTTGGCCGCGAAAATTGAAAAGGCTTCCTGCACGATTCCCGTGAAGGTTGGCGAGGGCGAGAAGATTTTTGGCTCGGTCACCAGCGCGGATATTGTCAAGGTGCTTGAGGCTCAGGGGTTTGAGATCGACAAGCACGCGGTGCAGCTTGAGGCGCCGATCAAGGAACTGGGTGTCTTTGAGGTGAAGGTCAAGGTTTACGCGGATGTCGAGGCCCTGATTAAAGTCTGGGTTGTTCAGGAATAGTCACATGGCTAATGAAGCCCCTCTCTCGACGGCGGCGGTCGCGCGGCTGGAACGCGTACCTCCGCATAGCGAGGAAGCCGAAAGGGGCGTTTTGGGGGCCGTGCTGCTCGATGCGGAAAAGGTGATGGACCTTTGCATTGAGCGGCAGTTGGTCCCCGAATCGTTTTATATTCCCGCGCACAGGGCCATTTACGAGGTTCTCCTGGGCATGTCGCGGGAAGGGCGCCCCATCGATCTGCTTACCGTCAATGAGCGCCTCAAGGGTGCCGGTCTGCTGGACCGTCTTGGCGGGCCGACAGCGCTGAACCGGATTGTGGACGCCACTCCTACATCCGCGCACGCGGAATACTACATCGATATTGTTCGCGACCGGTATTTGTTGCGCAGGGTCATCGACACCTCGCGTGAGATTGAAAAGGACTGCTACCAATCCGATGCCGACGCCCAAGTGGTGTTGAGTTCGGCGGAGCAGGCATTTTTTGACATCACGGTGCACCAGCACGGCCAGATGCGTCCCTGGGATGACCTTGTTAATGAGATCGTGAGGATGCTTGATACGGGGCACAAGGGCATGATGGGGTTGTCGACCGGGTACAAGGACATCGACCGCTGCATTGAGGGATTGAAACCCAGCAACATGATCATTCTGGCGGCGCGACCCTCGATGGGGAAGACCTCGCTGGCGATGAATATTGTGGAAAATGTGGCGTTGGGGCGTGGTGATCCGGAGAACAAGCCGAGGCCGGTCGGGGTGTTCAGTCTTGAAATGTCATGCGTGGATCTGGTGAAACGCATGATCTGCAGCCGGGGCGAAGTCTCCATGCAGAGGCTGGGGGATGGTTTCCTGAGCAAGGTGAACCACAACAAGTTGATCAATGCGGCGGATGCGCTGGTGTCGGCTCCGATTTTTCTGGATGACACCGCCGGGCTGGAGATCAACGAGATCCGGGCCCGTGCGCGCCGGATGAAGAGCAAGCATGATGTTCAACTGATTGTGGTGGATTATCTCCAGTTGTTGCGGGCTCCGGAATACAGCCGCCAGAGCCGGCAGGTTGAAATTTCCATGGTTTCCGCCGGGCTTAAGGGGATGGCCAAGGAGTTGAATATTCCCGTGCTGGTGCTGAGCCAGTTAAGCCGGGCGGCTGAGCAGCGGGACAAGACGGAGAAGCCCAAGTTGTCGGATTTGCGGGATTCCGGCTCGATTGAGCAGGATGCGGATATTGTGATGTTCCTGCAGCGTCCCTCGCGGATTGCCACCCATCCGGAACATGACAACGAAACGCTGGCGATTATGGATGTGGCCAAGAATCGTAATGGTCCGACGAATGATGACATCCGGTTGGAATTCATGGCGGAGTACACCCGGTTTCGTGATGCGGTTCAACACGGGGTGGATGAGCCGGCGATACAACCGTCGTATTTACAAGAGGAGCGGCCGTGATGAAGCGAAGCGGTGGAATTGTTTTTCTAATCGTGATGAGCTATGCCGGCATCCTGAGCGCAGAAGTCATTCGCAAGGTGAGTATACGGTCCCTTGGGGAGACGCGGGTGGATGACGGCATGGTTCGTAGTTACGTGACGGCGCGGGAAGGACAGGAGCTTGATCGCGGGGTGCTTGCCAGCGACGTGCGTGTACTTCTGGCTTCGGGACGTTTCTCGGATGTCAAGGCGGAGGTTGAATCGGTTTCGAACGGGGTTGCGCTGGCCTATGCGGTGCGGATGAAGTACAAGCTGACGCAGCCGGTCCGGGTCACAGGCGCCGAGCATTTGAGTGTGACCAAGGTGATTGACCTGATTGGATTCAAGCCGGGTGATTTCCTGGATGATCCTTCGGTGGCGGCGCGCGTGGTGGCCTTGAAGGAGGCCTATCGTAAGGATTTGTATGCGTTTGTGGCGGTCAATTGGACCTTGAAAGTGACGGATAAGGAAGCGGGGCTGGCGACGTTGAGTGTCAGTATCCGTGAAGGTGACCAACGGCGTGTGCGCAAGTTCCGGTTTACGGGGAACAAAGCGGTGGGTGTTTCCGACCTGCGAGAGGCGATGGAAATTCCTGCCTGGTATAATCCGCTCGGGTGGTTCCGTAGCATGCCGTACGACATGGAGGAACTGCGCGCCGGGTGTGAACGTATCCGCGGCATCTACAAGGATCGCGGGTATCTGGATGTAGAGATCGGAAAGCCGGACATCAATGAAGTTTCCGTGGGGAAATTTGAAGTGACGATCCCGGTTCGGGAAGGCGGGGTTTACCGGGTGTCCCGAATGGTGGTTGTCGGGGCCAAACTGTATCCTGAGTCTGCATTGCTAGGAGGGTGCGGGTTAAAGATCGGCGATGTGGCCTCCGACGGCCAGATTGCCAAGGCGGCCAATTTTATCCGGGATTATTATGAAAGCCGGGGCTACATGGGAACCGTGGCTGCCTACCGGTTGGATTTACGGGAGAAGGAAGGGGATGTGGATGTCCGCTTTACGGTGACCGAGGGGGAGCTGACGCATATCCGCAATGTGCTGATTCGCGGGAACAGCACCACGAAAGACAAGGTGATCCGTCGTGAATTGCAGGTCTATCCGGGGCAGCGTTATGATGGCGTCAAAGTGCGCCAGAGCGAGAACAAGCTGCGGAATTTGAATTATTTTGAAAATGTGAACGCGACGGACGAGCCGACGCTGGCAAAGGGGCGGAGTGATCTGGTTTTCTCGGTGGAGGAGAAACCGACGGGCCAGTTCATGGCGGGGGCAGGGTTCTCAAGCATTGACAAGCTGGTAGGGTTTGTCGAGGTCAGCCAGGGGAATTTTGACATTGGCCATTGGCCGCCGGTGGGGGGTGGCCAGAAAGCCAAGCTTCGCGCCGAAGTGGGATCAACAAGGGAAGACTATACGTTGTCCTTCGTGGAGCCCTGGTTCCTTGACCGGCAATTGTCGCTGAGTCTTGACCTATACAGCCAGCGGCACAACAACACCGATTATGATGTCCAGCGTCTGGGTTCGGCGGTGGGGTTGGGGGTTCCGTTGGCTGGCCCGAACCGACTTGACCTGAAGTACCGGCTGGAAAGTGTCGAGATCAAGAATGTGGACGACACCAATGCCTATGTGGTTGTGCAGGACGACGGGGAGAAAACGGAGTTTTACTTTGCGGAACCCAAGAGCATTGAAAGTTCGGTGAGCGCGACGTGGACCCGTGACACCCGTGACAATTTCTTTGTGCCGACACGCGGGAGCCGAACTTCATTTACGGGCACGCTGATGGGCGGGCCACTGGGGTTTGATACAGACCTCTATGGGCTTGAGTTTGGGAGTGCGATTCACTTTCCGTTATGGTGGGGGCATGTCTTGAGTGTACGCGGGCGGGCCGAGGTGGTGGATACGTGGGGGGAGGGCCGTGACGAGCAGGTTCCGTTGTCCGAGCGGCAATTTGCCGGGGGTGCCCGTACGGTGCGCGGATTCCGTTACCGGTGGGTGGGGCCGATTGCCGAGCGGGCCGACGGGAGTGGAGAGCTTCGTCCGTGCGGCGGGCAGACGTTGATGGTGGGGAGTGCGGAGTATTCGATGCCGGTTGGCATTCCCAAATTCCGGTTGGCGGGGTTTTATGACATCGGGAATGTGGCTTTTGATCCCTATGATTTTGATTTCGGGAGTTTGTCGGCGGGAGCGGGTGTGGGACTGCGGCTTGATATTCCGGGGTTCCCGATCCGGTTCGATTATGCGTGGCCGGTGATGCAGGACGATCCGCGGGCGAAGACGGAGAATATCAGTTTTTGGATTGGTTACGGGTTTTGACGGTCTAGCGAGAAGGAAAGCGGGAGGTTTGTGTGAAGATGCGTTTAAACATGATGGTGGTGGCTATGGGGTTCATGGCGGTAGCGGGGTCAGCCGGTGAAACCAGGATTGCGGTTGTGAATGGGAGCCGTGTGCTGAAGGAGTATTACAAGACGGAACTGGCGGATACGCATATCCAGCAGCAGTTGGATGATTTTTCGGCGGAGCGTGACAAGCTGCTGGCTGAGCACCGGAAGATCAAGCAGGAATTTGAGGCGTTGCGGGCGGAAGCGCAGAACAAGATGCTGACGGATGAGGCTCGCGACAAGAAGCGTGAGCAGGCCGAGGAAAAGCTAACGGAAGTGATCGAGTATGAGAGTACGATCCGTGACAAGGCGGCGTCGCGGAAGAAGCAGATTGAGGGCGAGGGGAGAAAGATTCATTCCGAGTTGGCCAAAGCCGTCAAAGCTGCCGCCCAAGCCTGTGCCAACAAGGGGGGCTATACGATTGTGCTGGAGTCGGGAGGGATGCTGGCGAACGGATTGGAGCCGGTTCTTTTTGCGGATCCGGCAATGGATATAACGGATGAAGTGATTCGTCTGTTGAATGCGGGCAGAAAAGAAGGCAAGGAGTAACGGACATGCCGTTGGCGGTTCAAGAATTGGCGCGCCGGCTTGGCGGGGTTGTGGAAGGGGATGGATCGCTTGAGGTCAAGGGCGTGGCGGCACTGGATCAGGCCGTGGCGGGCGATTTGAGTTTCCTGAGTAATCCGCGTTATGCGGTGGCGGTGAAAACCACGAAAGCCACGGCTGTCCTTGTGAATGAGTCCTGGCAAGGAGAGAGCGCGGCGGTGTTAATCCGCGTTAAGAATGCGGACGCGGCCTTTGCGCAGGCGGCAGGATGGCTGGCTCGCCCGCCGGTCCAGTTCAGGCCGGGGATACATGCGACGGCGATTGTTGCTGAGGGAGTGCGGCTGGGGCGCGATGTTCATATTGGCCCGCATTGTGTGATTGAGAGTGGAGCCACCATTGGAGACCGGACGGTATTGGTGGCGGCATGTTATGTCGGACATGAGTGTGAAGTGGGTGCTGATTGTCGCTTTTATCCCATGGTTAGTTTGCGGGAGCATACGCGTGTTGGCAGCCGTGTGATCGTGCACAATGGGGCGGTTATTGGCAGTGACGGATTCGGGTATGTCAAGGAGGCGGGGCATTGGAAGAAGGTTCCGCAGGTGGGGGTGGTGGAGGTTGGTGATGATGTTGAAATCGGGGCTAACACGACCATTGACCGGGCGCGATTTGGTGTGACCCGGATCGGCAACGGGGTAAAGATTGATAATCTGGTGCAGGTGGCACACAACGTGACGATTGGTGATGATACGGCTATTGCGGCCCAGGTCGGGATTGCGGGCAGTTCGCATATCGGGGCCCGTGTGCAAATGGGTGGCCAGGCTGGAATGGCGGGGCACCTGAAGATCGGTAATGATTCCGTGGTGGGTGGCCAGGCGGGAGTCCTCAAGGATGTTCCCCCGGCGACCTTTGTATCCGGATATCCGGCGATGCCGCATGATGAGGCGCGGAAAGCCCATGCCCATCTGATGCGCCTGCCGGAGTTGAAGAAGCGTGTTGGGGACATTGATCTGCGCTTGAAAACGCTGGAGGAAAAAGCGTGAAGGTGTTTGTAACCGGTGGAGCGGGCTACATTGGGAGTGTGACAACGGAGTTATTGTTGAACGCCGGGCACGATGTTCTGGTTTTTGACAATCTGGAACGCGGGCACCGCGATGCGGTGGATAAACGGGCGAGCCTGGTGGTGGGTGATCTGCGGAACGCCGGGCAGGTTGAAAAAGCCATGCTGGACGCCAAGCCGGATGCGGTCATGCATTTTGCGGCGTATGCATTAGTGGGCGAATCCATGCAGGATCCCGGGCTTTACTTTGCCAACAACGTGACAGGCGGTGTCAATCTGGCGGCTGCCATGGTCAAGGCGGGGGTCCCGAAAATTGTTTTTTCGTCAACATGTGCCACCTATGGGTATCCGGATCGCATACCGATTACCGAAGAGACGCCGCAGAGGCCAGTAAATCCGTATGGAGAGTCCAAGCTCATGTATGAAAAGGTGCTTGGTTGGTATCAGCAGATTCACGGTATCAAGCCGGTTTTCCTGCGCTACTTCAATGCATCCGGGGCGACGCAAACGTTCGGTGAGGATCACGAGCCGGAGACGCACCTGATTCCCAATGTGCTCAAAGTGGCGCTTGGGCAGATGCCGTGCGTGAAGGTATTTGGCAACGATTACAATACGCCGGACGGGACCTGTATCCGCGACTATATTCATATTGTTGATCTTGGGCGCGCGCACATTCTGGCGCTGACCGGGACTCATACGGGGGCATTTAACCTTGGGACGGGAACGGGATTTTCGGTCCGGGAAGTGATTGATGTGGTTCGTCAGGTTACGGGGCATGCGGTGCCGGAAGCGGTTTCGCCGCGGCGGCCCGGAGATCCGGACCGGTTGGTGGCGGCGGCGGAACGCGCGAAGACGGTTCTGGGCTGGACGCCAGTCCATTCGAATTTGAAGTCCATTGTGGAAAGTGCGTGGGCGTGGCATCAAGCACATCCCCGCGGGTATAGGAAGACGGCCTGATGGGTCGGCGAAAGGAAGATAGCGAAAAATGAGCAAAGCAACCAAAGGTAGCGAAACGAGTTCTTCATCCGCTTTGAGCGCGGTGATGGCGCAGATTCAAAAAGAGTTCGGCGATGGCGCCATCATGCGACTAGGGGAGGCCGAGGGGAACAAGGAAGTGGCGGTTATTTCGACAGGTGCGCTTTCGTTGGATATGGCGCTTGGAGTGGGTGGGCTGCCACGCGGGCGAGTCGTTGAGATATTTGGGCCGGAGTCTTCGGGGAAAACGACGTTGACATTGCATGTGATTGCCAACGCCCAGAAGAATGGCGGATTGGCGGCGTTTATCGATACCGAACACGCCATGGACCCCATGTATGCCAAGAAAATCGGAGTTAATCTGGATGATTTGCTGGTCTCGCAGCCCACGTCCGGAGAAGAGGCCCTGAGCATTTGTGAGACGCTGGTGCGCAGTAATGCGCTGGATGTCGTGGTGCTGGATTCAGTGGCGGCGTTGGCGCCGCGCGCGGAACTGGATGGCGAGATGGGTGATGCGCACGTTGGATTGCAGGCGCGGTTGATGTCGCAGGCTCTGCGGAAGTTGACGGCGGCGATTTCGACGTCGAAGACGCTGTGCATTTTTACCAACCAGATTCGCGAGAAGATCGGGGTTATGTTTGGGAACCCGGAGACGACGCCTGGCGGACGCGCCTTGAAATTCTATGCCTCGGTTCGTCTGGACATCCGCAGGATCACGGCGATCAAGGATGCGGCGGGCAAGGTGGTAGGCAACCGGACGCGTGTGAAGGTTGTTAAAAACAAGGTGGCGGCGCCGTTTGTTGAATCGGAGTTCGACATCCTGTTTGCGCGCGGCATCTGGTGGGCGGGGTCGGTGGTGGATTGTGCCATCGAGCATGGCCTGATTGAGAAGCGTGGGTCGTGGCTATCGTTTGACGGCAACCAGCTTGGTCAGGGGCGCGAAGCGGCCGCCGAGCAGGTGGGCAAGGATCCGGAATTGGAAAAACTCCTGGTTTCCAGGATCAAGGAGAAGCTGTCGTTGGTGAAGTAAGCTGGTGATGTCCGCGTGCCTGCCGCTGCAAGGGCGGCAGGCACGCGTGAGGTTCGAAGCAAAGAGGAGGTGGCGCTGGACTTGCCGCCTTTTGTCTTGGTTCCGGAGTTGAAGGGAGTGCCTATTCCGGCCAGTGCGCTTCAGCGGTGATGGCGATTCCGCCCCGGGGGTTGAAGACTCCTTTTACCGTGATCTCGCGAGGATGGATGGCGTTGACAATATCATCCAGTACCCGGTTGACAACTTCCTCGTGGAACGTGTTGTGGTTCCGGAAGGAAAACAGATAGAGCTTCAGGGCCTTGCTTTCCAGGCACAATTTGCCGGGAATGTATTCAATTGAAATGTTGCCGAAGTCTGGTTGATCGGTAATGGGGCACCGGCTGGTGAATTCGGGGCAGTCAAAGCGGACCCGGTAACTTCGATTAGGGTAGCGATTGGGGAAGGACTCCAGACGTGCCTTGTCGGGTGAATCAGGATACCGGGTGGTGCTGTGGCCTAGAAGCGTTAAACTCTTTACTTTGCGTGTTGTCATGGTCGGGCCTCACTTTTCTGTCATTATCCAGATTCCATCCCACTTGTCCATGGGGCGGTTGGCGATCTCGCGGCAGCGGCGGGCGTAGGCGGCGGCGGGCGGGTCGCTTGGTTCCATGCTCTCAAATGTTTTCAGGGCGGCGGGGATGTCTCCTGCGTAGAAGGAGGCAAGGGCGCTGGCGAAGGAGAAGAGAAGGTCTTTGCGCTCGTTCGCCTGATTGGGGAGCAGGGGTTCGAAGACACGGACCGGTTCGCGCCGGCCGACCACCCGGACAAGTCCGAGTTCGCGGGCGGCCATGCTGCCGTCCAACTGGCGGCGTGTGGCCTCCGAGATGAGGATCGATGTGCCGAACTGTTTATTGATGCCTTCCAGGCGCGAGGCGAGGTTTCCGGCGTCACCCAGGAAGGTGTAGTTGAATCGTTGGCGAGAGCCCATATTGCCAACGACCACCGGGCCGCTGTTGATGCCGATGCGTTGGGTTAAATCGGTTCCGACCTGTGCATTGAAGGTTGGGTTCAGTTCAGCCAGCCGGTGTTGGCACTCGATGGCGGCGCGGACAGCGCGGATGGCATGATCGGCCTGGGGCAGGGGTGCATTCCAGAAGGCGATGATGGCGTCGCCTTCGTATTTATCCACGGTGCCGCCGTTGGCGTAGATGACATCGGTCATGGCGGTGAGGTAATCGTTCAACAGGGTGGTCAGTTGTTGAGGGGTGAGGTGTTCCGAGAGGCCGGTGAAGCCCTTGACATCGGAGAAGAAGAGGGAGAGTTCGCGGGTTTCCCCGCCAAGTTTCAGGCGTTCGGGATGTTGGACAAGTTCCTCGATGACAACGGGCGAAAGATATTGTTTAAAAGCGCCCTTGATGAAGCGTTTTTGGCGGCCCTCGGTGGCGAAGTTGACGGCGAGGGTGGCGACGAGAGCAGGGGCGAGAGCGGTGTATTGGACGACGATGGGGAGCCATTGGCCGTTGGTGTAGGCCAAAAGACCCAGCAGGACCGGGACAGGGAGGAGGACGGCGAAGGCGATGACGTTTTGCCAGGCGGCCCGGCCAAGCCTGACGGCGACAGCCCCGATGATGGCGAGAAGCAGGGTCAGAAGGAAGACCCATGCGGGGGGGGTGTCGCGCATGAAGTCGGCGGCGAGGAGGTTGTCCAGGAAGGTGGCATGGAGTTCGACGCCGGGATAGACGGCATCGACGGGGGATGAACGCAGGTCATAAAGGCCGGGTGCGGTGAAGCCGAAGAAGACGTAGGCATTGGTGAAGAAGGAAGGAGAGAGGAGCGGCGGCTTGCCTTCCTGCATGAGCAGTTCGGATTCGATCACGGCGGCCACGTTGACGGTCTTGTGGGTTTGAGAGGGGCCCCGGAAGTGGAGGATGACGTTGCCATCATGATCGAGGGGGATGCGTCCGTGTGAAGGGTTGATGGCGAAGCATTCCGGGGTGAGGAAGAGTTGGCGGCTAGACGGTGATACGAGGGCGGCGCCCAATCCGAGGGCGGGGACGACCTGAGCATTGAAGAGGCTGAATGGCTTCATGCGGCGGTAGATGCCATCGGAATCCGGGTTGCCGAAGACGGTAGCGAGGAGGGCGGCATGGGTTGCCATTTCGGGGATGGGGAAGACGGCGCGGGGTAGGTGGTAGAGGTTGGTGGTCTTGGGGTGGGTAGAGTTCAGGGTGATAGCGGGAGTGGGGATGGAGGGCGGCCAGTTGGTTTCTCCGCCAGAGTTGCGGGCGACAAAGACGGCACCGACGAAATTACTTGAGCGCTGAACGGCTTCGCCGAAGGCGATATCGTCAGGCACGCCCCAACTTGATGGTTCGCTGTAAATGACATCGAAGGCCACGGCCTTGGCGTTGCCGCGACGGCAGAAGTCCAGGATGGCTCCGTAGACCTCTCGGGGCCAAGGCCAGTTCCATCCGCGTTTCTTGCCCCAGTCCAGGCTATATTGGTCGAGGAAGATGAGGCGGATCTGGTCGGTGGCGGGGCCGGGCTTGGAAAAGAAAGAAGCGCGTATATCCCAGGTCCTGGCTTCCCAATGAGTGAGTGCATCACCCTGCCATAGGGCCATTGCCAGCATGGTGGCGGCGATGCCGATTCCAATTCCATGAAGGATACGTTTCAACATGGGTGGCCACCGGTGTGTTCGTTAGAGGTCCCTGGTGGCTTTTGCAAAGCGTTTGTTTACGGCGGAAGCCAGAGGTTGCACAGGATCGTTTCCGATAAGTTTGGTGACTTCGGCGATGCGGTCTTTGGGCGCGGGATGGGTTTTGGCGAAGTCCAGTCCACCCGGTTTCAGGGTTTTATCCATTTCCATTAGCATTGTTTTCAGTCCGTTCGGGTCATAGCCTGCACGACGGAGGGTGGCGATGGCGGTCTTATCGGCTTGGAACTCCAAGTGGCGGGCATATCCCCCGTTGACCAATTTCGCGGTGATGTCTGAAATGGAGTCTTCGAAGGTTTTGGTCAAATCGGCAAGATCCTTGCTTCCAAGGTTTTTGGCCGCTTCGGAACCGAGGATGGTGGCGGCGGCGGTCAGGCGGCTTTTGCTGATGGCTTGGAGGCCGTGATTCAGGCTGACATGGGCGACTTCGTGAGCCAGAACGGCGGCGAGGGCGCTTTCATCGCGGCAGCATTGAATCATGCCGCGCGAGACCAGGATGAGGCCGCCGGGAGCGGCGAAGGCGTTGATGTCATTGGAATCCATCACGAGGAAGTGATAGCCGCCGAAGGTTTCGGGCCGGTCCGAACAGAGGGCCAGATATTGGCCGAGGGTGTTGAGATAATCGGTGAGTTTGCTGTCGTCCAGCGGTTTGTTATTCGAGAGGATGGTGGCGGCGACGGTACGCCCGATATAATACTCCTGCTCAGGGGTGATGGATTCGAAGACTTTTCCGACGGCTCCGACAGAGCGGTTGATGGATTGGGCCTGATTCGTGGTGATCACTCCTGAGGCGGCGGCGATAGAAGTGCCGGTTTCGGTGATCATTTCCAGGGTTTTGCAGCCGGCGACGATGAAGAAGGCGGCGGCGAGGAGGATGAGGAAGGCGGACTTCATTGGACACCTCCCTTGGCTGAGGATGTCAGGCCGCCGTCTTCGATGAAGGTTTTGATTTTAGAGGAGGGGATCACGATTTTTTCCATCCTGTCCACCCACTTGAAATCGATGTCCTTATGATTCGCCTTGAACTGGGCTTCCACCTCGGCGTTGAATCCCTTGCCGGCGAGTGCCATTTCGCCGCTTGATGCGCTGGTTTGAGCGGCTTCGCCGGATTTCATGACGATCGTTTTGGTGGTGAGCGCGGAGGAGTGGACCCATCCTGAGGCGCCGGAGGCGGAAACTTTCATCCATGCGCCGTTTTGTTCATTAACGGTGACCTTGTCCCCGTAGGACAGCGAGGAGACGATGCGCCCGAAGGGGGAGGGGGTTTCACGGAGTTCCGCGTTGCGATTCTGGACGCTCATGATTTTTGGGGTGGCGGCGAATGCTGCGGCCGTGGAGAGGCTCAGGGTGAGGAAGAGAATGAGAAACTGTTTTGCAGACATTGGATTGTCTCCTTTCCAGCCAGCAGATTACACCAGCGGATGGAAAAACGGAATAGGGATTGTGA
>CAZSSA010000028.1:0-25042 GCA_964609375.1 uncultured Verrucomicrobiota bacterium | reverse complement strand
TGGATATGACGGCGTTGATGGCAGGGGCGAAATACCGAGGGGAATTTGAGGAGCGACTGAAGGCGGTGCTGACGGAGATCAAGTCGGCGGAGGGGCGGATCATCCTGTTTATTGACGAAGTGCATACCATTGTGGGGGCCGGGCGGACGGAAGGTTCCACGGATGCGGGTAATATGCTCAAGCCGATGCTGGCTCGAGGGGAGTTGCATTGTATCGGGGCGACCACGTTGGACGAGTACCGCAAGCATGTTGAAAAGGATGCGGCACTGGAACGGCGGTTTCAGCCGGTGATGGTGGAGGCGCCGTCGGTCGAGGATACGATCTCGATCCTGCGTGGACTCAAGGAACGGTTTGAGGTTCACCATGGAGTGCAGATCAAGGATTCCGCGCTGGTGGCGTCGGCGGTGCTGTCGGATCGTTATATCAGCGACCGGTTCCTGCCGGACAAGGCTATTGACCTGATGGATGAGGCCTGTGCCTCGATTCGCACGGAAATTGACTCCATGCCGTCCGAGTTGGACGAAATTACCCGTAAAGTGATGCGGCTTGAAATTGAGGAGACGGCGCTCAAGAAGGAAAAGGATGAAGGAAGCAAGGAACGGCTGAAAAGTTTACGCAAGGAGCTTGCCGACTTGAAGGCGCAGTCCGACACAATGCGGGCGCAATGGGAGAATGAGAAAAAGGCGATTGCCGGGGTGCAAGTCATCCGCGGACAGTTGGAGCAGGCCCGGCGTGAGAGTGAGGAGGCCGAGCGCAAGTATGATTTGGACCGACTGGCTAAACTCAGGCACGGGACGATTCCCGAGTTGGAGCGCCAGTTGGCTTCGATGCAGAAGACGACAGAGAAGGGTGCTGGGCGGCCTCTCCTGCGCGAGGAAGTCACCGAGGAGGAAATCGCAGAAGTTGTGTCGCGCTGGTCCGGGATTCCGTTGACGCGATTGCTTCAGGGGGAGCGGGAGAAGCTGCTCCAGTTGGGTGCCGTGTTACATGGGCGTGTGGTGGGGCAGGATGAGGCGGTACAGGCGGTGGCGGATGCGGTCCTGCGGGCGCGGGCGGGGATTAAGAATCCGAAGCGGCCGATTGGATCGTTTATCTTTCTGGGGCCGACAGGGGTGGGGAAAACCGAGTTGGCCAAGACATTGGCGGCGGCATTGTTTGACTCCGAGGAGAACCTGGTTCGGGTTGATATGAGCGAGTATATGGAGAAGCACACGGTGTCGAGGTTGGTCGGGGCGCCTCCGGGCTATGTGGGTTATGAGGAGGGCGGGCAATTGACCGAGGCGGTACGCCGTAAGCCTTATTCAGTGATCCTGCTTGATGAGATTGAGAAGGCGCATCACGATGTATTCAATATACTCCTGCAGATTCTTGAGGATGGGCGCCTGACCGATTCCCATGGGCGGACGGTCAATTTCAAGAACACGATTGTCATTATGACCAGTAATATCGGGTCACCGGTGTTATTAGAGGGCATTGACGAGGAAGGGCATATCAAGGAAGCAGCGCGCCGTGAAGTGATGGAGGAGTTGCGGCACGGGTTCCGCCCTGAATTTTTAAATCGTGTGGATGATGTAGTGTTATTCAAGCCATTGACGATGGGCGAGATCGGCCGGATTGTGGATCTCCAAATGGAAGAGTTGCGGCATCGGCTGGCGGACCAGCGCGTGGAGTTGACGGTGACGACGGCGGCCCGTGAGGCGCTGGCGAAAGAGGGGTATAGTCCGGTGTATGGGGCGAGGCCGTTGAAGCGACTGATTCAGCAGAGGGTTGAGACGGTGGCGGCTCGGCTATTGATTGGCGGGCAGTTGAAAGAGGGCGGCACTCTGAAGGTGGACGCGAAAAAGGGAGAGTTGAAGGTGGAGCCGGTGATTTGATGAAAAAGCGGGGTGAAAAACGAGCGGGATGTGGTTGACAAACTTAAGATAAGCAGGCAGTATGCGCCACCTTATTTGACCCGCCGTCAGAAGCTTGGGGGATTAGCTCAGTTTGGTAGAGCGCTTGAATGGCATTCAAGAGGTCGTCGGTTCGATCCCGATATCCTCCACCAAGTTATATGACGAGTCTGCGGCCCGCGCGGTGTGTATCACGGGTGATCAAGGAGCACTGATGATTGACCTGCATATGCACTCGACGTTTTCCGATGGAAGCCTGACCCCTTCCCAGCTGGCGACGGAAGCAGCGAAGGTAAATCTTACGGCAGCGGCGTTGACTGATCATGATGGAACCACCGGGGTGCAGCCCTTTCTTGACGCTTGCGCGGCGGTCGGCATCCGCGGTATTCCGGGGGTGGAAATCAGCGTGGAATCCAAGAATGGCACGATGCACATGCTGGGGTATTTTATCAATCCCGCCTCGACGGCACTGGAACACGAATTGGTGAAATTCCGCAAGGGGCGTGAGGAGAGGAATCAACTGATTCTTCAGAAGCTGAACGCATTGGGGTTGGTGTTGACATGGGATGAAGTGGCGGCCTATGCCAAAGAAGATGTGGTGGGTCGTCCCCATTTTGCGCAGGCCCTGAAGGCGCGCGGGTATGTGAGAAGCAAGGACGAAGCCTTTGACCGGTATCTCGGAAAGAAGAAACCGGCGTATGAGGATCGCTATCGCCTGACCGCCGGGGAGAGTGTGAATATGATCCGATGTGCCGGCGGAGTTCCTGTATTGGCGCACCCGTTCACGCTTGGACTCGGGAAAAAGGGGTTACGGGAACTGGTGACCGAATTGGCGGGGATTGGGCTTCAGGGAATTGAGGCGTATTATCCTGAACATGATGCCGGGCAACTGAGGCTTTGTCTTGAACTGGCTCGTGAGTTGAATCTGGTGGTTACCGGCGGATCCGATTTTCACGGGGCCCTCAACCCCGATATCAGGATGGGGTGCGGATTCGGCAATTTGTCCATTCCTGATCATCTGGTGGATCTATTGTATGAACGCGCCACCTGCCAATCGTGACAAGAGACCCGTTATTGACGGGCTTTATGTTCATGTTCCGTTTTGTGATGGCAAGTGCTCCTATTGCGCTTTCTATTCCACTTTTTTCACGCCTTCCTTGGCGGATGACTGGCTGAGTGCCATTGAGGTTGAGGCCGGGCTTTTGCGTCGTGACCTTGGCTGGATTACACCGAAGACCGTGTATTTCGGCGGCGGGACGCCCTCGTTGTTATCGGAATTGCAGTTGGAAAGGCTCATACGGGTGCTGCGCGACCACTTGATGGATCCGGAATGGAGGCCGGATGGCAATGTTGAATGGAGTATGGAAGCGAATCCGGGATCCTTGACCTTGCGAAAACTGGAGTTGCTGCGGGAGGCGGGGGTTAACCGTATCAGTCTGGGGGTGCAATCCTTTTCCGATGATGTCCTGATGTCGCTCGGGCGCCGGCATCAGGCGGCGGATGCCATGAAGGTCATCGATGCGATCCGGGAGACGGGGTTTGAGAATTGGGGAGTGGATTTGATTGCCTGTGTGCCGGGAGTAAGTGAAAAGCGGTGGCTTGAAACCTTGAAAGAAGCGGTGGCTTTGGATCCAACCCATCTATCGGTCTATGCCCTGACTTCCGAGGAGGGGTCGGCACTTGCGGACCGGGCGCGCTGCGGGGATGTCGAACTTCTGGACGATGAACGGCAATTACGCATGTTAAGTCTGGGCGAAAGGACGCTGTCAGCGGGGGGATATGGGCGGTATGAAATATCCAACTATGCGAAGCCGGGGTATGAGTGCCGTCATCACATGTCCTGTTGGCGCGGAGAAAACTATCTTGGTGTCGGCTGTGCGGCAGCGTCCAGGGTGGGCCGTAAGCGATGGATTACCCGTGGAGATGTTGCCGGCTATGTTGAAGCGGCCAGGCGGGGTGTGTGGGCGGAGCGGGAACTGGATATATTAACGCCGGAGATGGATGCGTCCGAGAGGATGGTGTTCGGTCTCAGGATGGCGGAAGGGGTTAAGCCTGACCGGATTGTTGCGGATACAGGGTGTGGCGATGCGGTACTCGTGCGATGGCAGGAGGCGCTGAGGAAGCTTTCTGGCGAGGGGTTGATTCAAGTCGCCGGAGGGGTATGGCGCCTGACGCCCAGAGGGCGCGAGATGGCTGACTACGTGGCTGTTGAACTCATGCCGTGATTATGGTAAACGCCAGATTGCACGATGAAGAATCATTCCAAATGGGAAGCCAGTCTTTTTGAATTAATCCGACGGACGTCGGTGGATTTGCCGTCCGATGTTGAGCAAGCACTCAAGCGGGCGACGGTGACGGAACCCAAGGGCAGTCGGGGGAGGTGGGTGCTTGAAACGATTCTGGAGAACATCCGCCGCGCCCGTGAGCAGGATGCGCCGTTGTGTCAGGATACCGGCACGCTTGTGTTCACCTTTCACGTACCCGTCGGCTTTGACACCAATGCGCTTGTGGCGGTGACAAGGGTGGCCGTGGCGAGGGCCACCCGAATGGGTTACTTGCGGCAGAACACCATTGATTCTGTTTCCGGGGAATCCTATGAGACGAATGTTTCGCATGGTTCGCCGGTATTTCGTTTTGAGCAATGTGCCCGGAGCACCATCGATGTCCGGTTGCTGATGAAGGGGGGCGGGTGCGAGAACGTCGGGCAGCAGTACAGTTTGCCTGACGAGCGGATTGGGGCGGGGCGTGATTTGGAGGGGGTGCGGCGCTGCCTGTTGGATGCCATTGTAACGGCGCGAGGGAATGGATGTGCGCCGGGTGTGCTTGGGGTGTGCATCGGGGGCGACCGGAGTACAAGTTATGAAAATTCCAAACAGCAATTCCTCCGGCGGCTGGATGACCGTTCCGAGATCAAGGTATTGGCGAAATTGGAGGACCGGTTGATGAAGGAGAGCCGGTTGGTGGAGGTGGGACCGATGGGTTTGGGTGGGGCGACCTCGCTGTTGGGTGTTAAAATCGGCGCCTTAAGCAGGGTGCCGGCGTCGTTTTTTGTGACGGTATCCTACATGTGCTGGGCCTTCCGGAGGCGGGGTGTGTTGCTGAGTGCGGGAGGAGGGTTAAAGCGGTGGCTGTATTGAATCCGCGACGTCTGATCTATCCTTTTACAGCGGAGCAGGTGTCCGGTTTAAAAGTGGGACAGTCTGTACTGGTGAGTGGATTGGTGTTTACGGGGCGTGATCGTCTTCATAAGTACCTGTATGAAGGAGGGAAGAGTCCGGTGGATCTCCGCCATGGGGCTGTTTATCACTGTGGCCCGGTGGTCATCCGGCATGAGAATGGCTGGTTGGTCCGTGCGGCGGGGCCGACCACATCCACACGCGAAGAATTTTATCTGCCAAGGATTATCAAGGAGCATGGGGTGCGGGTGATCATTGGCAAGGGGAGCATGGGCCGGACGACAGAAAAAGCATGCAAGGCCGGTGGTTGTGTTTATTTGCATGCCGTGGGCGGCGCGGCTCAGATTCTTGCGGACAAGGTGACGGCTGTGAATGGAGTTCACTTCGGCAAGGAGTTTGGGCTGACCGAGGCCATGTGGATGCTGGAACTCAAAGACTTTCCGGCAATTGTGGCGATTGATTCACGCGGGAAAAACCTGTTGCAGCGAGTTCAGAATCATTCTCGCCGGGCGTTGAGAAAATTACTGGATTCAGCGGAACCGTTCACAGCTTAAGGCGGAGTATTTGACCTTATGCGTATTGTGTTTATGGGAACAGCGGGGTTTGCGTGCCATTGTCTGGAACAGCTCTTGCAGTCCAAGGCGGATGAAGTGGTGGCTGTGGTTACGCAGCCGGATCGTCCCAAGGGGCGTAATCTTGAAGTGGCCGGGTGCCCGGTAAAGCGATTTGTGGGTGAACGGGGGATCCCGGTGTTGTCGCCGGAAAGCATCAATACGCCGGAGAATCTGGACGTGCTGCGCGGATTGAAGCCTGATCTCATGGTGGTGGTGGCGTATGGACAATTGCTGAAGCCGGCGTTACTGGCTATTCCGCGGCTCGGGTGTATTAACGTTCATGGATCATTGTTGCCGAAGTATCGTGGGGCGGCGCCCATTCAATGGGCGATTGCGAATGGGGAGACGGTTACGGGGGTCACGACCATGTACATCAATGAGCGGATGGATGCGGGTGACATTATTTTACAGCGGGTGGTCGCCGTCGGTGCGGAGGATACAGGCGGCACCTTGCATGAAGTGCTGGCGCGAGTGGGCGCGGAGCTCCTGGGGGAGACGGTTGAACGGTTACGGGAAGGGAATGCGCCCCGTGAGCGGCAAGAGGAGTCAGAAGCAACCTATGCGCCAAAACTCAGCAAGGCCGATGCCCGGATGGACTGGACGATGCCTGCGATGACGTTGCATAACCGTGTGCGGGCATTCACTCCGTGGCCGGGTTGTTTTTGTGAACTTGTCGGGGGGGCGGCAAGGATGAGGATCAAGATATTGAAAACACGGATCGAGGTATCAGAGGGGAAGCCTGGCACTGTGATGGGCGTTGGTGAAGAGGGTGTCTTGGTGCAGGCAGGGGATGGTTTTGCGTTGCGTTTGGTTGAGGTGCAACCTGAGGGCCGCAAGGTGATGAGTGGAGCGGCGTTTGCGAGGGGGCGTAGTATTGAAGTTTGTGGAGAGGTTACGTAATAAGAGGTGAAGGTCGGAATGGATCAGGCATGTTCAAGGTCAAGCGGAGGACCGGGGGCTAGCAATGAAGTTCACACTATCACAATTTAAGAAACCGATACTGGTGTGGATGGCGATTATCACCGCCATTCTTGTTGCCATGCATCGGCTTGTCATGATGCTGGGTAACGGGGAATCGTGGGATGCACATGGGTTTGGGTGGCTCACATCGGAATGGACGACCGATGTGATGGTGTTTTGGTCGCTTTGCCTGTTATTGGCCGCTTCGTATGTATGGAGGGAAGCGCATGCAGGGCGCGATAAATGGATGGCAATGGAAAAGGCGTTGTCCGAACTCGAAGTCAGTTATGCAAAACTCAAGGAGCTGGAAGGATGGCGGGATGACTTGAGCCATTTTGTTGTGCACGACATTAAGCATGCGATTGCCGGGATTGACGGGAGTCTTCAGTTGCTGAAGCGGGAATTGGGGCCGAAGCTATCCCCCGAAACGGGACGATTCCTGGCATGTGCGCGTGAATTTGCGGAAGACATGCTGGTGCTGGTTTCCACCTTGCTTGATATCGCACGGCTGGAATCGGCGGGAATGCCCCTGAAGAAAAGCCTGTGCGATGGACATTCCTTGATGGCGGATGCTGTTACCCGCGTGAAATCGGTTGCTGATCTCAAGCATCTTCAGATTACGATCCAATCGGCTCCGGTTACCTTGATTGCCGACAGGGAACTGATTGTGCGGGTGATCATGAATCTTGTTGCCAATGCGGTCAGATTTGCGCCGGAAGGATCGGCTGTGGTTGTGAGTCTGGTGTCGACTGACGAGGAAGTGAAAATAGCGGTCACCGATGAAGGGCCGGGGATTGCCTTGGAATTGCAGTCCAAGGTATTTGAGAAATTCACTCAAGGCGGGGGGAGGCCCAATGGTGGTGTGGCGGGGTTGGGGTTGACATTTTGCCGTCTGGCTGTGGAAGCCCATGGCGGTGTCATTGGCGTGGATAGCCCTGTGAATGCCGATGATCTCAAGTCGCCGGGGAGTCGGTTCTGGTTCAGGTTGCCGCGGCGGATGTGATTTGCAGGGATGCCTGTTTATTGACGCCTCCACTAGGTGACGGTTCGGAGAACGGGTTCGGCCTTCAGGCGAGTTTTTGAAAAGAGCAACGATGCGTTGGTAGTCCTTGCCGGCGGAAGAGCATTCCGAAATCGGTTTCTTCCTCGTCCGGTGGAATGTAAGGGGCGACCTTTTGAAATCTCGGGTCTTTTTCCCAGGTCTTTTCGATCGCGACGAAGTAGTCGGCATGATCGGTGCTGATATGCATGATGCCATTGGGAACCAGTGTCCGGTGGATTCCGTTGATAAACTCTGGTGAGACCAGGCGGCGGATATGATGGCGGCGTTTCGGCCACGGGTCGGGGAAATACAGGTAAAAAGTGGAAACGCAGACGGATGGCAGAATCTCATGAAGGACGGGGAGTACTTCGGCGCGGATCAGGCGGATATTAGCAAGGCCGTCGTTCGTGGCGCGCGTATCGACTTTCTGCAGGCGGAGGGTCACGCGTTCGATGCCAATAAAGGCGGTATCGGGATAGCGGTTTGCCCTGGCGAGCAGAAACCGGCCGCGTCCGCACCCCAGATCCACTTCGACCGGTTTACCCTGGTGAAGGAACGATTGAAGTGCAGCGGAAAGCGAATCGGAATCGGCAGGGAGAATATATTTATCCGTAAATTCGCGGCAGGTAGTTCGCTCTCGCACCATGAGTTGTGTGGGGTATGATTAGCGGAAAATAGTAAATAGCCGAGTCAGCAGTCCAGGGTGATCCACCTTTTTCATTGCTTCCTCAACATAGCGCAGGGCGAAGATCTGGAATTTCGTGTTGGACGTATCCTTGAAATGCCGGGTCGCGAGCATTAAGCCATCTTTACCGCCTTCGATGTAGCGGTTGATGGAGGCAATGTCGTTAGACCGTTTTTTGGCAAGGGAGGTGATCAAAGGCATGAATGCATTAATGACCCTTGATTTTGCTTCCCAGTCGCCTTTTCGACAGGCCAGAACATCCCGATCCAACGCCTTTTCCCTGTCGATGTCCGAGGTGTAGGTATCGTTTTGTCTCAGGTTTAGCGAAATTTTCACAACCAATATCTCCCGGTTGGTGTCTCGTTGTGCCGATGTGGCGGAATACGAAGAAAGGCATTCAACCCTATAGGGTTAGTATTATCACGGTGCGTGACGCAAGACAAGCGGTCTGGTAAAAAACATTATTGTATCATCAGGGTGTCGCCAATGCGAATTGTTGCGATTGCGCCATTTCCGGACGGAATTTCGATGATGCCTTGGGTGGAGGAAGGGCCCAGGGCGAGGCGCCATGGGCGCAGATTATAGGTCAGTTTGACGACATGAAAATGATGGTCGAGAAAGATGATGTCGATGGGAAAGCGCATAAAGCAGGTGTGGATGGATCGACAGGGATTCAGATAGAGGGCGACTCCGCATGCAGGTGCTGATTTTCCCATGTATCCGAGCAGGCGCCGCCAAAACCGGTTTGCCAGGACAACATGAGGAATCAACACAACGCCGTTGTGAAGGAGAGATGCGTGGAGTGCTTTTGGGCTCATATCGGCAGCTGGAACAGGAATCGGTGACGGCAAATCAATCGGCTTTTGTGGAGGGTGATTCCTGGCCTCCCCATTTGCAGATGATGCAATGACGGCAGTCAAAATCAGCAGGCGCGGCATAGGCTTTCCCGGCCTTGGCGGCGAGACGCTGTTCAATTTTATTCATCAGGCCCAGTAACAGGCCGAGGGTAATGAAGCCACCCGGGGCGAGGATGAGGAGGAGAATCGGCTCGTAGCCGCCGGGGATGGCCCATGAAAATGGCGTCCAGAGCGTGAGGGTGCCATTGCCGATAATTTCCCGGATGCTGCCAATGACACACAACGCGATGGTGAACCCCGCCCCCATGCCGATGGCGTCGGCGAAGGAGAGCCAGGGGGAATGGCGGGCGGCGAAGGCCTCGGCGCGCCCGAGGATGATGCAATTAACGACAATCAGCGGGATGAAAATGCCGAGGTTTTTGTGGACTTCATGGGCAAAGGCATTCATTCCCAGGTCTGTTACCGTGGTGAACGTGGCGGCGATGACAATGAACGCAGGGATCCGAACTTTGTCCGGAATAACATGACGAAGCATAGCAACCATAACGTTGGAGCAGATCAACACGAAGGTGGCGGCAACACCCATTCCGATGCCGTTCATCAGCGAGGTGGTGACGGCGATGGTAGGGCAAAGTCCCAGGACAACGCGAAAGACGGGGATTTCATCCCACAACCCTTTTTTTAATTCTTTGGCGAATCCCATGGTTTATTCTCCTGTGCGGGCGATTTCGGTGGCATGTTTTGTATAGGCGGCAATTCCATTCTTTACGGCTTCAAGAACGGCGCGGGATGAGATGGTTGCCCCGGTAACCGCGTCGAAACTTCCGTTATCCTTTTTAACGGCCCAGAGGGTTCCGGCGATGGGTTTGCCCTCGAACTGGGGCTTGAAGGGGGCTTCGGTGATTTTGGTGCCCAAGCCGGGAGTTTCGTGCTGGGAAAGGATTTGGATGGCCTTGATATGGCCATCGGCAGTGATGCCAACCATGATTTTAATCTCGCCACCATAACCGTTTCGTGAGGCTGTTTCGAAGGCGACACCTATGAACTGTCCGCTTTTCCGTGCCACATGAAAGGTCCATGCCGTATCGTTGTCCTTAAAGGTGACACTGTTGTGGGCCGGATTGTTGTCGAAGGGAGGCAGGACGGCGGCGAGCGCCTGAGTGGTGCCCTGCTGGCTGGCGGCGGCGATGGGGGCGGCCGTCACCTTATAGGTGTATGCCAGAAGCAGTCCGGCGGCGCTACTGATAACGGTCAGTGAAAAGATGAGCTTCAGGATTTCCTTCATGTTTTTTTCTCCTTGCGGATATGTCCGAAAACTCTTGGACGGGTGAAGCGGTTGATCAAGGGCGTGAGGGAATTCATGATCAGGATGGAGAAACTGACGCCTTCGGGATAGCCACCCCATCGACGAATGATCATGGTGATGATGCCGCAGCCAAGGCCAAAGATGAACATGCCTTTGCCTGTCACCGGTGTGGTCACCATATCGGTGGCCATGAAGATGGCGCCGAGGAAAATGCCGCCACTGATGACATGGTAGAGCGGAGGCAGATTACGGGCGGGATCCACCTGATAAAGGATGGCCGCGAAGGCGGCGACGGAACCTATGAAAGCGACGGGGGTATGCCAGGAAATACACCGGCGATAGAGGAGGAAGATTCCGCCCAGAAGGAGGGCAAGGGTTGAGGTTTCGCCGATACAGCCGGGGCGGTTGCCGATAAGAAGGGATTTCAGGGTGAATAGAGTAAAGAAGCCTTCCGGGGCATGACCGGCGGACCATGAGGTTTTCCAGGCACCAAGCGGGGTGGCCATGGTGGTGGCATCCATCGGCACGGGGAAGAAGTTGGGGACGGCCCAGGTTGTCATGGCGACGGGAAATGACACCAGGAGGATGCAGCGTCCGACGAGTGCCGGGTTGAAAAGATTGTAGCCAATACCTCCGTATAACTGTTTGGCGATCACGATGGCGCACAGGGAGCCCACCACGGCCATCCAACCCGGCAGGGAAGGGGGCAGGTTGAGCGCCAACAGGAGGCCGGTAACGACGGCGCTCAAGTCGTTGACGCCGGGGTCGCGCTTCATGACTTTACGGGTTAGGTATTCGGCCAGAACGCAGGTTGCAACGCAAATGAGGGTGAGGCGAACGGCATCCCATCCGAAGAAGGTGATTCCGGCGGCCAGGGCCGGCAACAGGGCCAGAATAACGGCCAGCATAATTTTAGTAACCGAGTCGCCGGAGTGAGCATGAGGGGAAGGGCTGACAACCCAGGTGGAGGCTACGTCGTTCATGATGCTTTCTCTTTCTTCGCGGCACGCGCTTCGCGTTGCTTGCGGTTCTGCATGACTGTGGCTTTTCCTTTTCGCATATGCTGGACAAGGGGACGGTGAGCGGGGCATTCGAAGGCGCAGGCGCCGCACTCGATGCAATCCAGGATGTTCAGGGCCTCCGCCCCTTCGAAATGTTCCGCCTCGATATTTTCGCTTAAATGGCATGGCATTAATCCGGACGGGCAGACGTTGACGCAACGACCGCAACCGATACAAGGCATGGAGGTGAATTGTGAGACTTGAGCCCGTGAAAGCACCAGAATACCGGAAGTTGTTTTGTTGGCGCCGACGTCCGTTGTGCTTTGGGCCACACCCATCATGGGGCCTCCGGAGATGATTTTGCCGACCTCGCCCTTGTAGCCGCCGCAGTGGGCAACGAGGTCGCGGAAGGGGGTCCCCACACGTGCCAGCAGGTTTTTGGGAGTGGTGATGGCATCCCCGGTCACGGTGATGATCCGCTCGGTGAGGGGGAGGCGGGTTAGCACGGCATCACCGATGGCGGCGGCGGTCCCGACGTTTTCGACAACGGCTCCGACGTCCATGGGGAGCCCTCCGGAGGGAACTTCGCGCCGGGTGCAAGAATAGATCAGTTGTTTTTCGGCACCCTGGGGATACTTGGTTTTTACGACCACCAGTTCGACGTCGCCTTCCGCGCCCTGCATTACCTTGTCCATGGCAGAGATGGCTTCCGGTTTATTGTCCTCGATGGCCACGGCTATTTTGGCGGCGCCGAGGATGCGTTTAAGGATCAAGGCGCCCTGCCAGATACGGCTGGCGTGTTCGATCATTAACCGATGGTCGGCGGTCAGGAATGGTTCGCATTCGGCACCATTGATAATCAGGGTTTGGATGGTTTTGCCGGTTGGCGGAAGGAGTTTGACCTGGGTGGGGAACCCGGCGCCCCCCATGCCGATGACGCCGGCGTTCAAGATCATATCCACCAATTCACGGTTCGGCTTGGTGGTCCAGTCACCGTTGGAGGGGGCGGGATCAATGGCCTGGTCGAGACCATTGGCCTCGATTTCCACGACGGTCGCCAGTTGTCCATTGGCGGTGGGGCGTGTATCGACGGATTTGACGGTGCCGGAGGTTGGAGCGTGAACCCAGGAGGAGACGTAACCGGCAGGTTCAGCGAGAGGCTGGCCCCGGAGGACGGTATCGCCTTTCTTGACGAGGGGGCGGGAAGGGGCCCCGAGATGCTGATTCAGGGCCACATAGAGGATTTTTGGGACCGGCATCACCTCGATGGGGAGGTTGGCGGTTAATTCCTTGTGGTAGTGGGGGTGAATACCCCCCCGTGGGTTGAAAAGTGCCCGTAGCGTAATCATGCCGCTCCTCCCTTGATGCCGCTCCGCTTTTCTATTGTGTGTTGCGGACATTTGGCAATGACAGCTTCCTCCGTGACGAGGATTGAATAATCAACCACCGCGAGATTGTTTCGCATGGCGATGCCTTGGTTATTCACGGCCTTGGCGCACAGGGTGCAGGCGATACAGCCGACAGAACAGGCCTTGCGGACATCGGGGCCGCGATCAAGAGACGAGCACAAGACGTGGATGAAGCGGGATTCCGGAACCAACTTGATGAGTTTCCTGGGGCAGGTGGCAACGCATTTGCCGCAACTGATGCAGATATCCGGGTGAACGACGGCAAGCCCATTCCGCATTTCGATGGCGTTGACGGGGCAGATACGGGAACAGGAGGCAAGGCCGAGGCAGCCATAACGGCAGTCTTTGCCGTTGCCGCCAATCTGTTGGGCGGCGCCGCAGTCAAGGAGTCCGTTGTAGGCACCAGACCGTTTGGCGGCGGCGTTATCACCCTTGCAGAGGACAATGGCGACTTGACGTTCACTGGTGAAGGTTTCGACCCCGATAAACTGGGCGATCTTGGCGGTAATTTCGCTGCCGCCGGGTTTACAGAGGTTCACCGGGCAAGCATGAAGGACGATTTCGCGGGCATAATCGCCGCACCCTGCATAGCCGCAGGTACCGCAGTTGATGCCCGGGAGAAGAGCGGTGACGGTTTCGATGCGAGGGTCCTCGTGCACGGTCAGGAATCTGGCGGCAATCGCCAGAATGGCGGCGCATACCAGACCGGTTCCTCCGATGATCAATGTTTGTATAAGTAGATCCATTGTTGTTCCTGCTTGTTTACATTTTTACAAGACCGGCAAATCCCATGAAGGCAAGACTCAGAAGTCCGGCTGTGACCAAGGCAATGGCGGTGCCGTGAAAAGACTTGGGTGGATTGGCGAGGGCAATTCGCTCGCGTAAGCCGGTGAAGATGATCAAAGCCAGTGCGAATCCAGAGGCGGCCCCAAAACCGAACGTGATCGATTGGAGGAGTGAGAACTCTTTTTTGATATTTAGAACGGCAACGCCGAGAACGGCGCAATTTGTGGTAATCAGGGGGAGATAAATGCCCAGTGCCTTGTGAAGGCCCGGGGAGGTTTTTTTCAAGACCAGTTCGACGAACTGGACGAAGGTGGCAATAACGAGAATAAACGCAATCGTTTGAAGATATTCCGCATGGAGCGGAATGAGAATGAATTCCTGAAGTGACCACGTCACGGCGGAAGCGCAAGTGATTACAAAAATGACCGCACCGCCCATGCCGCCTGCCGTACTGAGGTCTTTGGATACACCCAGAAACGGGCAGATTCCGAGGAATTGCGTCAGAACGAAATTATTAACGAGCACCGCGCTGATAATGAGTAATATATATTCCATACTGTTACTCCCGAATGATCACATGTGACGACACCGATGCACGGGGCCTCGCCATATTCCAGAAAACGGTTTTAAGTTAGCAGGCTCAACCGGATAGAGAAAGACGAAAACGTCATTTCGTTAAATTGTGTTATTGAGCGCGAGCAGGATGTTTTTGAAAGGGATGGGCCCTTGGCGTCCAGTGAGACGTGAAGAATGGCTAGCGCCGTCTCTGCGAAAGAGTGGGGTCAACGAACGTTCAGTGTATTCTTGATGGACTGATTGATGCCATCGATGAACGTGGCGACGCCGAAGCGTTCGGCGTTGCGCCGAATGGCTATGGGGTCCCACTTTGTGGTCTCGCAACGAGAAACGGATTCAATCAAGGACTCGACGGTCTGTTGCTGGAAAAAGACACCGGATACGCCGTCGCTCACCGTTTCCAGGGCTCCACCACAGGCATAGGCGACGACGGGGCGTCCGCAGGCTTGAACCTCCAATGGAACGATACCGAAGTCTTCCTCGCCGGGAAAAATCAGAGCCCGGCAACTCCGGTACAGTTCCAGAAGTTGTTCGTCGGATTGCCAGCCCAGGAATTCAATGGTGGGACCTGCCATCTGTTTGAGATGGTTTAGTTCGGATCCGACACCGACCACTTTGAGGGATCGGCCCATGCGGGTGTAGGCGCGGATAGCCAGATCAAGCCGCTTGTAGGGAACCAGTGCAGAGGCAACCAGGTCGAACGAGCCCGGTGCGCGGCCGTCGGGGGTCCACCGGTCCAAATCCACGGGGGGGTAGACGACGTCGGAATCCCGCCCGTAGAAGGTTTTGATGCGAGCCTGAACATGACGGCTGATGGCGACAAAGCGGGTTACACGGGAGGCGGTGGCGCGATCATGGCGCCGGAGCCAGGCGAGGATGGGGCGGGCGGCCAGTTGTTTGAGCGGATTGGAGCCGAGGTACTCGCCATGGAAGAGCCAGGCGTAGCGCATGGGCGTAAAGCAATAACAAAGATGGGCGGTGTTGCCGGAGGTCCTGATATTCTTGGCGACACAATGACTGGTGCTGATCAGCAGGTCGGCAGGCGCGGGAGAGAACCGTTCAATGGCCGCGGGAAAGAGCGGAAGCAGGTATCGGTAATGTTTCGCGATACCGGGTATCTTCTGGAGCCAGGAGGTGTGGATGGGATGGCGATTGATGGTATCGGAGATGGCGGATGAATTATGGATGAGGGTATAGAGGGGGGCAGAGGGAAAGCCTTCGCAAAGAATTTCCAGGACGCGTTCACCGCCGCGCATGCCGGTGAGCCAGTCGTGGCAAAGAACGGTGTTCAGGGTTTTCCATTGTGGCGGAAACAGGGGGTTCATGATGCTGGCTCTTGATGATCGGCTGAGAGGGATAGTTCCGAATAAAGTTCCACCGTGCGTCGGGCATTGTCCATCCATGTGAAGTGAGTTGCACGGGTCAGGCCGGCGCGGATGAGGCGTTCCCGCAAGGGCTGATCGTTGACGGCGCTGACAATGGCGTCGGCCATGGCGGACACGTTGTCGGGAGAGACAAACAGGGCGGCATGATCGGCGACTTCCCTCAGCACGGGAATGTCGCTACAGATCACCGGGGTTCCACAGGCCATGGATTCAACGACGGGGAATCCGAATCCTTCGTAACGGGAAGGCAGGAAGGTGGCGGCGGCGTTCTGGTAGGATTTGATGAGATCCGCTGTGGATTGATACCCGACGCGATCAATATGGGCGCTTAGATTCAATTCGCGGATGCGCTCCTCGGCCTCGGGGTAGCGGGGGTCGGAGGGGCCAATCAATTGGAGGCGGATGGGCAGGGGACAGCGTGTCCTGGCGACGGCAAAGGCTTCGATGAGGTTAACGAGATTCTTGTAAGGGTCGTTACGGCCGACATAGAGAATGGTTTTTGGGTCATTGCTGGGGGGGGGCGGTGTTGAGGGCGGTTTGAACAGCTCGGAGACGCCATTATGGATGACGACGACAGAGGAGCGACGCTCTTCCGGAATATGAAGGTGGGTGATGACATCTGAGCGCGAGGCTTCGCTCACGGTGATGATGCGGTCGGTTCTGGCGCCGACTTCAAGCATCAGCCGCTTGTAGACGGGAAAGAGGCGGGTTTTCATCGCGCGGGGAGTGGCGCTCGGGAAGATCATGGGAATCAGATCATGGATTGTGGCCACGCATTTGACGCGCCCCGTCCGCCCCTTCGGAAAGGCGGCCAACGGTATCATGTAGTTTGTGGAATGGAACACGTTGATTCGCAGCGTTCGCAGGTGGACGGGAAGCATCACCTGGCTGCGCGGCGAGAAGATGCCCCACGGGAGGATGTCGGGTTTGAAGTTTGGCTTGTCAGAAAGCTGGGCTTCGGTCCATGTGCGTTCGGCTAATTTCCGATCCGCAAAGAGAAGCACATAGGTGTTCTTGCGGTCCACCAGGGCCAGATGTCGGATCAGTTCACGGGTATGGGCGCCAATGCCGGATATTTCGTTGAATATCCAGCGGGCATCGATGGCAATTCTCATGGGCACACCTTGCGATAGACGTTGAAGGTTTGTCGGGCGGTTTCGCGCCAGTCAAACCGGGACACATGAGCGCTGCCCTGTTGTGAACATCTGGCATGATACGAGGGATCCGTGAGAACGCCGGCCAGGGTGTCGGCCCAGCGAGCGGCGTCAAACTCATCAAGGGTTATTCCGCCGCTGCCGACGACTTCGGCCAGGGAGCCGCCGGTGGAAGAGATGACGGGGGTCCCGCAAGCCATGGCTTCCAAGGGGGGCAACCCGAATCCCTCATAAAAGGACGTGGTAATGAAAAGACTGGCACCGGTGTAGAGGGCAGGAAGATCGAGATCGTTGACGTACTCAAGATAGCGAATGCGACCGGCAAGGGGTGAGTTTTGCATTCTTGCCAGGATGGGTTCGTACTTCCAGCCCCGCATGCCGGCGACGACCAGGTCACCATCAAATCCCTTTAGCTGTTCGAATACGTCAATCAGGAAGGGGATATTCTTGCGTGGTTCGAGGGTGCCGACCGTGAGGAGGTATGGCCGCTCAAGACCCAGACGCTGCCGCAACGAACTGACAGCCTCCGGGGTGGCCTGGTGACATTCCGGAGCGACTCCCAGATGGACAGGGAAGATCCGATCGGGAGCGATGTGGAGGCAATCGGCGATTTCGTCGGCACTGAACTTTGAATCGGTAATGATGGCATCGGCGCGGGCGACGGTCTTATGGATGACTGAGGTGAGGTAGCGAAGGTTCTTTTCCTCGGCGAATTGAGGAAACCTGAGAAAGCTCATGTCATGAATGGTCACCACTTTGCGCCCCGAAGAGACAGGAGGAATGATAAAATTCGGGAAATGGAAGAGATCGGCTTTGCCCGAAAACCAATCAAAGGGCGGCCAGTTCAGGCGTTTCCAGGATTGTTGAATAAAGCGACCGGGGATCCATCGGCAGGGGTGAGGATGAGCATTGGGGACTTGGAATGAAAGTCCGCGCCCACGGAAATCGAAATAGAAAAAGGAGAGCGAGTCATCGGCGGTAAATTCGCCAAGATGCTCGACCAAATACTTGGTATAGCGTCCAACGCCTGCCCGTTGTGCAACCGCCGGTTGAATATCGATGCAAATTCGCATTGCTTTCCCGTCCAAAACCCTTAGAAATAGTGGCTCATTGTATGCGGCTTTTGGAAAACAACAAGCATGAAGCAATTTGACCAATGAATGCCGGTTTATACCTGGTGGGAACGCCCATCGGCAATCTGGATGATATTTCGGCGCGGGCATTGACGACCTTGAAGGAGGTTGATGCTATTTTGACAGAAGATACCCGGCACACGCGGATTCTTTTAGGCCGGTTTGGCATCGATAAGCCGGTCTACAGTTGTCACAAGTTCAATGAGGCATCGAAGGCCGACGATATTGTGCGGCGTATCAGGGATGGGGCGGTGTTTGCCCTGGTTACTGATTCAGGAATGCCGGGGATATCCGATCCGGGGTCCAGGATGGTAACGGCCTGTCGGAAGGCTGGCGTGCCGGTGACATGCATTCCCGGTCCTTCTGCCGTGACCACGGCGGTGGCCTTGAGTGGTTTTGTATCCAACGGGTTTATATTTGCCGGGTTTGCGCCACGCAAGCGCGGGGCCCTGTGCCGTTTGCTGGGCCAAGTGCAGAACGTGCCTTTACCGGTGGCGCTCTTTGAGTCGCCATACCGGTTGCTCAAGTTGATGGACGTGATCGAGGACGTTCTGGCGGATCGAACACTTTTTGTTGGGCGGGAATTGACAAAGAAGTTTGAAGAAACGGTATGGGGCACAGCGGCGGAGATCCGGGGCAAGTTTGAGGGCAGAACCGTCAAAGGGGAAATTGTGGTTGTCATTGCGCCGCACATTGACAGTTAAGCAGGCAGGTGATAGCCTTTTTTTGATTTTTTCAGGGGGCGATTTCTTTATATGGAAAATACGGCAGACAATATTGAAGTTGCGATTCGCGAGCGATGCGCCTATGTGCGGGTGCATGGTCGTGGAACGTTTAAAATGGGGCCGTCCTTGAAGGAATTCGGGATGGCGGCTGTTGATCGTGGCTGCAGCAAGATTGTATTGGTGATGTCTGATTGCTCGGGAATGGACAGCACGTTTATGGGAACGCTGGCGGGCCTTGCCGTTCAGATTGGAAAAAGCGGAGGCGAAATTGTTCTTCAGAACGCCAGCGAGAAGAACAAACACCTGATCACCATGCTTGGGCTGGCGTCACTGGTAAAATTTGACGATGAATCGGCGGTGTGCGGGGCGATGCCGACGGTGGTTGAAACTCTTGCTGTTCAAAGCGGCAAACAGAAATTGACCGAGGCGATGATCGAAGCGCATGAAACGCTGATCGATGTGGCGCCGGAGAACATTGTGAAGTTCAAGGATGTATTGTCGTTCCTGCGTGAGGATCTCAAGGGCGTCTCCGGGAAAAAGGGCGAAGGCCAATTGGCTTCGTAAAGGTGGCTGGGATGGGGACGGAAAAAAAGAGAGATTATTACGAGGTGCTTGGCTTGGCGCGAACGGCGTCGGCAGATGAGATCAAGAAGGCGTATCGCCGGCTTGCGATGCAGCACCATCCTGATCGCAATCAGGGGGACAAGGCGGCTGAGGCGAAGTTCAAGGAAATCAGCGAAGCGTATGAGGTTTTAAGCGACGAGAACAAGCGCCGGCAATACGACCAATACGGGCATGAAGGCATGCGGTCAACGTTTGGACCGGGTGGATTTGATTTTTCCAGGGATTTCACCCACGTATCCGACCTGCAGGATTTGTTTGGGAGTTTGTTTGGCGAGAGCGGCAGTGTATTTGAGGATGTGTTCGGGGGTGGAGGTGGGGGTGGAGGGCGGCGTTCCTCGCGGTCGGGGCCCCAGCAAGGTGCTGATCTCCGCTTTGATCTTGAGATTGAATTTGAGGAATCCGTGTTCGGGGCGCATCGGGAAATCACGTTGCCCATTGCGGAGCAGTGTGCAACGTGCAGCGGCAGCGGGAGTGAGCCTGGATCATCCGAGGAAACCTGCAAGCAGTGCGGAGGGCGTGGGGCCGTGGTGGCCTCCAGTGGATTCTTCCAGGTGCGTCAGACCTGTCCGGTGTGCGGCGGCAAGGGGCGGGTCATCACGAAGCCATGTCATGAATGTCGTGGCAATGGCCGAATGAAAGTCCGGAAGCGATTGACGCTGCGCATACCGCCGGGGGTGGAGACCGGGTCCCGTTTGCGTTTGGCGGGGCGAGGAGAGGGAGGCGTGCGCGGGGGGCCAGCGGGCGACCTGTACGTTATCCTGCATGTCAAGCCGCATGCGTTTTTCCATCGTGAAGGCAGTGATCTCCATTGCGAGGTGCCGGTTCCGTTTGATGTGGCAGCGCTTGGTGGTGATGTTGAGGTGCCGACATTGGAAGGTCTGGCGCGGTTGAAGATTGATTCGGGCACAGAGACGGGGCGGGTCTTCCGGTTGCGAGGCAAAGGGGCCCCCAGCGTGGAGGGTTACGGTGCCGGCGATCTTCACGTCAGGGTCATTGTTGAAATTCCATCGAGGCTGAATTCCAAGCAGAAGAAAATGATGAGAGATTTCGCGGAGCAGTGCACTGGCGACAATTACCCGCATATTCGGAAGCTTCACGAGCAGGTTGAGTTGTTCATGAAGGCAAAGGAAGATCTCAAACGTTCCAAACCGGAATCATGACGCCGCGATGTTTTATTGAACCTGACCAGTGGGGCGTAGACCTCATAAGGCTTTCTGCTGGAGATTCCCGTCATCTAGCCTCAGTATTACGATGTTCCTCGGGGGATTCCCTGGTGGTTTGCGATGGTCGTGGCGGAGAAGCCCTGTGCCGGATCACCGGTAGTGAGGGTGGACTTTTGACTGCCGAGGTTGTTGAGCGCAGGCGGCAACCGGCCGATATGGTCATGGTGACGCTTGTCCAGGCGATTCCGAAGTCGCAAAAGATGGAATGGATCATTCAGAAGGCCACTGAGATTGGAGTGTGGTCTATTATTCCGGTGATGACCGAGCGTGGCGTTGTGCGATTGGATGGTGAGCGAGCCGGGCACCGTGTGGAGCGATGGCAGAGAATTGCGGAAGAGGCGGCGAAGCAATGTCGGACGGCGTGGATACCGAGAGTGACGCCTATTGTATCCTTGAAGCGACTACTGGACTCTGGTTCAAAAGAGATTTCGACTGGAGATCAGGTTCCTGCATTGAAGACGGAAGTGACATTGGTAGGGTCTCTTGAGCAAACCGCGATTCCGTTAAAGCGTTACCTGCGTTCTTTGGAAGGGAAGCCGCCGGCTTCGGTATCCTTATTGATTGGGCCGGAAGGAGATTTTTCGCCTTCCGAGTTGGAGCTTGCCAAAGCCATGGGGGCCGTATCCGTCAGCTATGGAAGCCGAGTATTGCGCGTTGAAACAGCGGCTCTTTATGGCTTAAGCATTATTGCTTACGAATTCCCATCACGTTGACCTACCGCGGGGCCAGCAACTGCTGGAAGGCGGGCAGTGTTCTGACGGCCTGGAATCGGGGATCTTCCCTGAGAATGGTAATGGCCGATTCCTTGCCGATTTTTACAGCCTGACGCAATGAGACGAAGGCAGTCTCCTGTTTGTTAAGAACAAATTGAATGCCCGCCAGGTCAATCCATCCCCGCATGTCCGCGGGAACGGTTTCTGTGTATTGCAGCAGAGCTGCTTCCATCAAGTCGGGCTTGCGGTCCTCGGCGGCCATCTGGGCTATTTTCAGGCACATCTGGGGGGGCAGTCCTTTCTGACTTAGCAAGCTTCGTGCGAGTTGTTGGAACTGATCGGCGAGCCCCAGCTTTCGGTAGATTTCGGCCAGTTCGATGGCCGTTCCGACGTTGGCTTTTCCTGAGGTCAGGAGTGCCTCGAGGTCGCGCCTTTTGGCGGCTAGTGTGTTCCGGCCTTTGAGTTCATCGACAAAGCCCTTGGCCCGGTCATTGCCGGGGTCCTGCATGCTGAAGGATTCCATGAGGGCGATGGCGTCATTGGGTCGATTCCATCGCAAATACAGATCAGCAAGGCGGAAGTTGGCTTCCGGGCTCAACTCGTATAACGCCACGGCTTCCTTGAAAGCGATTTCGGCCTCGTTGAACATGCCACGCACGACGTAGAGGCCCGCGATGGCGCTACGGAGTTTCGAGAATGACTTCCGCGCGACGATGTCCCGGATGAATTTTCGATCACCCGTCAAGCGGCGGGAATACCAATCCCAGAAATCCATATCCGCCGTCACGGTTTCCGGGGGTAGAGTTCCGATGGGGTTGGTGTTGATCTTCATGATCAGGCCATGAGGGGTGAGGTAGGGATACATCCACTGAATAACGTAACTTTCCTCGACGAAGAAATCATGGCGGGGTTTGTTGTGTTCGAAAATCATCTGGGCCAGAATGCCATTAATGAGCATCACGCCACCAACGCCCTGAACACTGACGCGCCCCCCCTCAATCTTGATATCAGCGCTTGCGGGCGTTTTCCCGGTACGGACATCCTCGACATAGCGTTGGAAGGCATTGTTGCCATCAATCACGGAGGGTATCCAGATGGTGTCGCCATACAGGTCGCGTGTGACGCTCATGAAGGTGTTATCCGCGAGGGCGTTCTGGGTGATCAGGTAAACGTCCGGGCGAACATCGGCGGAATAAATCATATAGGTGGGGACGAACCGGCCCGGATCCGTGCCGCCGAAAAAGACGGCGCGTGGTCCCATTTCCGGCGGGAAGGATGGGTCGGGCAGGGGTTCCTCGCCGGTGGATAATTCCTCGGTGATGGCTTCGGCGCCACGCAACTGATAGTTGCCGAACTGCCAGCCGAAGTCATGGCTGTTCTGTTCGGCGCCACCATCGGTGCGGATCAGTTCCTTGTTGTAGGCATTCTGCAGGAGTGGCCAAGCGGGCAAGGCCACCAGGACGAAGATGACGCCAGCCCAGACAATGGCGCGATTACCCTTGAACAAGGAGTCCACGGTGGCGAGGGACAGGAGCAGGCCGTATCCGATCCAGAAGGCGAATAGCGCGTGGGAGGGGATGAATTTGACGCGTTGAATGAAGGCGTCCTGAATATCCCCCTTGGGATTGGCCAAGGCAATCAGGAGAACGCTCATGACGATGAATCCGGAGAGCGTGGCCAGAATCCATTTCTGATCATGCCGGTCAATTTCAAACTCGAGGGCGCCGCGACCATGCATCAGGCGCCAGACCAATCCACCCGCGAGGATGGGGGCCAGGGTGATCACAAAGAAGCCCATCTTTTCGCTCGTGTTGAGCCCGAGTGCAGGATTGATCATAATGGCGATCAATTTTCCACCAATGTACAGGACGACCAGCAGGATCCCCAGCAGTACGCCGCCGATGGTTAACTTTTCCGAGAAGGTTGTCGGGATGCGTCCGGATAGTTTTTGAATCAACTCGTCAATTTCGCCGATGATCAAATACATGACCCCTACGGTCATCAGGACAGCCGCCCCGAAAATCAAGAAGCGGTACAGATTGCTGAGAAAGGCGATTTCAGTGCCGACGGGCATAGCCACTTCCTCTATTGTAATAAGCGTGACGGCTAGCACGGCAAAAAGCAGAGCCAGGTAGATGGCGCGGTAACGGCGATTACCGATTCGAACGCTCCATGCGGTGAAGGGAAGAATACCGAGGATGGCGACAGGCAAGGTGAACTTGGCGCGCAAATCGCTCATGTAGTCGCCGATCTGACGGATGAATTGCGCGGAAAAGATATTGGATGGATCGATTTTCTCGTATTGGCCGCGCGTAATGGCGTGGACAAACCCTTCCCATGTTCTTGGATACCCCCAGTTAATGGGCGGGTTTGTTTCGGAAGCCAGCGGCATGAAGGCATAAATGATCAAGCCGAGTTCCAGGCAGAGGATACTGGGGGCGACTTGCTTGCCGGTGGGGAATTTAAAATAGACCAGCGCCAGCCATGCAAAGTTTGCCAGAATGTAGAAGTATGTGGAGGCGTGAGTTGGATGGATGATGCCCAGGTATCCGACTCGAACCTCCGGCCCAAATAATGACTGGAGGGCGCCGGAGATGCCCATCAGGTAGAAGATGACAAAGGGGATGCTCGCGAGGAGGAAATCGCGGAAAAGACTGACGTCCTTGATCAGCACAATAACGGCGAGAGCGGCAAGAAACAGGAGCAGCACCTGATAGTTGGTCAGGCCGAGACCGAAGGTCAGCGACATGAGATACAGCAGGCGATCCGAGGGGTTGCGGCGCCAAATCCACGCCAGGATGGCGACCATGGCGACAATGAGCAGGTAGCCAAGGACATAGTGAATTCCAACCTTTGTGAAGTCGGAATAATGGAAAAGGTGAAGGATGAGTCGTGAACCCATGACGACAAGGCAGGTGAGGGATGTTCCGAGAATCAACCAGGTGACGCCACGAATGGGTTCGTCCGGTTTGCGCATCCATACATAAGCCACAAACATGACGAGCGCCATGAACAGGGCGCCGAGACTGTACACTTCAACGATAACCGCCTGCGACCAGACGACTGGGCTGAAGGCCAGCAACAGGCTGCCGGCGACACCGCTCGACCAGCAAATGATGCTCTCGGTCCGCTCGCCAATGGCTTCCGTGGTGCGCTTGATGCTACGAAGCATGTCGCGACCACTTCGGCAGAGCAGAATGGCGGTGAAACCACTTGTCAGCGCCCCGAAAACGGCGGAGGCGAAGGCGACGCTCCAGGCCGGGTTGGGTTGGCCGCGGAATTTCACAAAGAAAAAGATCTTTGTGAAAAGCCACGTGAGAATGGTCCATATCGGGTAACCGGGCGGATGGGGGACTCCAAGGTGACTGGCGCCGACGGCGAGTTCGCCTGAATCCTCAAGCGTGACGGTGGGCGCCAGCGTCATGCCATAGACAATCAAGGTCAGAATGGTGGCGGTCCAGAAAGCACTCCAGTCAACAAAGCGAAAAAATGGTTCAGGTTTGACTGGTGATGTTGTCAAGGTATTAGAGCGAGGTAATTGTGTCATAGTGTTAGTCCATAGCAATAATGGGCGGGTTTTTAACAGATTGACAGCTATGGGACAAGTCTTGATTCAGCAGTGTCTTGATTCAGCAGACTCTGAACCGCCTTATCCTTCAATCATTCCAAGATGC
The DNA here is from genome assembly GCA_964609375.1 of uncultured Verrucomicrobiota bacterium. Lineage (GTDB taxonomy): Bacteria > Verrucomicrobiota > Kiritimatiellia > CAIKKV01 > CAITUY01 > CAZDUS01. The sequence continues at coordinate 107 of CAZSSA010000028.1, read as the reverse complement.
CAAAACCCGGAAGAAGTTATTCCGAGGTCGGGACGCTTTTTCCCTTGTCAACCCCGGGGCTTAATGGTTGTTGGCGGATTGTCTGTATCAATTTATTTCGTACAACG
>CAZSSA010000027.1:0-25064 GCA_964609375.1 uncultured Verrucomicrobiota bacterium | reverse complement strand
AAAGCCGCCCCTCTGCCTATATTGTTTAAAAGCCTTTGTGTCATTTCCCGGGGTGATTGGCAGTTGATTTTTGTACATATATAGGACGCGTAATGTGCGCATCCGTACTAGCCCCCCTCCCTACACATTGAGAAAGAGACGGGGAATACGTAACCGTTGGCGCCGGGTCTCTCCACTGATCAGTGCTGACTTGCGTTCTGGTTGATCATCGCGGGCCGTTACCCGGGTTGATTGGAGAAACAAGGATGGGGCCAGACTCAGGGTGTGCTTGCCATACCGTTCATTCAGCGCATCTACCGCCTCACTGAGGGCTTGCCGTTTCTCGATCCGCACGGGGTCTTCAAAAAGGTCGTATTGCCGTTCGTTATCCGTCTCCAACCGACCCAGCACCACCATCGTCGCCCGATACGTCGCCCCACGCTCAATGAGCTGCTCAAATAGTTCACGAACCACCGGCACGGCATCCCGGGTAACCGATATGGCACGGCTCAACCGGGTCTCAACTCCACGCTGCTGATAATCCTGTCTCCGCAGCATCACCGAGAGCTGCCGGGCCCGTAAATGGTATCGCCTGGCCTTAATGAAGGCGGATTCCACATTGCGCACCAGTTTGGCCCAGATGAACTCAGGATCCGATGAGGGCGACGTGAAGGTCTTGCATTTACTGATCGAACAATAACTCGATTTCTCCTCGGTCGTCACCGGGTAAAGCGACACTCCCCGCAGTTCACCCCAGAGTTCCCGCCCAACCTTGCCCATCAACTTTTCCGCCCACCCCTCCGGACGCACGGCATAGTCACAAGCCGTCAACAGTCCCTGCTTCGTCAGCAACGCGACGGTGTTGGGACCGAAACCCCAGACCTTCCCAAGGGGAATCTGTCGCAGAAATCCCTCAATGCCAGTACCCGGAATCGCCGTGAATCCCCTGGGTTTCCGAAACGCCGACCCCAGCTTGGCGAGGCTCTTGGTCAAACTCAGACCCACCGAGACCGTGATGTCAAGTTCCGCCTGGATGTCGGCTTGGAATCGCAACGCGATCTCCTCATAGGAAGCGTGATGTATCCGCCGTAATCCCGTCAAATCCGCAAACCCCTCATCAATCGAATACTCTTCCACCATGGGAGTATAGCGCCGGGCAATGTCAAACATCCGCTTGGAGTAGAGACTGTAGGTCTCATAGTCGCTAGGCAACACGTTCAACCCCGGATACATCCGGATCGCCTCATGCAGGGCCAATCCGCGCGAAATCCCCATCGCCTTCGCCTCGTAACTGGCACACGCAATAATCCCCCGCTCCTTCCCCGTTACCACCGGCCGGCCTTTCAGATGGGGATGAATGGACTGCTCGACGGCGGCAAAGAACGCATCACCATCAAAATGAAGGATCGCGCTCGGATAGGCCTGCAACGTAAAGGGAAGGTCCGGCATGGTTAGTCATATTTCCGGATCACGGCTTTTACAATACCACCAATAACCAGTGACCGTTTAGGACGGATCGGCTTGTACTTGGGATTGGCAGGATCCAGTCGCACCCCTTCCCGGTCCTTCATGTAATATTTAAGCGTCCATTCGTCATCCACCTGGGCAACAACAATATCATGAAGTTTGGGGGTGCCACCCTTTTCAACAAGGACCATATCACCCGGCACGATGCCAGCAGCAATCATCGAATCCCCCTGCACGGTCAGCATAAAGGTCGCCTCCGGGCGCCGGATCAATAAATCATCAAGGCTAAGGGTATCTGCCAATTCCTCTTCGGCGGGCGAAGGGAAGCCTGCGTGAACGGATCCCAGTAACCGGAGAGACCCGGTCAGTCGCCCAGTGGCAACCGCGCGACCCCGTTTCAGCTCAAGAAACCCTAAGTCCGCCAGTTTTCGCAACGCACCAAAAACCGAATTTTTGGACTGATAGTCAAAGAGCCCCAACATCTCTTCATAGGAGGGCATTCGGCGTTCCCGGCGCCAAAAGGCCCGCAATTTGGCAACATGTCCACGCACATCCATCACTCTAGGCATAACGTCCTCCTTTCACTCCGGAAAATCATATCTGAACGTTTGTTCAGATACAAGCAAAAGAGGACAGACAGTGGAGATTTGAATGTGGAGATTTGAATCGACAACCCCGCGCGGGAAGCCATATAAGAACACTCATTTCTTATGAAAACCACATACAGTAGCAGTCTTGCCATTGTCGCCACCCTGATCACCCTGCTGGGCTGCCAACATCTCCCCATCCCCTCTGCGTCTTCCTCCTCCAAATCCACCCAGGAAACCACTCCACCGGCATTCACATCTGCACCACCCGCCAGCGCGGAAACCAAGAACGAGGATGACGCCTATCGCCAAGTCCGCCTCCTGACCCGATCCCTCATGCTCATCCGCCACAACTACGTGGACGAGACCAAAGTCAGCTACTCAAACCTGATGTCCTCCGCCTTGAACGGCATGCTCTCCTCCCTTGATCCCTACAGCCAATTCATGGAACCAACCGCGTACCGCGAACTTAAGGAAAACATCCAGGACTCCTTCGGCGGCATCGGCATCCAGATCGGCGTCAAAGACAATATCCTGACCGTAATCGCCCCCATCGAGGATACGCCCGCCGCCCGCGCCGGCCTGCTTAGCGGCGATAAAATCGTTGAAATCAGTGGCCAGCGAACGTCCGGGTTATCGCTCACGGACGCCGTTCAAAAGATGCGGGGCAAGCCGGGAACCCCGGTCACCCTCAAAATATTCCGCGGGAAAGAGACGAAAGAGTTCTCCTTGGTGCGCGAAGTCATCCACGTGGCCAGGGTTAAGGGAACCCGTTTCGTCACGGACGGTATCGGCTACATCCGGATAACCGATTTCAGCGAACCCACCGCCGAGGCACTGCTGGAGGCCGTCCGCAAACTTAAAACTGAACAACCAATAAAAGCCTTGATTGTCGATCTACGCAATAACCCCGGCGGACTTCTGATATCCGCCATTAACTGCAGTGAATTGTTCCTCAAGGAAGGCACTTTGGTCGTCTCCACCCGCGGACGCGGGGATAACCCGCGCCAATTACCTGCCTATGCCTCTGGTCGCACCCATTTCACCGACTTCCCCATGGCCATTCTCGTCAACAGCGGCTCCGCCAGCGCGGCAGAAATCATGGCCGGTGCCCTCCAGGACAACAAGCGGGCCGTCCTTGTGGGTGAACCCACATACGGAAAAGGTTCCGTCCAAAATGTCATTCAACTCGAGGATGGCTACGCTCTCCGCCTTACCACGGCCCATTACTACACTCCCAGTGGTCGCTGCATTCACGAAAAGGGCATTGAGCCGGATATCGTCGTCCCCATCGCCATGGAGGAATGGCCCGACCTCCTCAAAAAACGCGCCTTCATCGAAACCCCCGGCCTGTTGCCCGAATCCGAAAAGCCGGCCAACCTCGAGCAGATCACCGACCGTCAACTGGACCGGGCCATGGATCTGCTCAAGGGAATCCTTATTTTCCAGGGGCGCAATTAATCATCAAGGTCGCCCCATCATGAACATCCTCGGCATTGAAACCTCTTGTGATGAAACCGCCGCCGCTGTCGTGCGCAATGGCCGCGACGTCCTTTCCAATATCGTCTATACCCAGATCGCCCACCATCGTCCCTATGGCGGCGTTGTCCCGGAGATTGCCTCCCGCAAACACGTCGAACACTTGCCCGAGGTCATCAACGAAGCCATCTCCACGGCGGCACTATCCTGGGACGCCATCGATGCCGTGGCCGTCACCGCCGGCCCCGGCCTGGCCAGTTCACTTCTCGTCGGCCTCGCCTCAGCCAAGGCACTCGCCTTGCGCCTGAACAAACCCCTGATCCCCATCAATCACCTCGAAGCCCATATCTACTCCGCCTTCCTTACCCCCAACTCGCCGGATCCAACTACCCTGGGCCCCTTCCTCGCCCTCATTGTCTCAGGCGGGCATACCTCCTTTGTCCGCGTGGACGGCATCGGTCGCTATCACCTCCTGGGCCGTACCGTGGATGATGCCGCCGGGGAAGCCTTTGACAAGGGGGCCAACCTGCTCAAATTGGGATATCCCGGTGGCCCGGCCATCGATAAGGCAGCCCGCGAAGGGAACCCGGCCTTCTTCACCTTCCCGCGCGGCTATATCAAGAAGCTCCATACACGCATCCACGGGATCAGCCCGAAATATTGCGTCAGTTTCAGCGGCCTTAAAACGGCCCTGCTTTATTATCTGCGCGAACATCCCATCGGATCAGCCCCGGAGAGGACCGTTCCCAATATCGCCGCCAGCTTTCAGGAGGCCATCATCGACACACTCGTGCAACGCACCCGCAACGCCATTGAAACCTCCCACATCCTGGCCGTTGTTGGCGGTGTCTCCCTTAATCGTCGATTGCGCGAAAAGCTGGAACAGCTGGCCAGGCAAAGACGATTCCAACTGTTACTCGCCACACCTCAGTATTGCACCGACAATGCCGCCATGGTAGCAGGCCTTGCCGCCCACAAACTCGCCTCCGCTCCACCCTTGGCCAACTCCATGCGGCTGGACGTGGATCCCAATCAAGGCATCGGGGAATAACCTTTCTCGTCAACGGAGGGGTCAGGGGTCGGTCCTTCCCTTCCCGATCACACTTTCCTCCCGGCCCCCTCCACTCGTTGCCGCTTGAAAATCTCACCCCCACGGGCTAAAGTCCCCCCCAATGCGTACTCGAGACACCATGGATGCCCTGACCAGCGGAATGACCGCCACCGCTGACGCCATCGCCATTCTCATCGGGTTCCTGACCGCCATCTGGATCCGCTTCTATAGCGGCATGATCACCGTCGACAGTTGGCCGCCAAATCTTAATTCCATGTATGGATGGGGCTCCGTCGGCGCAACCATCCCATTCCTGCTCCTCTTCCGCCAACTCGGACTGTATATCCGGCCTCAACTCGGCGGATTCTCCAGCAAAATCCCGCGCCTCATCCGCGCCACGGCTCTGGGCATCCTTCTAACCACCGCTCTCGCCTTCGCCGTCAATCACGACCCGCCATATTCCCGTCTCGTCGTTCTGATTTCCCTCCCTCTCATCTGCCTCAACGTCATCCTTGAACGCTACCTTCTCTTCCGGTTCGAAATCCATCTCGCCCGCAAAACCGATCATGCCAACCGCGTCATCATCGTCGGCACGGAGGAGGTCGCCGCCCATCTTCAACGCAGCCTGGAAAACGAACCTCGCCTCCGTTCCAAAGTCATCGGATTCATCCGGTCATCCTCCACCACCCAACCCCTCGTGGTTCCCCCGGATCTCATTCGCGGCACCACCGATCAACTCGAACAACTGCTCGATACCGACCCTCCTGATCAATTGATTGTCACCGACAGCCAACTTGATCATCATCGCCTGGTCGAAATCATCCTCGCCTGCGAACGGAACATGGTCACCTTCAACATGGTGCCCGACATGTTCCGCATCATGACCGGCAGTATGGACATGCGCGTCGTCGATGATATCCCCCTTCTCGGCATCAGCCGCTGGCCTCTGGACTATTTTTGGAATCGAGTCCTCAAGCGCACGGAAGACATCATCGGCGCCGCCTTCGGCCTGCTTCTAGTCGCCCCGCTTCTCGCCATGGCCGCCATCCTGATCAAACGTTCTTCCCCGGGTCCGGCCCTCTATCGCCAGGAACGCTGCGGCGAAAACGGCAGGTCCTTCACCATTTTCAAGCTGCGCACCATGCAGATGGATGCCGAAAGCCAAACCGGCCCCGTCTGGGCAGTGGCCGACGACCCTCGCCGCACCCCGCTGGGCGCCTTCTTGCGAAAATACAACATCGATGAACTGCCCCAACTTTGGAATGTGCTCGTCGGAGAAATGAGCCTCATCGGACCACGCCCCGAGCGTCCGCATTTCGTCGAAAAATTCAAGGACGACATCAGCCGTTACATGTGGCGGCACGTCTCCAAGCCAGGCATGACCGGCTGGGCTCAGGTGAATGGACTGCGCGGAAACACCAGCATCGAGGAACGCATCAAGTACGACCTTTACTACCTCGAAAACTGGTCGCTCGCCTTCGACTTCAAAATCCTCCTCCGCACATTCACCTCGAACAAGAACGCCTACTGATAATGGCATCGAAGTTCAGGTTATTCAGTTGACCATTGCGCCGGAATCAGCCATCTTGCCGACCATGCGCAATGAACTAGGAGCATTCTTTTCAAACCCGGTTTTTTGGGCGGGCTTTTGTGGATGGATGATTGCCTCCCTGCTGAAGATGGCCTCCAATTTGCTCCGCACCGGAAAAATCGATTTTCACTACCTGACAGCCCTGGGCGGAATGCCCAGCGCACATTCGGCCATGGTCAGTGGTCTGGCCACAGCCGTCGGCCTTCAAAATGGTTTCGGAAGCACCCTGTTCGTCATCACCTTCGCCGTCGCCGTGGTAGTCATGTTCGATGCCTCCACCGTACGTCGCGCCACCGGCCTCCAAGCCCGCTTGTTGAACCAAATCGTGGACGAGATATTCAAACAACACCATTTGTCGACTCAAAAACTCAAGGAAATCCTCGGTCACACCCGAACCGAAGTCTTCGCCGGCATGCTGGTCGGTATTGCCTCAGGAATTACCGTCAACTTCATCGCCCGCTGATCAAGTATTCCCGGCGAAGCGTCGCCCGCCCACACCTGCGCGCAGGAACCCCGTCTACCCCTCAACCGTGATGGCCTCGACGGGACAATTGCCGGCGGCCTCACGACTGCAATCTTCAGCCTCAGCGGGAATCTCATCCACAATGACAACGGCAAGCTCATCAACAAGTTCAAACACGTCCGGGCAAATATCGGCACACAATCCACATCCTGTGCATTTATCCTTGTCTACCATTGCCTTCATCGCGACCTCCCTGTTGAAACGCATTACGGCTTGGATAGTAACACTCACTTCATCACTGTAAACGCCTTTAACGCCTCTGCATATTTACGCCCACTCAGCACACGCCCGTCATTATGCGTACCCTGAAGTTCAAAAAAAACCTTGGGCTCATTCGCTGCCGCAAAAAGCCGACGCCCACATTCAAACGGAATCATCTCATCATCCCGCCCATGCGCCACAAAAACCGGACAATGAATATTCGGCATTCGGGCCAGCGTGTTATAGCGAAATCGACACAACCAACGCGCAGGCAGAAAAGGATAGACCTGCGCCGCCATGTCGGGTAACGACGTGAATGTGGATTCCAATATCAAGGCGCCCACTTTCTTCTGTTCGGCCAGCCAGGCCGCCACGGCCCCGCCCAGGGATTCCCCATAAGCCACGATCGCTCCCGGCGCCACCCCCTTGGTCTTCACCAGCCACTCCCACACCGCCTCCGCATCCTTATAGGTCCCCGCCTCCGAAGGCACTCCCCCGCTCTTCCCATATCCACGGTAGTCAAACAGGCAAAGATTGTAGCCCATCTCATGGAACATCCGGATCACATCAATCCTGTCGCTGATATTCCCGGCGTTGCCGTGACAAAACAAAACCGTCCGCCCCGCTTCCCCGCCCGGCACATACCATCCATGAACCGCCACGCCGTCTCCCGTGGTCACATTGACGTCTTCGTACGTCAACTGCACCATCGCCGGCGTCAAGGTGAGTGACCGCGAGGGATAATACACGTATCGCGATTGTCGGAAATACAACAACAAGGTCAGCCCGACATAGGAAGCCACCCCAACCCTGATGACCAACCATATCGCATCCTGCATACGCATGGGTCACTCCTTATCAGCCCGATGCTGCCGTCACTTCAGAAAAGAACGATCCCCTGCCACATGTACCACCTGCGTCGGAACGGCCAAGACAATACCCTCCGTGGCGAATCGCTTCAAAATCTCCAAATTCACCTTCTGCGAAAAGTCCATATATTCCCAGTAATCCGTCTTGTGCATCCAATAAATCACACTGATATCCAGCGAGGAAACCCCGAATTCACTAAAGTATACCCGCGGCGGCATCAGGAGATCCTGATTCGGGTGATTGGCCACAATCTCCTTTATGATCTCCACCGCACGCTCCATCTTGTCCGAGGGTGTTCCATACGCAATCCCCACCTTGATCACTCGCCGCAGATAGGGACGCTTCCCCGCATTCTGAATCCCCATTCCCGCCAAGGCCCCATTAGGGATCGTCACCAAATCCCCATCCATCGTCCGCAATCGCGTCGACCGGAACCCCACATGCTCCACCACTCCATCATACTTGTCCACCAGGACCCGGTCACCGAGCTCAAACGGCTTGTCGGTCAGAACGGTCACCGACCCGAAAAAGTTCTTGATGGTTTCCTGAGCCGCCAACGCCACCGCCAGCCCACCGACCCCCAACCCGGCAACAATCGAGGTCAGCGGCTTGTCGCTAAGCACCGTGGCCACCTGCACCAATCCCAGAACGACCACCGTCACCCGCAGGCTGCTGCGCACCATGGGCGCCAGCATGTCATCCAATTTGCTGGGCGTCTTTTCCGCCGCCCGCATCAGCGCGTCACTCACCACATCCACCAGGCAATACAACACATAGGCCGTGGCCACTACAACCAGGACATGGGTTGCCGTCATCGTAAAGGACACCATGGCCGGGCTGAGAACCAACAAATGCAACCCGGACTTCAGCGCGACCACAACCAACGCAAATACCACCGACTTGCCAAGGGCATTAAGGAACGAAGCTCCCATCGGTCGACCGCGGGATTCCAGCACCCCGGCAAATTTATTCATGTAAAACCGGGCGATCTTCCCCCCCATAATCGCCACCAAAACACCCGCAAGCCAGGCAAAAAACCTCCACACTTCGTTACCCGCCAGCGTATTCTGGAACCAAGCCACACCTAACTGCATATCCATGATTATTCCCGCCTTCCACATGATAAATCCCGAAAAGTGGCCGTACTATACCGCCTGCCACTGTTTATGAAAAGTCATTCTGATGCAATTCCCCCAAAACTGATTGACCCCCTCCATCCACTTCTCTTACACTGCGGCCCCATGAACTATCCGCCTTTAATGCCAGTCCTCCTGTTTGTGGCGTGTTATGCCTTGTTCATTGTTCTCCCGAAATGGCGGTCACTCATCGCCTGCGGCGGCGCCGTTGTCCTTGTCCTTTCCGGCGCCATTACCTGGCAAGCTGCCCTTCTCGAACATGTATCATGGAACGTGGTCGCCCTGTTTTTCGGAACCCTGATCCTTGCCGAACTATTCCTGCTCTCCCGGATGCCCGCCGTTATCGCCGAACGCCTTGTGGACCGCGCCAAAACCGTCCGTGGCGCCATGCTGGTCATCTGCACCCTTGCCGGATTTATCTCCATGTTTGTTGAAAATGTGGCCGTCGTTCTCCTCGTTGCCCCCGTCGCCCTCAGCCTCGCCGATAAACTGAAGATATCTCCCGTCCGCCTCCTGATCCTGATCGCCCTCGCCTCAAACCTGCAAGGGACCGCCACCCTGATCGGCGACCCGCCAAGCATGATTCTGGCTGGCTACCTCAAACTTACCTTCAATGACTTCTTTTTCTACCATGGAAAGCCCGGCATCTTTTTCGCCGTCCAAGTCGGCGGACTCGCCGCCCTCGGCGTCTCCGCCTACATCCTGCGGAACCACAAGGAATCCATCAAGATGATCCCCCTGGAAAAAGTCCGGTCATGGATACCCACTGTTTTCCTTTGCTTTCTGGTACTCGGCCTCTCCCTGACCTCCGTTTTCGATCCGGACTTCAAGTGGCTGGCGGGAACCCTCACCATGGTTCTGGCCATTGCCGCCTTGCTATGGTACCGCCTCGGCGCTCACTGGGGATCCACTAAAAAGCTGATCCGCACCCTCGACTGGGATACCACTTTTTTCCTGATCGGCGTCTTTATCGTCGTCGGCGCCCTGAGTTCCTCCGGCTGGCTGGATGTGGTCGCCAAAGGACTGGCCACTGCTGCTGGCGGAAACATCATGCTGTCGTTCATCATGATCGTCTCCGTGTCCATGGTCATTTCAGGCTTTGTTGACAATGTGCCATTCCTGCTCGCCATGATCCCCGTTACTCAAAAAATGGCGGATACCATGGCCGTCCCTGTCCCACTCCTGATGTTCGGACTGTTGATTGGCGCCTGCCTCGGAGGCAACATCACACCCATCGGAGCCTCCGCCAATGTCGTCGCCGTAGGCATGCTAAAAAAGCGCGGCCATATCGTTTCATTTGCCGAGTTCATGAAAATCGGCATTCCTTATACCTTGGCCGCCGTCGCCGCGTCGGCTGTGTTTGTCTGGTTGGTTTGGGCACCGTAATGGAGAACTCGAATGATACATGAATTCTTGCAGCAGTCAGTCACTTGGGTCGTGGGCTTGGTCGGAGATTGGGGCTATACCGGCATCATCATCATGATGTTCCTGGAAAGTTCCTGTTTCCCCTTCCCCAGCGAGGTCGTCATGATCCCCGCCGGCTATCTATCCTCCCCCGCCTACCTCTCCTCTCCATCCTATATCCCCGGCCACGAAATGAGCTTCTGGCTCGCCATTGTGGCCGGCATCATCGGGAGCTGGCTCGGCGCCCTATTCAATTATTATCTGGCGCTGTGGCTGGGCCGCCCGCTCCTGCTCAAATGGGGTAAATACTTCTTTATTTCGGAAAAGAATTTCACCAAAGGTGAAGCCTTCTTTAAAAACCATGGCGAAATCAGCACCTTCACCGCCCGATTAATCCCGGTTGTTCGCCAATATATCTCCCTACCGGCTGGCCTCGCCCGCATGAACATGTTCCACTTCCTGCTCTGGACCGGGCTCGGCGCCGGCATCTGGGTCGCTATCCTGACCGCCATCGGTTATATCGCCGGCCAGAATAGGGAATTGATCGAAGCATACTCCAAGAGCGCCACCCTCTGGGCTCTCGCCGGAGTCACCGTTCTGATTGTGGGCTACATCGTCTTCCACCACCGCCGAAAGGTCGCCGCTTCCAAGCAACCTTGACGTCATGTCCATCTCCTTCGATCAAGAAGTCTGTCGCGATCTCAACCAATCGCTCCATTACGAATGGCTGGAAACCAACGGCCTCGGCGGCTATGCCTCCGGCACCGTCGCCGGTTGCCACACCCGGAAATACCACGGCCTCCTGGTCGCCAACCTCTCCTATCCACCCGGACGGTTCCTGCTCCTCTCCGACATCGACGATTCCATCCTCATCGGCCATCAGGAATCCCCCCTTGCCTGCCACCGCTACCCCGGCGTGTACCACCCTGCCGGCTTCAACTTCCTAACCTCATTCACATTGGACGATTGCCCGACATTCACCTATCTCGTCGGCCACACGCGGATCCGTAAACAAATCCTGATGCCCGCACACGAAAACACCGTCCTCATCCGTTATGATATCCTGAAATCATCAAAACCTGTCACCCTGTGCTTGAAACCCTTGCTCGCCTACCGCGATCATCACGGCCTCAAACATCAGGACTCCTTCATCCGGACAGCCGTCAACTCCCAGCCAGATGGGTTCGACATCAACCCTTACGACGGCATGCCGCCCCTCCATATCCGCACCAATCGCCCCTCCACTTTTCAGGCTCAGCCTGATTGGTATCGGAACTTCGAATATGCCCGCGAGGCCGAACGCGGCTATGACCATCACGAGGATCTCTTCTGCCCGGGTATGCTGGAGATTCCCCTTCGCCAGGGCCAGTCCGTTATCATGACGGCCTCCATCTCAACCTCAACGGCCTTCACGGTATCCACGTGGGATAGCGAACGATCACGCCGCCAGCAGGACCAACAGAAATATACAGCCCTTTCGCAAGGGGCCCCCGCCGAACTTGCACAAACCCTTCCGGACCTGATCCGCGCCGGCCAGCAATTCTTGATCTGGACCCCCGATAACCGCCCCACCATCCTCGCCGGGTACCCCTGGTTCGACGACTGGGGACGCGATACCCTCATTGCCCTCCCCGGCCTGACCTACTGTTCCGGCAACCCGGACATGGGCACCGCCATCCTGAAATCCATTGGCGAAGCAGAACGCGATGGTCTGATCCCAAACTTCTTTTCCTCCAACCCGGACCACCACGCCTACAATGCCGTGGATGCCTCCCTTTGGTACTTCCGCGCCGTCCAGCACATGCTGGAGGCAACCGGAGATATCCGCACCGTACACAGACATTTCTGGCCCGTGATGCAGCGGATCCTTAACCGCTTCATGGAAGGCACTCGCAACGACATCTTTATGAACGCGGACGGCCTCCTCCATGCCGGCAACCGCGACACCCAATTAACATGGATGGACGCAAAATCCCGCGGCATCCCCGTTACCCCGCGGCACGGTTACGCCGTGGATATCAATGCCCTCTGGTATAACGCCATCTGTTTTTCCGATGCACTGGCAACCACCCTCGGGGCCCCCACTCCCTGGCCATCCGACCTCGCCACCCGGTGCAAGGCCGCTTTCCAATCCCTCTTCTGGATGGCAGATTCCTCCTGCCTTGCCGATTCCTTTGCCGATAGCCATCTCGACCGATCCATTCGCCCAAACCAGGTTCTAGCCGTATCCCTCCCCTACTCCCCGCTAAACCTCTCCCAGCAAACCAGCGTCATCGAAACCGTCCGCCGCGAATTACTGACCCCTTACGGTCTTCGCACACTTTCCCCTCACGATCCGGCCTACAAGGGGCGCTACGAAGGCGATCAGGACACCCGTGACGCCGCCTACCATCAAGGCACCGTCTGGCCCTGGCTTATCGGCCACTACGGCGAAGCCGCCCTGCGGGTCGCTCCCGACCGACAGGCCGCCATCTCCGACCTGATCAAAACCCTGGGTCCTCTTCTTGACTATTCCCTCCTTGGCGGAGGACTCCATCAAGTGCCGGAGATTTTCGATGGCGACACGCCACATCGCCCGAACGGTTGCTTCGCCCAGGCATGGAGCTGCGCCGAACTCATCCGCTTACTAACCATGTGTTGTCGTCCGGAGCCGCTTCCACGGCGATAGCGGGTAATCCCCTGTCCTCATGCTGTCAACCGGGGCCGCGTCCCGGCAAATTAAAATTGCATTTTTAAACTTTGCAGAGCGCCCTCCCTTGTGTAGTATCGCTTCCACGGAACGTGGCACCAAGTCAGTGCCAAGGTTGTCGCCTCTGGCGATTCCATCATAACAAGTCAAAGCCATTAACCGCGGGAAACCACAACGCCCGCCCGAACAGGAGATAACGCATGAAAATGCCTGACATCAAAAAGAAAGCCAAGGCACTGGGAATCAATTCCATGAAAATGAAAAAGGCGGATTTGATTCTCAATATCCAGAAAGCGGAAGGCAACACCGTCTGCTTCGGCACCGGAACCCCTGCCTGCCCCCATATGAACTGCTGCTGGCGCGAAGATTGCATCGACCTGAAATAGTATCACTCCCATGCGTGTATTGATGTTTGGCTGGGAGTTCCCCCCTCATGTTAGCGGGGGACTCGGAACGGCTTGCCATGATATGACAAAGGCGTTATCCCGACATGGAGTCGGGATCGTTTTCGTCGTCCCACGCGCACCCGCCCTCCGCCGGCGCTCACACGTCACGATGATATCCGCCTCGCATGTCCACTCCCTGACACCCCCCTCCCCAAGCTCCCCAAGGAAAACCACGGCTCACATCGACATCCGCCCTTTGGACTCCCTGCTTGCTCCCTACCAGACAATATCGGAGTATCGCTATGTTCTTGAAACCGCTCTGACTCACGCCGCCACGCATCCATCCCGCCCCCCCAGCATCCTCGCGGCACCCAATCTCTACAGTCCCAACCTGATCGCCGAAGTCGCCCGCTATAGCGACGTCTCCGAATCCCTGGGCCGAAATGAAATATTTGACCTTATCCATGCCCATGACTGGATGACTTTCCCGGCCGCTATCCGCGCAAAAGAAGCCAGTGGCAAACCCCTCGTCGTTCACATCCACGCACTGGAGTTTGACCGCAGCGGCGAACATGGCAACCCGGACATCATCGCCATCGAAAAGGCCGGCATGCTGGCCGCCAACCATGTCATTGCCGTCAGTCACTACACGCGTCAACTCATCCTCGAACGCTATGGCATCGACCCCGACAAAGTCTCCGTCGTCCATAATGCCGTCGCTCGCCACCGGGCAAGCAAGGTCTATCATGTGGATCAACAACGCACCGGCAAAATCGTCCTTTTCCTCGGACGCGTCACCTTCCAGAAAGGCCCTGATTACTTTATCGAGGCCGCCGCCCGCGTCCTTCAAAAGCTGCCCGATACAACGTTCGTCATGGCAGGAACCGGCGATATGCTCCCTGCACTTATCGAGCGCGTGGGGGAGTTGCGAATCGGGAACCGTTTCCACTTCACAGGCTTCCTAAGCGGTCACGATGTCGAACGCATGTACGCCATGAGCGATCTCTATGTCATGCCCAGCGTATCGGAACCGTTCGGCATTTCCCCCTTGGAAGCCATGCTCTACGATGTACCTGTCATCGTCTCGCGCACCGCCGGTGTCGGCGAGGTACTCACGCACGCATTAAAAGTGGATTTCTGGAACGCCGAGGATATCGCCGATAAAATCCTCGCGGTTCTCAAATACTCAGCCCTTTCCCGCGAAATGCTTCGCCACGGGAAAAACGACCTGAAAGCCATCCGCTGGAGCGTTGCCGCCGAACGCATCCTGAATATCTACAAGCGTCTAGCCCCCTGAATCTCATGCCCTCGCTGTGTCTCTATTTTCAAGTCCACCAACCCACCCGGTTGCGGCATTACACATTCTTCGATATCGGCGAATCTCATGCCTACGCCGATGACGAACAAAACCAGGCAATTCTTGAAAAAGTGGCCCGCAAGTGCTATCTCCCCGCCAATCGTCTCATCAATGATCTGATCCGCAAATACAAAGGCGATTTCCGGGTCGCCTACTCCATTTCCGGTGTTGCCCTCGACCAGTTCCGCCGTTTTAATCCCGCACTGATGGATAGCTTTAAGCGTCTTGCCGATACTGGATGCGTGGAATTCCTGAACGAAACCTACTCGCATTCCCTGGCCTTCGTTTTCTCTCCTTCTGAATTTGCCGAACAAGTGCAACTCCACCGCACTCAAATCGCCGAACTGTTTGGACAGCACTCCACCACTTTCCGGAACACGGAACTGATCTACCGGGATGACCTCGCCGCCGAGGTTGAACGATTGGGCTACAAGGCGATCCTGGCCGAAGGCGCCGATCATATCCTTGGCACTCGGAGTCCAAACAAATTGTACAGAGCCGCCGGCTGCAAACAACTGATGGTGCTCCTTAAAAATTATCGCCTTTCGGACGACATCGCCTTTCGCTTTTCCAATCGGGAATGGGCGGAATATCCCCTCACGGCGGAGAAATTCTCCAAATGGATTCATAAAATCCACAAGTCAGCTCATGCCGTCAACCTGTTCATGGATTACGAAACATTCGGGGAACATCACTGGGAAGAAACCGGCATCTTCGATTTCCTTCAACTATTCCCCGCCGGCATTCTGTCCAATCCCGGATTCCGGTTCCAAACCCCTTCAGAAGCCGCCGCCGAATACACCCCCTCCGGCACGCTTTCAGTTCCACAGTTCACATCCTGGGCCGACACGGAGCGCGATCTCAGCGCCTGGCTTGGCAACCAGATGCAACATGATGCTGCACAGGCACTCTATGCCTTGGAACCGAAAATAAAGGCCGCCGCCGATCCCGATCTGCTCCAGGCGTGGCGCAACCTGCAAACCTCGGATCACCTTTATTACATGTGCACCAAATGGTTCGAAGATGGAAACGTCCACAAGTACTTTAATCCCTACCCGACTCCCTACGACGCCTACATTAACTTCATGAATGTCCTTTCTGACCTCTCCGAACGCATTCATTAACCCAACAGAAACGGAAACCGGGTGCCCACCCTTAAACCCAACTCAATGTCATACAAACACCACAAGCGATGGCTGGCGCCAACCCTCCTGCTGTTGCATACCATCCTCACCGCCCACGCCATCCCCCAGTCCGTCCAGGAGCATGGCGCCACAACAAATGTCTTTGAAAATCTCGAAACCAATACCCTTCCATCCGCCACTCAGGCCGTTGATCACTTTTTTGATTTCTCCTCCTCCCCCTCAACATCGGCCCCCTCCCTGACCCTGCAGCGCCCACTGACCACCAATGAACTCTCTTCAATGTGGACCTCAGCCTCTCCGGCCTTCTTCAAGGTCATCGGCCACTATTCTGAACGGTTCAATAATATGGATGTCGACCAAATGGTTTCACAGGCCGTCACCAACGACGCCATGCTCCAGGAACAATCCGCCCGGCTACCCCTTGACCCGGATTCTATCCAGCGCGACCTCAAACCAAGTACCAATGAGGACTCTCAAGCCGAGGATCTAAGACGTCAAATCCGCGAATCTATCAATGCGGAACAATCCAAATCGTCCGCTGACGAAATCAAAGGCTTGCGGATTGCGCTCACCTACCTTGTCATGGCGGCAGTCGTCGTTGTCGTCGTCTTCACCCGCCGCTGATAAAAACTCACCCCAAAAGCGCTTCCGCTCCCTGGATCATCGCCTTCAGGCTTCCGCGATTGCGTTGCACAACCCCGAATGCCCGTTCACCCAACCGCCGCCGCTCACCATCATTCCCAAGCAGGGTCCGAATACCCTGCTCCAACGCCGCCGCGTCAGCCACTTGCAGGACAGCCTCCGCACTCAGCAACTCCCGCATCACATCCGTAAAATTCTCCATATGGGGCCCCACAAGAATCGGCTTGGCACAAGCCGCCGGCTCTATCGGATTCTGCCCGCCATGCTGGGTCAAACTCTTGCCCACAAAAATAACCGTCGCCGCCGTGTAGAGATGCCTCAATTCCCCTGTGGTATCCGCCAGTAAAACATCCGCCGGTTTCCCTCCCTGCACCGCACCTCCCTTGCTCCGCTGAACATACGCCAGCCCACGCTTCCGGATGGCCTCCACCACCTCATCACGCCGCTCGGCATGACGCGGCACCAGCACAAGCTTTAATCCCGGATAATCCCCTCGTAACCGGACAACCATATCCAGCAGAATATCCTCTTCTCCTGCCCATGTGGAGCCTCCCAAAAGGACAAGGGCATCAGGATCAATCCCGCCCTCCTTCAGGATCTGTCTCGCCGTTTCCACGTTGCCCGGCGCCTGCAAGGCCACATCATACTTTGCACTCCCGGCAACCTGAACTCTGGCAGGGTCAACCCCTAGCTCCAAAAATCGATCCCTATCCTGCGCACTTTGAACCGATAGTCGATTGATCAACTGCAAAACAGGCCGGAACAGCCAGCGGAAACGTCGATACCCGCGAAACGACCGATCGGACAACCGGCCATTGATCAACATCACCGGTACCCCGCGTTTCCGAGCCATCCCAATCAGGTTCGGCCAGAATTCACACTCCGTCAGGACAAGCAACGTGGGACGAAGGGTCCGGAATACCCGCCACAAAACCGGAGGCGTATCCACGGGAAAATACACCATGACATCATCGGAATGCAGTAGTTTGGCCGCCAGATCACGCCCCGTGGAGGTATTCACAGAAAAAACAAAAGCCACCCGGGAATCAGCCTTCCGCCATTCCTCCATAAAACGCAAAGCCACAAAGGTTTCGCCCACACTCACGGCATGAACCCACACCCGGGGTCGGGCGGCTAACCGTGCCTTCAAACCGCCATCATACACACCCAGCCGTTGAATAAACCCCTTCCAATACCCACCCCGCCGCACCATGCGCATCAGGTAATAAGGCAGCACCAGCAGAAAAACCACAGGAAACAAAAGATTATAGATAAGCCAAATCATAGTTGACCACTGCACATGAATAGAAACAGATCATCAGCACCATATCCTTGCCCCCGTTTCCCGGTCAATCGATATACTTCCGCCATCACATCCTGCATCCCTATGACCAATCCCCTCTCCCCATCCCCCGCCCTTACCGCCTACGCCCTCGGATGCGCGTCATCGTACACCTTCTTGAGTTTTTCAACGGTCACATGCGTGTAAATCTGCGTCGTGGATAGACTGGCATGCCCCAATAATTCCTGCACACTTCTCAAGTCCGCTCCCGCATCCAGCATGTGCGTGGCAAACGAATGACGCAACGCATGGGGCGAGATCGCCGGATTCAGTCCTGCCGTTATCAGATATTTCTTCAAAAGCCGCTCAATCGAACGGGTCGTCAACCGGTCCCCCCGGAAATTGACAAATAACGGCTTCACCCCTCGCCCGCGTTTCGAAATCTCCGGCCAAAGCGCATCCCTCAAATTCACAGCTTCCTTCAAGGCCTTGCATGCCGGACGTCCCAGTGCACACAATCGCTCCTTCTTCCCTTTTCCGCGCACCTGCACCACGCCTGTCAGCATATCCACCGCATGCTCCGATAACCCCGCCACCTCGCTGACACGTCCACCCGTACTATAAAGAACCTCCAGGATCGCCGCGTCGCGCTTGCTTGCATACTCGACCATGCGCCGTTCTTTTTCGCCGCGCGCCCCCCCCTTTTCCATCCAGTTCTTCATGGGCGCGGCCAGCAATCGGTTAACTTCATCCACAGAAAGGAAATGCGGTAATTTTCTCGCCCGCTTCGGTGCCTTGAGCCCCATAAAGGGATTGGCAGGAACCATCGCTTCCCGCTCCATAAACTTAAAGAACGTTCTCAAGGTGCTTAACTTGCGCGACGTGGTGGTGGCCTCACTCCCCCGCTTTTGGGAGTCAATCAGGAAAGCCCGCGCCTGAAATCGGTCCACACGGTCCCATGCAAAAGGCGATATCGCGTCCACCGTCCACGTAAACCTCGCAAATTGCGCAATATCCAGCAGATAGTTGGAAATCGTATGCGGCGAAGCGTTGCGCTCATGTTCCAAATGCGCCAGAAACTGCGCCACACAGGAATCGTCATGAAGCATTTCCGCTCCACCCGTTCCCGATTTCTTTTCACCGGAATTCATAATGGCTTCAGAACGGCCGTCAAGCCTCGGGAATCGATGCTTCCGGGTCCGACTCCGGGGCCTTCGTCACATCGGCCCCCGCTCCGTACCGTCGCGACATGCGCTTCAATGCCGACTTTTGCCGCGGCGTCAGTGATTTGCGCTGTGCAAACTGGCGCGCCAGGGAATCAAAAAACGACTTGTCGTCAAACGCTTTGCCACCCTTGGAAACCGTCTGGTGCCAGTGGGTCACGTCCTTGAGTTTGGCCAGTAACGCCGCGCTTTCACCGTCTTCAACCTGCGATGTCGCTCCAAGCTCGAGCTTCTCACGAATCGCTTCAAAATCCGGAATCTGCTCGGAATACTTGCTCACCATCCGATCGAGGACCTGCGCCTGCGCTGGCGACAAGCCACGATCCTGATCCACCCGGTGCTGCAACGACTCGATAAACGCCTTGTCATCAAACTTGCGTCCGCGTCGTTCCTTCGGCTCATCAAATGTCACCGCCTTGAGCAGTGCCAATTTCTTGATCACAGCGGGAGTCGGCGCTTCTGGCGGCTTCTCCTCCAACAGGGCACCCAACCCGCATTCAACCAACGCTTTGTCCAATTCCTGCATCTGGTCGCGATACCGTATCGCCACACGCCCAAGACTCTCCAACTGACGCTGGGATATTGGCTTCTTCCCGTCATCAAGCTGCTTCTTGATGGACGCCATGAACCGGCGATCTCCATAAATCCGACGCCCCCGCTTAACCTCCGGACCCCATGTCGTCACACTCTCCATCAGGGTCAGGATCTGCTGGACGTTATCCGTTTTCGCCACCGGCCCCTTGGCGCCCTCCATCCATGTCAGGAACCTTCCATAGAAATCACCCAGCATCACATGCCACTCGACCTTGCCCTGCTCAATCTCATCGAGCAGTTCCTCCATCCCGGCCGTAAACTTGACCTCAAACAAATCATTCAAGCTCGTCACCAGCAGGGTGTTCACCTTGATTCCAAGATCCGTCGGCTGAATCGCCTTCTTCTCCTTGGCTATGTAGCGGCGGTCATAAAGGGTCCCAATGATCGAAGCATAGGTACTGGGACGCCCCACCCCATTCTCTTCAAGCGCCTTGACCAGCGAGGCTTCACTGTAGCGGCCCGGCGGTTGCGTCTCCTTTCGCTCATGTAACCATTCAATCAGATCAAGCGCTTCGCCCTTTTCGACAGGCGGCAACTGGTCAACCTCTTCCTCTTCGTCCGCCGCCCCTTCCTTCTCGCTCGCATCCTTTTCCTTCGTCTTCTTCGGAACCCCCGTCACTTTCATATAGCCCGGAAAGGTCACCTGCGAAGCCGTCGCCCGGAAAAGATAGTCAGGCACATCACCCGTCGACCCGGAGGTCTCCACCTCAACCGTTCGCTGCTCAATCTTTGCAGGCGCCATCTGGCAGGACACAAACCGCTGCCAGATCAATGTATACAATCTGAGTTCCTCCGGATTGAGAACGGACGCCAGGCGGTCGGGCGTCCGCGTGACATCGGTCGGACGAATCGCTTCATGCGCCTCCTGCGCGGAACTCCGGCTCTTGAAGAAGTTGGGCTTCTCGGGCACATAGGCCTTCCCATACTGCTCCCCGATGAACTGACGGCAAGACTCCACGGCTTCTCGCGACAAATTGAACGAATCCGTACGCATGTACGTGATCAACCCTGTAGGACCATCACCCAAATCCACACCTTCGTACAACTTCTGCGCAATCCGCATCGTCCGGCTGGGCGACAAATCGAAAACGCGCGAGGCCGCCTGCTGGAGTGAACTGGTGATGTAGGGCGGGAACGCCTTGCGACTCAGCTCCCGCCTGATGATATCACGCACACACAGGGAGCGGGTCTCCAAGTCTTTCAATATCGTTTCCGCCATCTCCGGCGTCTTGATATCGGCCTTCTCGCCCTTGATCCTGGCCAACCTAAGGGCAAACGGATCACGCGGATCAATCAATTTACGCACGTTCGCGCCAAACAACCAGAACGGTTCCGGAACGAAGCCCCGGATGGTCGCCTCCCGCTCACACACCAACCGCAACGCCACCGACTGCACCCGCCCCGCGCTCAACCCGCGGGAAATCCGGCTCCACAATAACGGACTGACCTTGTAACCCACAATCCGGTCCAGAATACGGCGCGCCTGCTGGGCATTCACCAGATTCTGGTCAATCTGCTTCGGATGTTCAAACGCCTCCCGCACGGCACGCGGGGTGATTTCATTATACGTCACCCGGTAAAACTGATCTTCCGGAACCGCCTTGGCTAGCAGCGCCTTCAAGTGCCAGGCAATCGCTTCCCCTTCCCGGTCAGGATCAGGGGCCAGATAGACCGCTGAACACGTCGAGGCGGCCTCCATCAATTCCTTGGCGACCTTCTTCCGATCCTCCGTCACCACATACTCGGGCTCAAACCCATTCTCAATATCCACCCCGAGTTTCTTCACCGGAAGATCCCGCACATGGCCCATCGATGCCTTGACAATATAGTCCGCGCCCAAAATCTTGTTGATCGTTTTCGCTTTCGCCGGCGATTCGACGATGACCAGTATCTTTGACATGTCCGCTCCTTATTGCCTTCTTAAGCCCACGCGCTGGCCGGGCAACATCTTTACCATTCGCTTGATTTCAAGTCCCATCACCAACGCACTGATTTCAGCCGCCCTGCACCCCGATTTCCGGATCAGCGTATCCACATCCGCCTCGCCCTCTGCCTCCAACAATCCAAGGATGTCACGCTCCGCCTCGGAAAGCGACACCTTCCGGGCCTGTTCCTGCGCCGGTTTCGCCGGCATCGGCAACAACGTCTGTAATTCCTCAAGGATATCATCCACCGTCTCGACCAGCCGGGCCCCCTGCTTGATCAACCGGTGGGGCCCCCGCGATCCCGCCGAATCCACGCGTCCCGGCACCGCAAAGACGGTCCGGCCCTGTTCCATCGCCTGGTTCGCCGTAATCATCGCGCCGCTTGTCGCATCCGCCTCAACCACCACAACCCCCTGCGATATCCCGCTGACAATCCGATTCCGCACTGGGAACGTCGTCTTATCCGGCTGCCTCCCAAACGGATACTCCGTCATCACCGCTCCAGACTGCTCGATTTCCCCCGCCAACCTCTCATTCTCCGGCGGAAACAAACAATCCAATCCCCCGCCCAGCACCGCCAGCGTCCGGCCATGCCCCTTCAAACACCCCCGATGTGACGCCGTATCAATCCCGCGCGCCAACCCGCTGATAACCGTGACCCCATGCTGTGCCAGAAGAAACCCCAACCGCTCCGCTGTTTCCAATCCATAATGACTTGTCCGGCGCGATCCAACCAAGGCAATCCCACACTCATCACGCGATTGCAGGGTCCCCTTCACATACAAAGCCAGTGGGGGATCATAAATCTGAAGAAGGCGCTTGGGATATTCCGCATCCACCCGGGTGACCACCCGCGCCCCATGCCTCGCCGCCTTTGCTTCCTCATCCACGGGATTCAACTGTTCCCGCTGATCAAGAATACGGGCAACCATCTCGCGCCCAACGCCGGGAACACGAAGAAGAGCATCACGATCGGCCCGCAGGATAGCCTCAACAGAACCCAAGGCCTCCGTCAGGTTCCGAACCGTTACCGGCCCAACCCCCTGCATCATATTTAAAACGATATAAGCCTGCCGGTCATCCACCTTCACAACCTCTTTCCATCCTTGTTTCCACCAAGCGGAGGCGACTTCTTACCACAACCCCTATCAAGGTGCAACCTGTCAAACCCTTCCGCTTTCTCATTTCAACTTTCAAACTTCATCCTTTCTTCCCTCCCCCCTCTTGGGTTATGGTTCCGCCTCGTTAACCGACGAAAGGATTCTCTCATGAATAGCGACAAAATTAAAAAAGGCGCCGAACACGCACCACACCGCAGTCTCCTCCGGGCCACCGGCATCGTCAAATCCCAGGATTTCGACAAACCCTTCATTGGCGTTTGCAATTCCTTCAACGAAATCATCCCCGGCCACGTTCACCTGAATAAAGTCGCCGATCTGATCAAGAAAACCATCCGCAAGGCGGGCGGCATCCCCTTCGAATTCAACACCATCGGAATCTGTGACGGCATTGCCATGGGCCACGCCGGTATGAAATTCTCCCTCCCCAGCCGCGAATTGATCGCCGACTCGGTGGAGTCCATGATCAAAGCCCATTGCTTCGACGCCGTCATCTGCATCCCCAACTGTGACAAGATCGTCCCCGGCATGCTCATGGGCGTCCTGCGCGCCAACATCCCGGCCCTCATGGTTAGCGGGGGCCCCATGGCCGCCGGCCATACCCCTGACGGAAAAGCCGTTGACCTGGTAAGCGTTTTTGAAGGGGTTGCCGCCCACGCCAGTGGCAAAATCAACGATCAGGACTTGCAAACCCTCGAGGAATGCGCCTGCCCCGGCTGCGGTTCATGCTCCGGTATGTTCACCGCCAACTCCATGAACTGCCTGTGCGAGGCCATCGGTATGGCCCTTCCCGGAAACGGCAGCATTCTGGCCATTGATCCCCGCCGCAAAAAACTCTTCCGCCAGGCCGCCACCCGCATCGTCGACATGGCCCGCAACGGCGGCCCTCGCCCCCGCGACATCGTCACCTTGGACTCCATGGATAATGCCTTCGCCACCGATATGGCCATGGGCGGCAGCTCCAACACCATCCTGCATGCCCTCGCCATTGCCCATGAAGCAGGGGTCACCTACGACCTGGACCGCATCAATAAACTTTCACAAAAATGTCCCAATATCTGCAAGGTCTCCCCCTCGTCAAAATATCACATGGAGGACGTGGATCGCGCTGGAGGCATCAGCGCCATCATTCGCGAAATCGCCTCCATCCGCGGCCTGATCCATCGTGATGCACTAACCGTAACCGGCAAAACACTCTGGCAAAATATTGCCCGCGCCAAGGTCTCCGATACCGAAGTCATCCGCCCCCTTGCCAACCCCTACTCAGCCGAAGGCGGGCTTTCAATCCTGTGGGGTAACCTCGCCGAGGGGGGCGCCGTTGTCAAAAAAGCCGGCGTGGCTCCCAACATGCTGAAGTTCCGCGGCCCTGCCATCATCTTCGAGTCCCAGGAGGACGCTTGTGAAGGCATCCTGCAAGGAAAGGTCAAAGCAGGCGATGTCGTCATTATCCGCTACGAAGGCCCGCGCGGCGGACCGGGGATGCAGGAAATGCTTGCCCCCACTTCATACATCATGGGACGCGGTCTAGGCGAAAGCGTGGCGCTCATCACCGACGGCCGATTTTCCGGAGGCACCCGCGGCGCCTGCATCGGTCACGTCTCCCCAGAGGCGGCCGCAGGCGGACTCATCGGCTTGCTCAAGGCTGGCGACATGATCTCCATCAACATTCCTGAACACCAATTGGAAGCGGAATTAAGCGCCGGGGAGATTGCCAAACGCCGCGCCGAAGCCCCATCCTTCCAACCGCGCGTGCTAAGCGGCTATCTCAAGCGATATTCCCAATCCGTCACCAGCGCCGGAACCGGCGCCGTCATGGAATAAGGCCCAGGGTTCATCCTATATCCGCAGCAGGCGGTAACGCCTGCTGCGCCACTCATCCTTCCCCCCCGCCTTTCATTATCTGCGCCCCATCTGCGTCTCATCTGCGGATAAATCTCCCCTCCCATCCCCCATTCCCCATCAACCATTCCCCCCATCATCAACCATCAACCATCAACAATTCCCCATCAACCATCAACCATTCCCCCTCCCCCCCCCCTCTACTCCCCCAACAACCCCTCAAACTCCTCCTCCGTCAGAACCCTCACCCCCAACTTCCTCGCCTTCTCCAACTTCGACCCCGCATCCGCACCCACAATCAAATAGCCGGTCTTCTTACTGACGCTGTCCGTCACCTTGGCGCCCTTCTTCCTCAACGCCTCATGCGCTTCATCCCGCGTAAACCGCACCAGCGTCCCCGTTACCACGACGGCCTTGCCGACAAACGGCCCCTCCGATACCACCACCTTCTCCGTCAGATTCCGCATATTGACGCCAGCCTTTTTCAGCTTTGCGATCACGTCCTGATTCCGCGCATTGGTAAAGAAATCAACAATGTGCTCCGCCATGACCGGTCCGACATCCGGCACCCGCTGC
>CAZSSA010000026.1:0-28131 GCA_964609375.1 uncultured Verrucomicrobiota bacterium | reverse complement strand
CCGTTCCCTGGGATGGCAGCGCTGGTGCTCCTTCTTGAGGTCGAGGATCGTGAGCTTGGCGTAGTGCTTGAGGGTGTCGAGCGACTCGTGGCCGAGCAGTTCCTTGACGTGGTACATGTTGGCCCCGCCGCGCAACAACTCGGTGGTGCATGAGCGACGCAACGTGTGGGGCGTGACGTTGGCCGGCAGGCCGGCGCGCCGGGCCGTGGCATGGATCAGCCGCAGGAACGTGTGGTACGGGAACCGCTTGCCTCTACATACCCCCGCAGAAATACTTCCTCCCCCAACGGATCGCGGCTGATCCACCTCCCCAACCCTGTACTGTAATATCTGTGGCCGAGATTCTTCACCCGTGAACCGGGGGTATGCGTTTTCGGCCCTGCAAAAGATTTTGCAGGCCAGGCGTTTTGGGGTTCAAGTGTGTATGTGTAGGACATAATCAGTGAGCTATGACATCCGCTTTGTCCGCCTCATTACTCTGTGAAGTGATGGGCGACCCCATTGGCCCCGGTTGCTGCTTCAAACCCGGCCCGTATTTCCAAATGCGATTCCTACTCCCCACAAAGAAGCACTGCCTTGCTTTCGTGTCAATGCGTGATGGCACGAGAATAGAAAGCCCGCTATCCACCATGAGCCGTTGATAGAGCAACTCACCATCACCTGACCAAATGTATACAATATGCGGGCCACCGACACGAGCCGATGCCACACACAGTAATGCTTCCTTGGATTCGCCAATGTTCAACGTCTCGGCAACGACTCGGGCAACCCTACTCCCCTTTGGCGCGACTAATGACATACAATTCTTGCCGTCGGTGTCCGTCAAGACAATCGCGTCGCCGTTGAGGAAGAGCAGTCTCGCCTTATCCCAAGAGGGCCAACGTACAACCTCAAAACTGTAGAAACGGAAGTCGGGAACCCACGAACTGACAAGTTTCCCTTGCGCATCGATAATTCGAATGCAATCTCTACGTTGTTTCTCGTAGGTTCGCACAATGATTTCGCACGACCCATCTGCATCGACATCTGTGAGATGAAAGTCGACGTCCAAATTCGGAACTGAGGTGAAACCGATCCACTTTCCAGAAGAATCAAATATCGTGAGGCCATGCTTTGAAGAGACTACGAATTCTTGGAAACCGTCACCATTCACATCTCCCATGCGGGCATGGGTATAGTAACCCCCCGCCAGATTAATGACGACATCCCCATCGATACCATACAAAACCGTACGACCTTGATCCGGGAGAGTCCCGAGAAAGCGAATCTCGTTTTCAGATAGAGCATTAAGAATCGTGACGTCCCATGGACGCTCGCGAGTTGCATATTGGATGGTTTTGATGAGTTGCCCTTGTTCGGAGAACCAGCAGACGCCACCTTTTGTGGCGGCCAAGACACCACTTGATGGCATAGTTCCCAAGGGTAGCATCCTCATGGAGTAAACAAGTTCAAGTTTTGTTGAAGTGTAGAAAAGAGTGGCATCGTAGCCAAGCTTGTTGCAGAGTTCAGCACCGTCTTGCGGCATTTGCGGTTCGTGGGCAAGACAGACGGAGCAGAAGGCTAGAAGCAACGCAAAACCACATCGAATTCTCTCTGCCAGTATGGATATAACGTTATAACGGTGGCTCATAGTATTGCATCGATAATACAGTCAACCACTGTCCTGTTGCAGTCCTTACACCCCTCGCTGCCGCAGTCCGAAAACCAGGAACAGGCGTTGCAGTCATTGTTGCCGTAACAGTTATCGTGATCCTTACAGCACTGCAGGATTCCTGGATGTAGATCCATGAAACATCCAATAAAGGGCACACTGCACAGGTCGTCTTGTGGTCCTACTGAGCCACCTGCACATGTGGCTGGATCATCGCAGGTTCCTGGTTCGGGGGGAGGGGGAGGATCAGACGGCCAAGGACTTGGTTCTTCGTACCATGGGTCATCATTCGGCAAAGGCACAGGCCCCCAAACGAAACGGATGAGTCCCTGCGGGTCAACCCAGAGCACAGGCCGATTAGACACAAAGACATAGGGATCCAGAGAAAGCCGCAGACTGCGCCGCATGTTCGGTGCTTTGCAGTTACGTGAAGCACTCGGGAAATGCTGACGCAACCAATTTACTGCAGGGATTTGACCGTTCTTCTGAAGAAGTGCAACTAGTTGCGACATCTTGCTAGCCAGGCGGTCATGATCATCTCTTGTTCTTCGCTTTGTTTTTGAGATAGCACCCTGAAGCGACCTCATGCGCCTAAATCCGGAGTCCTCGATAGGATCGCGACTGGCCCACCTCCCCAACCCCGGGCTGTAATATCTGTGGCCGTAGTAGTAGAACGAAGTCTCAGAATCGAAATACTTCGTCGAGAACCTGAACGGATTCACATCGGCGAGTGCGCCGGACTTGGCAATCGTGTTCCCATAAGGATCATACTCGTAGTGGGCGGCCACGGCGCCGTCCATCCCCACAAGGTCCGTGAGGTTCCCGTTGGCATCATAGGAAAAAAACCATCATTACAACTGCTTTGCCCCGGGTCCGGAAAACTCCAGCTTCAACGAATCGTTCAGACAACGCAGTTGAGCTACTTCTGGCGATTCCGCGTACTTGGCGAGAACCTTTCCGCTCTCGGAGAAAAAGGCCTGCAAATCCTTGAGTTCCATCGCTGAAACACGAGTGGAGCGGAACTCCCAGCCCCCCCTCATCAAGGAGGTTTCAAACTTGCTGTATGCTTGCATGGCGCGGGCATGTGCCTGTCTGGCTTTGACCAGTTCCTGAACTTCCGGCGTTAGCGACAGCTCTCTCAGCAGCGGCTCGATCTGGGAAAGCGTTGCGCGAACCGCAGGCACACCACTCAAATTGCCATTCCTGGCGATGATGGGCAGACGCTCAAGTTGCCGATACTTCGCCGCCGGTAATTGGGCGGTTTCGGCTCTGGCCTGGGTCAAGCGAAAGAACCAAAGGTAGCCAGCCTGGCTCATTGGCTCGGCTCGCACGTCAAGTCCGAGCAACCGGCAGGGTCCTGTCATGGCCGGTTTTGCTAAAAACGCCTGGTCCTCGATCCAATCCAGGGTGCGGTCAAAAACAGTGGCGGGGCACCACTCATGCCCCCCCTGAAACACCTCCACATGCCTTTGGCATCCCGCCGGCAACAGCCTGCGAATTTCAAAAGATTCAAACAGATTGGCATCCTTGTCCCCAAATGTTGCGGCAACCAGCGTGTGCGGAGGATACCGCGAAAACACATCCTTCTTGCGGGTAGTGAACTCCAGATGGATGAACCCGTCCGCGAAACCCGCCGCCTGCAATACGACACCGCGAAATCCAGGCCGCGTCAGCGGATACATGGATGCGCACCGGGCGCCACCAGACATGCCAGTGGCGAATTTCGCGCCAGGGGCAATTCGGAAACGTTGGACGGCGTCATCATGGGCGGCCAGGAAGTTGTTCAGCCATTCGCGATTACCGTTCTTCGATTCCACCAGCATGATGACAATCCATCCGTCCTTCTTGAGCCGCGTTCCCATCGCGCCCATTCCGGCATTTCCGCCGGGCGAGGCGATGAACATGGCGGGATGGAATGCCGCGCTGTCATTCCCGTAGTCGGAAGGCAAATACACATCGTAGTGAAAATCCTTCGTTTGCCTGGCGGTTCCGGTGTCTTCCGATGTGCCCTTGAAAATAACAACAGCATTCGGCTTGGCGTTCAGGTCACAGGCCACGCGTGTCACCTGCCCGGGAGACAAATCCTTTTCTCCGGCCATTCCAGCCATTCTCCCCATCACGACCAACACGGCTGTCACAATCATCCATTTCATCGTATTCAAGTAGGCCTCCACGTTGTGTTTCTACAAATGACGACATCCACCAGGAACATTGGCGTTCACGGGCGCGAGCTTGCGAGCGTACTCTGCGACACCGTTCGGGATGTTATCTTCCGACTCCCTCCGCGGCGTACTCCGCATTTAATCACGCTCACGCCCCGTTGATTATGCTCCGATCGCGCAGCGTGATGCCTGCCGGTCTCGCGCGAAATCTATCAACTGAACCTCCTCGTCGGCAACGGCTTTTCCTTCTAGATTCTCCAGGACTCACCCGTTCTTGAACCTTATCTTATACCTCAATTATATCAAGGCATCGCCAAAACGTTCTTGGGCGGGGATTTGGCACCATCCAGATCCCCTTGTTTTTCTCCATCACTTCCCGCATCATACCGCGTATGGATTCGCCAGCTCCAACACCGAACAGTAATCAAGCCATATGGGCCCACGCTGCGCCATTCATCGCCTGGCTCGGCATCATGATGATCCCTTTGCCGTCCTTGCCCTGGCGCTATGCCCTCCAGACCGTTGTCGTCGCCTGTTTGCTCCTGACGCTCCGCCCCTGGCGCTTCTATCGTCCCCTCAACATCCGGTACCTCCCCCTCGCCATCGCTGTCGGCATCGGGGTCTTCATCGTATGGATCGGCCCTGAATTGCCTTGGATCTACCATTACCCCTACCTCAATGACCTCTACCTCCGGTTCGGCATCCGCCCTCTCGGCGTCATCACCGGTATCGAGGCCACCCACCCCTCCGCCCCCGAAATCTGCGGCTGGACCCTGACCCTCATCCGTCTCACCGGCTCCACCCTCGTCATCGCCGCCGCCGAGGAATACTTCTGGCGCGGATTCCTCTACCGGTGGATGATCAACCGCTCCTTCCTCTCTGTCCCCGAACGCCCCATCCACCTCGGCATGTTCCTGCTGACCGCCGTCTTGTTCGGCATGGAACATGATCGCTGGCTCGTGGGAATCCTCGCCGGTCTGGCCTATGGCGCCCTTTATCTGCGTACCCGCGATCTCACCGCCGCCGTCATCGCGCATATGACGACCAACTTCCTGCTCGGCCTCTACGTCCTGGCCTTCGCCGCCTACCAATTCTGGTGACAAAACCAGTCTCGTCGTCATTCGATGACAGGGACGCCCCTACCTACTACGTTCAACCCTCACCGAGAATTCGAGGTAACCGGCAGGCCTTGCACCCGCCGCTTCCATTCAGGCAAAAATCATGAAACACCTGTAGCAACCCCTGCTGACGCAATCCCGTCCGGTACAGGTTCGGATTATGGTCATGCCCGAACAACGCATGCGCCATATGCCGGATAAAGCGGTTGTCATCCTCTGCCGGTAGCGCTTTCAAGACCTCTTCACCCGGCCAATCCCCATCCTCTCCCGCCGCCATCCACGGCAGGATCGCATTGGAGAGTAATGCCGCCGCCCGACCCGGCCCGATCAAGGCCATCGGACGCTCCAACGGCGCCGCTCCCAACGCCGTTCGCCGTCCCCAAAACCCTTCACCACCAATCTCACCAAGATAATCCATAACCTTACCGCACAACCCTTCGCCCTCCCCCCGCCACTTCCCAGCCTCGCCCAATAACGCCCGCTCCCCGCAAAACAGTTCCGCCGCTGCCATCAGGCGCCGCAAGGGATGATTCGGAGGCCTCAGATTCGCCAACCGCCATTCGCTCTTTTCCATCACCTGCCCGTCCCAGCCAGCCTTCTGTTTCCACCAGATATCCCAAACCGACCGGATAAAACGCCGCGCCTCCTCATCCCACTGTGGAGCCGTTTTGGCAGGCAGCAACCCGGACACACCGCTTAACAACGCATACGCCGCCACCACGCCCTGCCCCTCCACGTCATGCCACAGGCTCTCCAACGACACCCTTGTCGCCAGCGACCGGAACGCCTGCCGGTTATGCTTGAATCCCAGCCCGCTCATGACTTCCTCGTACAACACCTGACGGGGATGCCGCTCTGCCATCTCAGCCCGCAAGCGCGCCGCCTTCACCCGTAGTCGCTCAGCCCCAGCCGACTCCAGCAACGAGATCCGCCGCTCCGGACTCCATCCCGCCAAGGTCAACGCACAAGGCGGATGCGGATCAGATTCCGCATAGGGATAAGCACTCACATCCATGGCCTCGAAGGAAAAAAGGGGATTGCGGCGCAACGCATCGCTCAAGGAAACTTCAATGGCGCCTTTCGGCAGGAATCCGCCCTCCATCGCGCCGGGATAATACGTGACATGGGCCACTACCCGCTGATAACGAGGATCGCTGGAGTGCCCATGTTGAATCCAGTCGTGCGGCCGTATATGCAGTTCCACATCTCCCCGGATCAGGCGGGCACCGGGTTCAACCCGCAGCACCGCATCCAGAAAATCAGGCCCCGCCTCAAGATTCCACCGTCCGGGATCCTCAACCGCCACCCGTTGCCGATCCAGCGTCATCAAGTCAGCCGGACGCCACCGGGAGTCGGCCCACACACAACGCAAGTGCCGCTCAGACCACAAAAAGGGATCCGGCGCGCCGCTACGTTCCCGCACCACACCGCCACGGTTTTCGCGCAACGCACGATACCGTTCCGCCCCCGAAAAACATCCCTCGCCTGCAAACCACCCATTCATGGCGGCAAGGTAATATTAGTAAAAGAACTAGTCTATAATTATATTGGAGTAACCACCACTTCTTGCCGTAGTGGATTCAATATTTGAAACTGCTCCGCCCGATATATTCCCTCAGCATCGACGTGTTCGGCACCTCACGGTCGGACATGCCAATGAAGTTCTGCAGGAATCCCGTCAGCCGCCGGGCCTCGGCATATTCCCGCTCAAAGGGCGTCACCTCCATCAACAACGGTTCCGCCAACGGTTTCAACACGGCAATCTCATAATCGAGCGCGGAATTGAACGTGGCATCCGCCTGGCCCTGGAACGGGAATATCCACCGCTCCTCCCCCCTCCGCACCGAAGCCCACATCCGCATGGTCTGCAAGGCTGAATTCCCCCGATACTTGTGATCACGCACCATCCGCCGCAACAACCGGTTATCCGTCGTCGAAATCCTGTTGTTCGCATCCACGCTGAGCTGCGTCAGCGCACTGACGTAAACCTTGAACTGCGCCTCCGCCGGAACCATCGGCGCCAGTCCCGGATTGAGCCCGTGTATCCCCTCAATGATTAATACGCTGTTTCTCCCCAACTTGATGCGCTGCCCGCGGTATACCCGTTGCTTGGTCTCAAAATCAAACTCCGGCAACTCCACTTCCTTGCCGTCTGTAATCTGCCGCATATGCTCTTCAAACAACGTTCGGTCAATGGCGTCAATATGCTCAAAGTCGGGCTTCCCGTCCGCCTCCCTGGGCGTGCGATCCATGCCAAAGAAATAGTTATCCAGCGAAATCATGGAGACATGGAAACCATTGACACGCAACTGCACCCCCAGCCGCTTCGAGAAGGTTGTCTTGCCGGCCGAGGAGGGTCCCGCCACCAGAACAATCCGCGCCCGGTCCCGTCGCCGGTAGATTTCATCGGCAATCCCCGCCACATTCTTCTCGTGCAACGCTTCCGCCACCTTGACGAAATCACCAATATTGCCGTTGACGATAATCTCGTTGAGCCGCCCGACCGTATTCACCTCCATCGTCCGCCCCCACTGCTTATGCTGGCGGAAGATTTTGAATAAGTGCGGCTGATCCTTGAACGGGGCCACACGGGTCTCGCCCACCGCCGGAAGCTGCAGGACAAAGCCCGGCGGATAATGGATCAGGTTGAAAAAGTCCAGAGCCCCGGTTCCCGGCGCCAGGGGCCCCTGCGCCAGATCATAAAATCCGTCGCACTCATGAATCACCACCCGGGGGGGATTACGGAACCGGAGAAGATTCAGCTTATCGGTCTGCCCGGCCTCCGTCAGCCGCCGGGTCACTTCCCTGAAGGAAATCTTCTTCCGCTCGATCGGCAGGTTATCCGCCACCAATGCCTTCATGCGCTCCTGAATCGCGCGAACCTGCTCCTCTGTAATGCCCCCATTGCCATTTCCCGGCTGACTCTCAAATGTGCAATACAACCCGCTCCCCACCGCATAATCCACCGACCACGCCGCCTCAGGGAAAAGCTCCCGCACGGCTTTCGCCAGCAGGAAGGCCATGGACCGCTGGAAAACAGGGCGGCCCTCCGAGTCATCCATCGTCAATAGCCGGATCTCGCTATCATGCTCCACGGGATAACTCAGCGAGGTGATGTCGTTGTTCACCAGGGCGGCGATATAGGGCCGCCCCTCCGGGCTGGTCATGGAAGGGAGAATATCCCGGATGACGGTACGTGGCGGACACTCCGCCGCGCGACCATCGTTAAACGTCAATCGAATGGATGCAGGCGCCGTTTTCATCATGCGGCCATCATACCCAGTTTCCTTGTCTCCGCCATATCCAAATCAATTAGGGCATGATTGCAACAATCAGGTTCCAGAACCTTTTGCGCTGTTGATATGCGCCAATACCTCAATAAGGACCTGATCAACAACCTGCTTAGCCGTACCAACCAATAACTCCATACGGGCGGGGTCCAAATCCAATACATAGGCATGACTGAAAAAATGCCGAAACGCCATAAATGGCCGAAGGGCATCCACCGTCACCTGTGCCAAAATGTGGCAAGCCTGTACTTGAAGCAACAAATCCCGATGCCAAGTTGACCCTGTCGGAACATCGCCACCCACTCCCTGAATCACCTGCTTCAATACATTTTCAAGGCCGTTATAGATGCTGTGCAATAACGCCGCCGTACCAGCGAGTTCCAAGTCAGACAATGTGCTTAGTCGATCAACATTCGGCAGTTGCCTTAACGCATACCGAATATTTTCCTCCTCCGCCTCCACACATTCCCTTAGTTCAGCCATAAATCAAAATCCCTTCCCGGCTCACCATTCGGGAGAATCGCTTGGGCTTGGACAAATCCATCACGTCAACCGGCACAGACAGGCGACTCATCAGTTCCCCATAAAAGCGGAAAAACTCCTGTGGGCGGATACCTTCAATGGCGAGATCAATGTCGCCATATCCGCTGTCTTTCCTGGCGGCCGAACCAAACAGGAGAACTTTTTTCAGCGAGTATTTTGCCGCCAATTCCCTAATTGTCTTGCTGTCGTCTACGCTTATCATGCCCTTAATGATAGACTCGATGTGCAAAATGGCAATATCCTTTTATCCGTTATGTGAGCGGTGAGCGGGCGCTAGGGTCAGCGGAATCAACAAGTAACACTACCCAATCGTCACGCTGGCTCCGGCGACTCGAATCGCCAGGCCGCAGGGACAGAACTAGGTCGGCCCCTCCCCAGTGCCTGAATCGCCGTTGCCCGATTTTCGCTCTTTCCCCCACACACCCACCTTGTGTAGTATGCCCGCATCTATGATCTTCAGGCTCATCATCTTAAACGGGGAACGCCGGGGGGAACGCATCACGGTGGCGCCGGATCCCATGCAAATCGGACGCGACGCCGCCTGCGACATCCGCTTTGAAGATACCGAAATCGCCTCCCTGCATGCGGAAATCACCCACACGCCCGACGGCCTTCGCATTCGAGACCTGGGTTCCATGAACCGTATCCTCGTCAACAACCGCGAAACCCGCGAGGCCCAGCTCAAACATGGCGACGTCGTTGAAGTCGGCCGCACCCGCTTTCTGATCCAGGCATACGTCCAGGCAGAAGTCCTCGGCGA
This sequence comes from uncultured Verrucomicrobiota bacterium, assembly GCA_964609375.1. Lineage (GTDB taxonomy): Bacteria > Verrucomicrobiota > Kiritimatiellia > CAIKKV01 > CAITUY01 > CAZDUS01. Next base: position 18,607 of record CAZSSA010000026.1, on the reverse strand, counting down.
AGCCCAGGAAGCCAAACGCCGCCTGTGGAAAAAAGTCGTCGGCGTGGTCATCGCCTTGATTATCCTGGCCTCCATCACCCAGCGCTGCCGCCGCGAGATAACCCCGCCGCCCGCTCGCTCCCGCACAAAACCAGCCACCACCCGAATGGCGCCGCCTGTCGTCACCAGCAAAGCCCCAACCCTTGCTCCGACCGCCACAACCTCATCATCCGCCGCCTCAGTCAACATGGCGCCTCCAATAGAAGTCGAGCCCGAGACGGAACCCCTCCCCTCCCTCAACCCCGAACCCTCAACCCTGAACCCTGTCATTTCCACATCCCCCATCACCAATATTCCATCAATTCCGCTGGCAGACTCCGGCTCTCCCTCCCCTTCTTCCATTGCCGCCCAAGCCAACTCCTCTTCCGACCTCATCAGCGCCGAGGCCGCCATCGCCACGTCGCGAACCGACTCCGCTGCCGCCGAGATGGAACGGGCCAAAAAGGAAATCGAGTCCGCCGCCAACGAAATTCTGCAGTCCCGCGTTCGGGATATGATGAGCGACGCACGGTCCGCCGCCAGCAACCAGTCACCGGACGAAGCCGAGCAGGTCCTCGCCGGAATCCAGCGCGTTGACCCCGATTTCGCCGAGTCCTATATCGAACGTGCCCGCCTCCTCGCCGAGCGTGGACGCCTGGAACCGGCCATGTCCCAGCTCAGCTCCCTGGTCCGCCGCGCACCCGATTCCCCCGCCGCCGGAAAAGCCCGCGCTGAATTGACAAAGCTTTCCAACGCCCGCGAACACTATGTCTTCCCCTTCTCAGGACGCATCAAGATTACCTCCACGGAAATTAATAAATTCCCCGAATCCGCCGGACAAAGTGAATTGCGAATTCTCTCCACCACGCTCGAAGCCACCAGCCAGGAAAAAATGATCGATGCCGCCGCCGTCACCATCACCGTCCGATTCTATGACCGCGACCTCGCCACCGGCCTCATCCACCCAACGACCGCCACGATCACACCGCCCCCGCCCCTGCAGGGCGCCTGGCCCGAAAAGACCAGCAAAACCGTCTCCGCCTCGTATGGCGTTCCTGCCGGTCTCCAGCGGAAAGCCCAGTTTTACGGATGCCTCGTGCGGGTTCATTATTACGGCGCTTTGCAGGATGAATGGATGCAACCCAAGGATCTGCCTGCGGATGTTCAAATGGCGCCCCCGGAATCCCGTTCACGATAGCCTGCGGAAGGAACACCATGCGCGATAAAATCTCGGCCTGCGTGCTATGCTTCAACGAGGAAGCCAAAATCGAACGATGTCTCTCCAGTCTTACATGGTGCGACGAAATCGTGGTCCTCGACAGCTTCAGCACGGACCGCACCCCTGAACTCTGCCGCCAATACACCGACCGCTTCTTCCAGCGCCAGTGGTTGGGTTATGTCGGCCAGCGCAACACCGTCCGGGAATTCGCCTCCCACCCCTGGCTCCTGTTCATGGATTCTGACGAGGAAGTCTCCCCTGCCCTGCGCGACGAAATTCTCCGCGAACTCGACGCCCCCGTTATTAAACACGCCGGCTTCGAATTCCCCCGCCAGGTCTATTACCTCGGACGCTGGATCCGCCACGGCGAATGGTACCCCGATATCAAACTCCGTCTCTTCCGCAAGGATCTTGGCCGCACCGAAGGCCAGGAACCCCACGACAAGGTCATCGTCCGCGGCCCCGTCAAACGGCTCAAGAACCCCATCTGGCACTACACCTATGACGATCTCGCCGATCACATCAACACCCTGAACCGCTTCTCCACCATCACCGCCCAGCAACGCTTTGTCCAGGGCGGACACTTCCATTGGACGGACATGCTGTTGCACCCCATCTGCCGCTTCATCAAGGGCTATATCCTCCGGGCCGGCTTCATGGATGGCCGCCACGGTCTCGCCATTGCCCTCATGTCCTCCTACGGCGCCTTTCTCAAGTACGCCAAGCAGTGGGAACTGAACCTTAAACACAAAGTCTATTTCAAGGAACTGCCCGACCGCACGGCCATGAAGGAAGGCGTCCAGTAAATCGGACCTGAAATCTGTCATTTGAGAGTTGGAGTGCGGGTCAACACCCGCCATGAGGAAATGCCCGCCATACAACCATTCAGAATCCACAGGGTCACCCGCCTCCTCGCCACCGCACTTATTCTCTCTACCTGTCTGGCCGCCGCCGCTCCCACCAATTCAACTCCACTCACCCTCGACGCCGCCATTAACGCCGCCCTCAATCATAATCGCCAACTCGCCCGCGGCGCCCTTGCGGTCACCCGCACTGAACTCGGCGTCAAGGCCGCCCGCGAGGAATTCGCCACCGGCGTCATCCCGCATGGCGCCGTGAACACCACCGACAGCGACACCGAATGGCGCTATGGCATGCGCGCCGAACGCAAACTCGTCTGGGGCACCGAAATCGGTGTCGATGCCAGCGTCCTCCGCTATCCCTCCTTCGTGGACGAACCCTGGCGCTCAGCCGTCAAAGTGGATGTGCGCCAACCCCTCTTCCGGCGGTTCGGACGACTCGTCCATGAGGAACCCCTGACCGCCGCCGGCGAACAACACCGCGCCGAACGCCGCCACTGGGAACTTCAAAAGGCCGACCTCATCGTCGACGTCGCCCGCCAGTTCGAATCCATCGTCCGCCTCGAAAAACAGGTGTCGTGCGACGCCGCCATGTTCGCCCGCGCCAACCGCCTTCTGGAACTCACCCGTGCCCGGGAACAACAGGGCCGCGCCTCCCGCGTGGATACCCTCCGTGTGGAACTCCAACGGGGGCAGGCCGAAACACGCCTGGAAAATCACCGCGAATCCCTGTTCGTCACCCGTCGTAATCTCGCCGAACTCCTCGGCCTCCCCCCCGAAACCGACTGCTCCCCCTCCCCCTCCCCGCTACCGGATCTCGACGTCCCTCCCATGGATATCGCCGTCCAGACCGCCCTGAGCAACCGCCTCGATTACGCTCAGCTCATCCAGGACTATCACGCGGCCATCCGCGGCGCCAAACTGGCCCGCCGTCGCCTTCAACCGGATGTCAATCTCGTCGCCGGCAACGAACAATACGGGCAAGCCGTCACCTTCAAGGACTCGAGGGACCTGGATCACAACCTCTGGACCGTCGGACTCGCCGGACAAATCGATCTGAACCGCAAACGGAATAAACCGCTGGTCGACATCTCCGAGGTGGACGTCCAGGCCGCCCGGGAATCCATCGGCATCCGCGCCCTCTCCATCGCCCGCGAAGTTCAACAAGCCGTATCCGCCTACCGTCAGTCCCGCAGCGAACTCTCCATCGCCGGCCGCAATTATGCCGCCGCCGAGGCCCGCTCGGAACTCGCCCGCCGCCTTTTCGAGATGGGGCGCGGCGATAGCTTTTCCGTGACCGACGCCGAAACCGCCTACGTGGAAGCCGAATCGGTTCTCCTCGCCGCCCGCGCCTCCGTCTGCGTTTCCGGCTATACCCTGCTCCGGCTCATGGGCACCCTTACGGATTCTCCGAACGATCTCAAACCCAACGCCATGGAACCAATGCCATGAACCCTGCACTCCTGACCACCCTGCTCCTCGCGTTCACATTGCCGCTAACCTCATGCCGACCCAACCCGTCGGCATCAGCCTCGGGGCCCCGTGAGGCCACCGTCACCCGCGGCACCCTTGAGGTCTGGACTCCCTGCACCGGCACCATGGACGCACGCCGCACCGAAACCATTTTCTCCCGCTTCCAGGGCCGGGCCACCGTTGTCGAAATCATCCCCAATGGCGCCGAGGTGCGCGAAGGCGACGTCCTTCTCCGGTTCGATAGTTCGGATATCGAAAACGATCTCGTCAAACTCAACAATGACCTTGCACGTTCCCGCGCCGAACTGGACGCCCTCGAAAAAGCGGACATCCCGATTGAGCGCGCCGATATCGAGGCGCGCCTCGGCGAACTCCGCGCGCTCGCCGTTTCCGAACAACAGGCACTGGCCGATACCAGGGAACTTGTGGACCGCCATCTCCTTGCCCGCCGCGAACTGGAACAACAGGAGTCCCGTGTCGCCGTCTCCAAGGCCAAGGCCGATCAATTGGAATCGCAGCACACCCTGACCCTGGAACATCTGCATCCCGCACGCCTCGCCCGCGCCCGGTCCGCCTGTAACGCCGCCCAGCGGCAATACGACGCCGCCTGCCGCCAACTCTCCAACGCCGTCATCCGCGCCCCGGCCGCCGGGCTGGCCGTTCACCTGCCCGTCCCCGTCGGCACGGAATACCGCACCATCCGCGTCGGCGACTCGGTCTTCCCCAACCAGCCCCTCCTCTGCCTCCCTGATCTCCGGGAGTTCATCGCACAAACCTTTATCCCCGAAGCCGATCTCGCCCGCGTTCCCCCCTCCGCCCCCGCCATCATCACCCCGCTGGCTTATCCCTCCCTCCGCCTTCAGGGTGCCGTGGAAAACGTCAGCGCCACCGCCCAGTCCCGCCCCGGCTATCCGTCGTGGCAGAAATATTTTCTCGTCACCCTCCGCATCGGTCAGGCCGATTCCCGGCTCCGCCCCGGTATGTCCGTCGCCATCAACATCCAATCCCACACCCGCACCAACGCCGTGTTGCTGCCACGCCAGGCCGTGCAATGGGAGAGCGGGATCCCCTCCTGCAAGGTACGCACGTTTCGTCGCACCGAATCCCGCCGTCTTGATCTTGGCATCGGCAACGAAACCTCCTTCGAGATCCTTGGCGGCGTGAAACCGGGCGAACGGATCCTGCTCCCATGAGCCCGCCGGACCCGATCCTTCATATGGAGAATATCTCCAAGGCGTTCCCCTCGCCGCGCGGCCCGGTGACCGTCCTCCGCAATATAAACCTCCGCGTCCACGCCGGCGAATTCGTCTCCATCACGGGACCCTCCGGCTCCGGCAAGACCACCCTCCTCAACCTCGCCGCCTTGCTCGATCAACCGTCGTCCGGCCGCCTCTTGCTTGCCGGCAACGATGTCCAGGCCGTCGATGAACCGGCACGGATTGAATTGCGCAAGCGCCGGGTCGGAATGGTCTTCCAGCGCTTCTGCCTCCTCCCGCACCGGACGGTTCTCGAAAATGTCGTCTTCCGGTTCCGCTATCTGGATACCCCCCCCGACGAGGTGCTCCGCCTTGCCCGCCTCGCCCTTGCCCACGTGGACATGGGGCCCCACGCCGACCAACCGGCCCGGCTCCTCTCCGGCGGCGAAATGCAACGTGTCGCCATCGCCCGCGCCATCGCCCTCCCTCCCGACCTCCTGCTTGTGGATGAACCCACCGGCAATCTCGATCCCGCCACGGGATCCGCCATCATGGATCATTTCCTGCGGCTCCATCAGTCCGGCATCACCATCATGATGGCCACCCATAACCCCGCCCTCGCGGAACACACCACCCGCCACATCGAATGCCACGCCGGGTCACTGACTGAACGGAGGACATCCTGATGCGCTGGCGTCCCATGCTTCAGGATGTCTGCGAAGGCGCCCGGCGCCACCCTGTCCGGGTCGTCCTTCCATTCGCGGGTATTGCCATGGGCATGCTGGCACTCACCACGCTCCTATCCCTCGTCGTCGGGTTGCAACGCCAGACGGAAACCGCCATCGCCGAGCTGGGGGTAAACGTCTTCACGATCCTTCAAGACTCATCCGGAGCCACGACCCCATCCCCCGCACCCCTCACGCGGCGCCATGCCGTCCTCCTGCGCCAAACGCTTTCCGACGCAACCGTCGCCGGTATTCGTTCGGAATCCTATCCAATGGATTCCTCCCGCCACATCGCCACCATCCTGGGTGCCGATGAAAACTGCTTTGCTGTTCGCCCCTGGCCCCTCCGCCTCGGTCGACCGCTGGATGCCGCCGATATCCGCAACCATTCCTCCGTGGCGGTACTTTCAGAAACACTCGCCCGGGAACTCCACCTCGGCCTCGGCAATACCATAACCCTTGGCCCTGTCGTCTTCCGTATCATTGGCATTATCACCGCCGAAGGCAGCACGTCGGGAACAGGATCGAAAGCCCTGGCCCCCGGAGAACGCCTGATCATCATCCCGTGGACGGTCCCGCCTTACTGGCGATCCGATTCCATTCCTCCCGATGAACGGCTCGACGCCATCTTTATCCGCAGCGGACAAGCCGGGACCTTTGACGCCACACTCCGGTCCGCCCGCAACCTGCTTGCCGATCCGGAGCAAACCGCCGAACCGGTTTCATGGGTAACGCCCCAAAGTCTGGTAGCGCGCCTGTTGAGCCTGCGCCGATTAATCATGCTTGCCGGCGGCGCCATTGTCATGCTGTGCCTGTTCATGGGAGGCATCACGCTCGGGAGCCTCATGCTCGCCAACATCCAGACCCGCATCCCCGAAATCGGGCTCCGCCGCGCCCTGGGCGCTTCCACGCTCGATATCAGTCTTCTGTTCCTGATGGAATCGCTGCTGCTTACCCTCTCCGCCACCCTTCTCGGGACCGTCGTCGCTGTCATCATTCTTACGCTCATCGGCGGACAACTTCCAATCCCCGTCGCCACCAGTCCCATGGTGCTCCTCATGCCCTCCGTCGCCGGATTATTTCTCGGATTGGCGTTCAGTTATCTGCCCGCCAAAACCGCCGCCCGCATCGCCCCCGCCGAAGCCTTGCGAAACGAATAAATACCCAATTCCTGTTGCATTGAAATAGCCGAAGTGACAACATGCGCCGACAACCGAACAGCAAGCAAGGAGGCTGGTCATGGAATCACTAACGGCATGGTGGATAACGTTACAGCCAGTGAATCAATGGTTTTTCGTGGCGGCAGGATTTTTCACCGTCTTTTTCCTGATTCAACTGGTCATGTCATTGGCAGGGCTCAGCAGCGGAGACACCGAACTCGATACTCATATCGGATCCACCCTCGCACATGATGCTCCCCATGATGCCCAGGACTCCGTGGAGGCGTTCAAGCTTCTCTCCGTTCGCTCCATCCTCGCCTTCTTCACCCTGTTCACCTGGGCTGGTGGATTGTACATGAGCCGATCCGTCCCTCAGACACTCGCGTTGATTTACGCCTTGGGATGGGGCTTGGTCGCCATGGTGATTGTCTCTTATCTGATGCACCTGCTCCGCCGTATGTCCGAGACCGGTAATCTTCGGATCGGCTCCTGCGTGGGCAGTTCGGCCACGGTCTACCTGAACATCCCCAAAGGCGGCACCGGCGAAATTCGGGTGTTATGCGGCGGGATCATCACCATGGTAAAAGCACGGGCAAATGACGGCGAAGCCATTGCCGCCGGAACACCCGTTAAAGTGCTCCGCGTTTTTGGCGATAATTCAGTTGAAGTGCAAGTGGAATAGACATCGGCAGTGTGAAAGGAATCAGCGGTATGAATACGATCATGAATGGACTCTTTTTGGCTCAATTCAATGCAGCGCGGAACACAAGCGGTGTCTCTCCCATTGCTATTTTTCTGGGCATCCTGCTCGCCGTTATCGTCTTTGTGTTGTTCATGACGTTCGTCCGCCGCTACAAGCGGTGTCCGTCCAACAAGATCCTCGTGATCTACGGCAAGACGAGCAGCGGGGCGTCCAAGTGCGTTCACGGCGGCGCCGCCTTCGTGATGCCGCTGATTCAATCATACGACTACCTCGATCTGGAACCGTTTGTCGTTCCCATCGACCTGTCGAATGCACTCTCTCAGGAAAATATCCGCGTCACGGTGCCCACCTCGGTGACCGCCGCCATCTCGACCCAGGCGGGAATAATGGAAAATGCCGCCATCCGCCTGTTGGGCTTGAGCTCCCAGCAGATCCAGGCATTGGCCCAGGATATCATCATCGGCCAGATGCGCGCCGTGCTGGCCACCATGCGCATCGAGGACATCAATCGCGACCGCCAGGTGTTCATGTCCAAGGTGAATGAATCGGTGGCAGGCGAACTGGAGAAAATCGGTTTGGCGGTCATCAACGTCAACATCCGCGACATCGAGGATGAATCCGGCTACATCAAGGCCATCGGCCGCAAGGCGGCCGCCGAGGCGATCAATCAGGCCAACGTGGACGTGGCCGAACAGGAAAAGCATGGGCAGATGGGCGTGGCCGAACGCCAGCGCGATCAGCGTATTGCCGTGGCCGCCGCTACCGCCGAGGCCGAAATCGGCGAAGCGGATGCCCAGCGGAAAAAACGCCAACAAGTGTCGCAAGCCATGGCGGAAGCCCAGATCGGCGAAGCCTCGGCGGACAAGAACAAGCGTCAACAGACCGCGAAACTGGAAGCCGATGCCGTGCAGTCGGAAACCGCCGCCAACGCCCAGAAGGCCAGCTACCGGGCAACCCAGAAGGTGGCGGAAGAAGAGGCCCGCAACAAGGGTGAAACCGCTTCCCGCGAGGCGGATGGATCCATCCGTGTGGCTCAGGAAACGGCGCAGAAGCTCGCCGAAGACGCACGCGCCTTGCGCGAACAGTCACGCCTCAATGCCGAAATTGTCGTGCCAGCCGAAGCCGAGAAGAAAAAGGTGGTTATCGCCGCCGACGCCGAGCGCGAGCAGTCTGTCCTGCGGGCGAAGGGACAAGCCGAAGCCACGTTGGCCAAGATGGTGGCCGAGGGTAAAGGCTTGCAGGCGGTCCTCGATGGCAAGGCGGAAGGGTATCGCAACCTCATCAAGTCGGCGGGCGAGCCTCAGGTCGCCGCTTCCTTGCTGCTGATCGAACGCCTGACGGAGATTGCCCATATCCAGGCGCAGGCCATTCAGGACCTGCCCATCGAGAAGGTCGTGATCTGGGACGGCGGGTCGGAAAATGGCGGCATGTCAAACCTGGGCAAAAAGCTGATGGGCGCCCTGCCCCCGATGCACGAATTGGCCAAGCAGGTGGGACTGGATCTTCCCGATTTTCTGGGCAAGCTCCAGCCAGACATGAAAAAAGAAGAGCCGAAAAAATAGTGGCATTAAAAATGTATATTCATGCCGCTGGGAACCATCCTTGGCATCTTCACGCTCATCGCCCTCAGCAAGGACTCCATCAAAGCCCTGTTCGGTCCCCGGACTCCACCACCGCTAACAAATTGACCAGCAAGATTTTACGCTTCATTAACTATCCATCATGCGGCAATTACCACTCTTAATCGCCGCATAATTTGCGTTAATTATTGATGCCTTGACATCAATTATGATGATGCTATGATGCCACCATGAGAACAACGCTTACCTTAGATAACGATGTTTTGGATAGGGCCAGATCCGTCGCCGCGCAACTTCACGCCCCGTTCCGCTTAGTGGTCAATGAAGCACTTCGGGCAGGATTGCAGTCGGTTGAGGCACCCGCCATAACCCGCCCCTATCACACCCAACCCCGTAAACTTGGCCTGAAAGCCGGACGGAATCTCGACAATATCCAGGAATTGATCGCGCAAGTTGAAGGAGAGAACCAGCCATGATCCTTGTGGACGCCAATATCCTTCTATACGCAGAAGATCAACTCAGCCCGCTCCATTCCAAGGCCGTCGCCTGGTGGGATGCCAAATTATCCGGCAGTTCACCCGTGTGTCTCTGCTGGACGGTCCTCAGCGCCTTCATCCGCATCAGCACCAACCCACGCGTCTTTGAACACCCTCTGTCCCTTGATCAAGCACTCACCCGTGTGCAAAGTTGGATTGACCAGCCCTGTACCAGAATCATTCATCCGACAGAGAAACACTGGACCCTGTTTCAAAAGATGCTTCGCGAGGGGCAAGCTGTCGCCAATCTTGTCACCGACGCCCATCTTGCATCACTCGCCGTGGAGAACGGTTGCGAACTCGCCTCCACGGATTCTGATTTCTCGCGTTTCCCCACAGTACGATGGATCAACCCCCTATGACTACCCCTTACTCCCGCATTGCCATCATCACGGGTGCCACATCCGGCATCGGCGAAGCCACCGCCCGTACCTTCATCTCTTCTGGCTTTGGCGTTATCGGCAATGGCCGCAATGCCGCCAAACTTGCCGCCCTTGAAAAGGAACTGGGGCCCGCTTTCCGCGGCGTCGCCGGCAACACGGCGGACAACGCCGTTCTGGAACAACTCTTTGCCTTGGCCATCGAGCATTTCGGCAAGCCGGCTGACATCGTCGTGGCCAACGCAGGCCGGGGCCTTGGCGGGTCCGTCAAGGACTCCGATCTCTCCCAACTCAACGAGGTACTGCAAACCAACGTCACCGCCACCCTCGCCTTGCTGCAAAAAGCCGCACAGAAAATGGTGGATCAGCAACACGCCTATCCGAAAACAGCGGCCGATATTGTCATCATCGGTTCCGTCGTGGGGCGGCATATCTCCCCCTTCAGTGCCGTCTATGGCGCCACCAAGTTCGCCGTCCACGCCCTGGCAGAGGCCCTGCGCCGCGAAATGGGGCCCAAGGGAATCCGTGTTTCACTGGTGGAACCTGGTTTTGTCCTAAGTGGATTTCAAGCGGCGGCAGGCTATAGCGACGACATGGTCCAGAATTTCAAAGATAAATACGGCCCCTTACTGGAAGGTCAGGACGTGGCTAACGCCATCCACTTTATCGTCACCCGCCCGCCCCACGTCCATGTCGGCGACATCGTTATCCGCCCCACCCGCCAGGATTATCCGTAGCCCACAAAACCTGAACCCTGAACCCTGAACCCTACCCCCCCTCCCTCCCGGCGGCAGATACCCCTACGGAATCCGTCCTTTTCCGCTACCGCCACACACCGACTCATGCTATCTTAACCCATAATTTTGGCGGCCTCTGCTATCACCCGCAGGGGGCTCCCACAGGAAAAGGAAGGAGTTTGACTCATGCGGTTTTATAGGGCTTTCTTACTGTCCACCGGCATCGCCTCGGCTGTTTACCTGGCAGGTTGCGCCACCGACAACCTTGAGTCCTACTTTAAAAACGTCGATCCAAAAACAAACGTTTATGTGGCGCCCACCGGCTCACCCGTGGAAAAAGTGGCCATCATGCCGTTCAAGGCGCCCACTGAACTCATCGGCACCTCCGTTTCCGATATGTTCGTCACCGAACTCCTGCACATGAACCGGTTCCACCTCGTCGAACGCAGTCAGATGGCCAACGTTCTGGGCGAATCCGAACTCGCCCTCGCCGGCTTGTCGGAAAGCAAGGCCGCCGAAGTGGGCAATATGCTGGGTGCCGACGCCGTGCTGGTCGGAACCGTGGATGAATACAACACCATCGCCCGCCGCGGCAACGCCATCCCCGTCGTGGGCGTCTCCGTGCGCATGATCGACTGCAAAAGCGGCCGCGTCCTGTGCAGCGTGGATCTCGCCAAGCGGGCGGATAACAGCGATGTCACCCTCCCGGAACAGGCACGCATCGTGGTCCACAGTATGGCCGCCGGCTTGTATCAGAAATGGAAATGCATCAAGGCCTCCCCGCTGCGGGCGCCCGTATCCGCCAGCCCATCACCCCTCTCCTCTCCTGCCCTTCCGGCGCCCGCACCGTCGGCCGCCGTTTCGTCTCCAGCCCCGCGCCTCCTCCCCCCTCCTCCCCCGTCCGGGTTCAAGGTGTCGGATATGGGCTTACGTCAGACCACGATTTCTTGGAACGCCCCGGCCGATGCCACCGCCTCGCGTTATCGTATCGAGCGCGCCGATAACCGCAACGGCACCTTCATCTCCATCGCCGAAGTCGCCCCTTCCCGCCGCACATTCATAGATAAAGGCTCCACACTCCCCCTCAAGGACAGCAGCACCTATTACTATCGCATGGCCGCCATCGCCGAATCCGGCCTGCAAAGCGATTACACAGTCATCCATGAAACCATGACAGCCCCTCCACCATCCCCGGTCGCCGGTCTTACTGCAGAAAGTGAATGGATTCGCATTGTCCCCCTGAACTGGACCGCTAGCACCGATCCCGGCATCATCCGCTACGTTATCCTCCGTGCCGAGTCGGACGAAGGCCCCTTTACCGAAGTGGAGTCCGTCCGCGGCCCCGCCACCACCTCCTTTACCGATGGCGGCCGCGAGCCGGGTAAGCTCAAGGATGGCAAAACCTACCACTACCGGATCCGCGCCGTGAACGAAGTCGGCGCCGTCAGCGATGACATCCCCGCCGTTGCCGCCACCACCCGCTCTCCCCCGCCCATGGTCTCCGGCCTGAAAGCCGAAGACGCCCGCCCCCGCGAAGTCCCCCTTTCCTGGAATGCCTCCGCCGATGAAAAAGTGGATCGCTACGTCATCTCCCGCGCCGAAGGCGCCAACGGCTCCTTCTCGGAAATCGAAACCCTCCATGACCGCAACCGCACCACATGGCTGGATCGGGGCGGCGTACGGAATGCCGCCGATCTGGGCAACCTGAAGGACGGGACCCTGTATCGCTATCAAATCACCGCGATCAATCTCGGCGACACCCGCTCAAGCCCCGGCCAGGAAGTCACCGTCACCACAAAACCCGCCCCCCGCCCCCCCGCCGGACTTTCCGTTGGACGGGGCATCGCACGCAAAATCCGTCTGCAGTGGAACTCCAACACCGAACCCGATATCAGGAAATACATTGTCGAAGGACGCGAAACCGGCGCCTGGCGGTTCCATGAAATCGCCCGCGTGGACTCCTCGGGCGACATGACCGTCGAAACCACTCAGGAAGGGCTGGCGGACGGCAAGACCTATGAATACCGCCTCAAGGCCCTGGATGGTGATCGCCTGGAGAGCGAATGGACAACCCCCGTCCAAGGCGCCACCAAGCCCGCCCCCCACCCGCCAACTGGCATGAAAGTCACATGGAACGACAATCAGGCGCTGCTGTCATGGAACGCCCCGCCTCAACCTGACATCAAACAGTATCGGGTATGGAAAAAAGGGGTTCTGGGACTTGGAGCCGCCTCGCTCGGCAATACCGATGGAACGGAATTCGCCCTGCACGCAACCAATGTGGGCGCGAAACTCAACGTTCAAATATCATCCATCGATGTCGACGGTCTCGAAAGTCAGCGCAGCGAACCGCTGGAAATACGCCGTTAATTCAACATCCCATTCGGAGACGCTTATGAAACGCTTTGTTCGCCATCACACCCCGTCGATCCACCTCCTCGCCGCCCTGGCACTCCTGACCGCACCCTTGCCCTCAGGCGCACAAATCAAACAGCAATCCTACAAGCCGCTGGATAAAGCCAGCCGGCTCCCCTCCACCACCGCACGCCCCCTCGATGAAAACTCCAGCCGGAATCTCGACAACGACGCCAACAGCGGCTCGCCGATCCAACAACAATCCTACCGGCCACTGGATAAAGCCAGCCGTCTCCCCTCCGCCACCGACCGCCCCCTCGATGAAAACGCCGGCTCCGCCATTCATCGAGACTCCAATCGGAGCCTCGACAACAACTCCTCCCTGCCCCCGGAAAGCAATAACGAACCGCTTAATCCCGCTGTAGGCATCGGCGGCACCATCCTCCTGAATTCAAGTAGCGGCAGGAATGAAGCCCCCTCGACCACCCCCGGGGAAAACTCCACCCTCGGCAATCTCCGCAACCAGCAACAGGCCGAACTCGACGACCTCCGCAACACATACGACCAGCGTGCCCGCAAGGAAGCCCCGAAGAATCCCGACGGCTCCATCAACAAAAACAGCCCCGAGTACCAGAAACTTAAACAGGAATACACCCAGAAGCATACTCAGGTCCGCGAAAAATACACCGCTCAGGATCCCCGAGTCTCGGAATACAACAACATGGACAAAAAGAGCGGCGTCAAAAGCACAGGCAGCGCCCAGAAAGACGTCCGTTCCGACGGCGACTTGACCCCCGACTCCGATGCCGCCTTCGACAAGAAAAAGGGCGAATGGCAAAACCGCGGCGATAAGGTCGTCGACAAGGGGCACAAGGTGGTCAACGAAACCACCGATGAAACCATGTGGAAAAACGACCCCAAGGGCCAGCACGACAAGGCCAAGATCCAGGACCCTGACGCCGTCGGAACCGCTGGCGGCCGCAAGTCCGTCGGCGATAAGGCCGGGGGCATCACCGATGCCGAGGGCATGACCCTCGACCACGAGAAGAAATACCTCGACGGCCAAAAACGAGGCAACATCAAGGATCAGGCCAAAGCCGTCACCAAGGCCGGCGAGGCCACCGGCGTCGCCAAGCAGAATCCGGAATTCTACGATCAAGCCAAGAAACTGAAGAACTATGGCGATGACGTCACCGCAGGTATCTCGGATCTCGGCGACACCCCGGAAGTCCGCCAGAAAAAAATACAGGATTGGCAAAAGACCGCCGACACCGAAATGGGAAAAATCAAGGAGGCTGGCGTCGAACAGGGGGCTAAAACCCAAAAAACTCGCCAGCAGATCGCCGATCAGGCAAAAATAACCGAAAATGCAGGCGATAAAGCATGGGCCGATGCCAAGAAAAAAGCCAACTACGGCGACCAGCCAACCACCTCCGAGGCCATCGAGGATCGCGTCAGTAAGGTCAAGGAAGGCAACGCGGCCACCGCCGAACAAAACAAAACCACACGCGACAAATTGAACAAGGGCCCCACTGCCGACGCCGATGGTCCGGGTGTCCGCCCGTCCCCCGATGCCGATGGCCCGGGTGGCGCTCCCAAGGCCGGCACCACCCCAACCACTCGCGGCGCCAAGATCAAGGCCGCTGCCGGTACCGCCATGACCGGAATGCAAATCATGAACACCGCCCAGGACATCAAGGAAATCCTCACGGCCGACGATCCCGCCGACGAGGCCAAGAAAAAAGCCCTCCAGCAATTTGACGGCATGACCGGTGATGTCCGCAACAAAGGCTCCGACTACGCCGGGGCCAGCAAGGATACCGATCAGGCCAACAAAATGAATCAGCAGGCCTACCAGACCCAGCTCGAGAATAAGCTCCGCCGCATGGGCGTGGATCCCGCCGAAGCCGGGAAACTCGCCAAGGACTACTCCTCCGGTAACACCCAGGGCTATGAGGACCGTTTGAACGAGCAAAAATCCAAGGGGATCCGCGACCCAAAGGGCGACAAGCTTCCCGAGAAACCAAAAATCGAGACCGTCTCCGGTGACGACTCCGCCATCGACCGCACCGTTGACCTCGGCAAAGGCATCGTTCACGGCGGGGTTCGCGCCGGAACCTTCGTCAAGGACGCCGTCAAGGACACAGCGGAAATCGGCGCCGGCCTCACCGAAAAGGGCGTCGTCGATGAACTCGTCGGCCAGAAAAAGGAAGCCTACGACAACTGGAAGGATAAACAGAAAAACGAACAGAACGCCACCGACGCCGACAAGATCGCCAAGGGAAATGCCGAGGATATCTACAACAAACTCCGCGCCCGTGGCGCCTCCGATGCCGGAGCCCGCCACGCCGCCGATGCCCTCGCCAAGGGAAACTCAGCCCCCCTCCATGATCTGGTCTCCAACCTGAACGAAAAAAAACGCCTGAAGGACGCCGAAGGGAAAGGAGACGATTCCCGTCACGAGGACGGTGATAATCAGAACCCCAACGGTTCCGCCCTCAACAAGCTGACCGGCACCCGTAATCAGAAATCCGCAGATAAAACCCGCGACGCCATGGGTAACATGGAAGCCAATAATCAGGTGTCCCAAGGCTCCACCGCCGGCGACCAGGAAGCCCGCGACGCCAAGGGCAAAGTCGACCAGGCCGGCCAGGAAGCCGGGGATAAACAAAATCAAACCAGCAAGCAGGTCGCCGCCGGTGACCGAAAGGAATCCCTTGGCACCAAGGTTGGCGACGCCGTCGCCGAAGGACTGACCGCCGGGGCCACAGCCGCAGGCAAAGCCGTCGGAGCCGCCGCCGCCGACAAGACAACCGGGATTATCTTCGACAACAATAAATCATCGTCTCCCGATGGCGGCAAGGCCAATGGCAGCGCCAATGTCACGGCCCCCGGCTCCGGCGGAAATCCAAAGTCCGGCGGTACAGGCAGCGGGGGGCCCAAGGTGACAAAATCAGGGGGCTCATCGAAGAACAAGGGCAGCGGAAAAGGGGACGATGGAAATGGCGGGGATGGCGCCGGCGGGGGCCCCATGGTCACATGTCCCGGCTGCGGAAAAACCTTTAAGGGCATCGCCGGCCAGGGCGTCGAATGTCCGAACTGCGTTTCCCTGACCTGCCCCCGCTGTAGTTACTCCAAAAATTATCCGCGCGGCCAGGAACCGGAAAGCTGCCCCATGTGTTACACCACCACCTGCAGCCTCTGCGGTGCCACCGGTTATGCACGTCGCGACCAACAGTCATCCCCATGCCCGAACTGCATCCGCATCCGCTGCACAGGCTGCGGTTCCATCCTGTATCAGGGCTCCGAAGCCAACAAACCCACCGGTAGCATTGTCTGTAAAGTCTGCTCGGAACGGGCGGCAGCGGCGGCTGCCGCCGCAGGAGATCAATAATGAAACGACAAAAAACACCGCTTCTCTTCATCCTGGCCGCTCTGCTGACCCTGCCCGTCGTCGCCCAGGAACTGGAGCCCGTCACCACCGACACCACCATCCCCCGCCTGGATAAACTGGAAAAACGCACAGGGGAACTGGAAACCCGGCTTGGACGCCCGTTACAAACCCCCACCGCCATGAACAGCGTCGAGCGTCGGCTGCAAAATCTCGAAAAGAAAATAGCAACCCTGGAACGCGATCTTGATCAACTCGACTCACGAGTGAAACGACTGGAGGCAAAACGATGACATCACGACAAACCTTTTATCGCTTCTTGGCCAGCCTCTCTCTTCTGGCTGGCACCACCATGGCCGACACACCCAAGGTCATGCTCCTGATCGACGAAAAAAGCCTCGGCACCATCCCCACCGCCGAAGTGGAGGCGCTGGCCACCCGCCTGCTCCTGGATCAACAGGTCAATGTCGTTGATCAGGATATGATCAAGTCCAACCTTCAAAAAACCCAGCAATCCCTCCGCAACGCCGGGGACAACCGCGGCGCCTCCGCCCTCGGTCAGCAATTCGGCGCTGACGTCATTATCATCGGCGAGGCCGTCGCCAAACCCTCCGCGCGCCGCATCGGCGACAGCAATCTCCGAACCTATCAGGCCGTCACCACCCTCCGTGCCGTCCGCACCGACAACTCGGCCACCATCGCCGCCTCCTCCGAGGACGCCTCCATCGTCGGCCTCGACGACGTCGCCGGCAGTTCCAAAGCCTTGAAGGCCTGTGGACAAAAATGCCTCGCCGTCCTAATTCCTTCCATGCTCAAGGCGTGGACGGAAAAGACCGCCCCGTCAGCCGCCGGCAAGGCGGTTCCAGTGGAATTGACCATCGGCGGCGTGGATCAGCTCTGGAAACTCAAAGCCATTCGCGACCGCCTGCGCGGGATGTCCGAGTCCATCCAGACCTCCACGCAGAAACAATACTCAGCCGGCCTGGCTCTGTTTAACCTGGAATCACTGATTTCCGCCGAAGAACTCTCAGAAAAACTCGTCCTGAATCCCCCCGATGGGCTCAAGATGCAAGTTCTGGAAATTACCCCCGGGAAAATCAACCTCAAGGTTACAATCGTGGAGAAACCCCAATGAAATTCGCAACGGTTATGCCAAGCATCGCCCTGGCTATGGGTCTGCTCACTGGCCCTGGATCTCACACGTGCTTCGCCGCCAGTGTGCAGGATAACCAGATCCTCGTTTCCTCCTATTTCCGCTATGTGTTGAGTCAGCAGATTCCTACCCAGGCCGCCGGCCTCGCCGCCGAGGCTCCACCCGCGCTCCGCCCCCAGGTGGGCGAAGCCGCCTCCCAATGGACAGGCGACCTGGTCAAGCGGCTACGCACCGCTCTGGAACAGCAGTTCGGAGAATCGGCCCGCGGGCGCTTCCAGTCCTTCGTGGCCACCTATACCACCGCAGAACAGGCCCGTGATATTGCTTATCTTAGAAATCTGGCAAGAGAGGCCGGCCTGACCAGTCCGCTCCCGACCACCTACGGCGAATTTCACCGCATGGTCACCGATGGATGGCTGAAAACCGATATGGAGGCCGGCGCCTCCTTGTTGGGCGAAATCCAGACATGGCTGGACGTCTCCGCTAAAAACACCAACGCTCCCCCGCTGGCAGGCTGGCTTGGCCGCCATTCAAAAATGGTAGCCGCCACACCGGCCCAATCCGTTCCACCAACACCCTCCCGCCTCAACTCACTCCGCGATGCCGAAGCGGAGACAGGCTCATTCACAGCCGAACCCACAGAGACACCGGCAGCGCTTGACGCCTTTTCGCAATCCCATCAGGACCGCCGCCAGCGTGCCGTCGATGAGGCCCAAGCCGGCATGCAGCAGGTCGCTTCGGAGCGGGATGCCGCCGAACGGGATTTCGCCTCCAAGAAGACCGCCGCCGCTCAAGTCGAAGCCGAGGCCATCAAGCGCCAGGCGGATAAACTCGCCTCCACGGAAACCGAGGCGCTTGAACAACGCAAGAACAGTTGGGGCAACAAACTGAAGGGCGTCCTGAGCGCCACCATCGGCGCCGCCACAGGCGCCTTCACCGGCGGCATCGGCACCGAAGCGGGGACCCGTCTGGCCGACTCCATCTTCGACCACCATTAACCGCCCGAATACTCGACAACCACCCTCCCGTGGAGTATAAAACTCGTCCTATGGGGGCCACAAAACTTAAAATCATGTCTGTCGTCGGCGCGCGCCCGAACTTTATGAAAATCGCACCGCTCG
>CAZSSA010000025.1:0-28258 GCA_964609375.1 uncultured Verrucomicrobiota bacterium | reverse complement strand
CTCCCTGGCCGGGGAGTGGCAGATTCGCCTCGACCGCGACGGCGCCGGCATGGCGCAGGGCTGGTTCACACAGGCGTTCGCGGGCGATGCCGCGAGATTGCCGGGGACCATGGATACGCTGGCGCGGGTACCGCCCGTCCATTCCGGCGACTTGAAGGGATTCGCGCCGGTTTATCCCTATGTCGGCGCGGTCTGGTTCCAGCGCGAGGTCGAGATCCCCGAGTCCTGGCGGGGCAAACATGTTTCGCTATTCCTCGAACGCTGCCAGTGGGAGACCATGGTGTGGGTGGACGGCGTATGCCAGGGGACGCGCAACAGTCTGGTGGCACCGCACGTCTATGACCTGACGGACGTCCTGGTGCCCGGGCGGCACCGGCTGACGATTCTCGTCGACAACGCCAACCGGCGCACCGGCATGGAAGTCGGCCCCGACAACATGCTCAATTACGACCTGACCACCGAGGTCAAGGCCGGCGCCAAGCTCAACTGCGGCGGGCACCACCATGCCTGGTCACACAACTGGAACGGGATCATCGGGCGCCTTGAGTTGCAGGCCCGGCCGCTGGTCCATATCCTCTCCGTCCAGGCCCATCCCGACGTTGCCGTGGGAGAGGTCCGCGTGGCGATCCGCCTGGCCAACCTGCGCGGCGCCAAGGGCCGTGTGCGGCTCGCCATCGCCTGTGAACCGGTGGGGGATGGCGCGGTAGCAGCCGAGGGCGGCACGGACTCCTGGGCGGCCGAACTGACGGGCGACGCGGAGCAGGTCGTCGAGCGGCGGTTTCGGCCAGCCGAGCCTATGCTGCCGTGGGATGAGTTCTCTCCCCGGCTTTACAACCTGCGGGTGGAACTCGACGGCGATGCCGGCGCCGATGCCCAGTGCGTGCGCTTCGGCATGCGCTCGGTCGGCACGGAGGGGCGGCGGCTGCTTCTAAACGGGCGGACGCTCTTCCTCCGGGGGACGCTGGAGTGTTTCATCTTCCCGCTCACCGGCCACCCGCCTGTGGACGTGCCGTCGTGGCGGAAACTGCTTTCGGTGGCCAAGTCATACGGGTTGAACTTCCTGCGTTTTCACACCTGCTGTCCGCCCGAGGCGGCCTTCGCGGCCGCCGATGAATTGGGCCTCTATTTTCAGGTGGAGCTGCCCGGAACAAGCTGCCCGAGTCAGGACGAGAGTCCGGAGGTGGAGAATTATCTTTCTGCCGAGCTGGCGCGCATTCTCGAGTGCTACGGCAACCACCCCTCGTTCCTGTTGTTGTCTATGGGCAATGAACAGCTCATTGCCAATTGGCTCCCGGATTTCATCGCCCGGCACCAGGAGGTGTTGGCGCGCAAGGTCCGGTTCGCCCGCGAGCGTGATCCCCGGCATCTCTACACTTCCACCTCCCAGCCCTGGACCCCGGGCCGCATCGACGACTTCTTCGTCAGCGCCTGGCCGGTGTCCGGAACGGAACCCCTGAGCGGCATCGCCTGGGGCGGCGGCTACGTGATCGACTGCTCGCGGTTCAACACCCGCCCGCCGGAGACGGTCTTCGACTATGCGAGCGGACTGGAGGGGCTTGAGCGGCCGCTGCTCACGCACGAGGTCGGCCAGTGGATGGTCTATCCCGACCTGCGCGAGATCAGCCGCTATCACGGCGCCCAGCGAGCCTTCAACTACGAGATCATCCGGGAGCAGTTGCGCGAGAAGGGGCTCCTGGAATGGGCAGGTGATTTTACCCGCGCCTCGGGGATGCTGGCGTTGGCGCTTTACAAGGAGGAGATCGAGTCGGCCCTGCGCACGCGCGGCCTGAGCGGTTTCCAGTTTCTCGACCTCCATGACTTCCCGGGCCAGGGCACGTCTCCGGTCGGGATCCTGAGCGCCCTCCGGGAATCCAAGGGGCTGACCACGCCGGCCGCCTTCCGCTCCTTTTGCGGGCCGGTCACGCCTTTGGCGCGGTTGCCCAAGCGGGTCTGGACCACGGGCGAGACGTTCACCGCCACGTTGGACATTGCCAATTACGGCGTGGGCGACGAAGCGGGTATTGTCGAGTGGCTGCTCCAGGACGAGAGCGGACATGTGCATGGCGGGGGGCGCCTTGCGGGGATTGTGGCGCGGCAGGGAGAGGTCACGACAGTCGGCTCTGTCACCGTGCCCCTCGGCGCGATCCGGTCCCCGTCCCGCCTGACGTTCCGGGCCGAACTGGACGGCGGCCGGGCCAATAGTTGGGATCTCTGGCTATATTCTGAAGACGCGGCGGCGGAAGTGCCGGCTGCGGACATCGTGATCGCCGAGCACTGGAGTGAAGCCACCAAGGCCGTCCTGCAGCGTGGCGGGAGCGTGCTGTTGGTGCCTGGCCGCGAGTCGGTGCGCGATCCGATTCCCGGCACCTTCACGCCCGTGTTTTGGAATCCACAAATGAAGGACATGCAGGTGGCGAAGACCATGGGTTTGCTCTGCGACCCGGCCCATCCCGCCCTGGCGGAGTTTCCGACGGAGTTTCACAGCAACTGGCAGTGGTGGGATCCGGTCATGCGCTCCAACGCGCTCTCTCTGGACGGATTCCCGGCGGCCATGCGGCCCGTCGTGCAGGTGGTGGATTCATTCCCCCGAAACCGCCGCCTGGCGATGGTTTTCGAGGCGCGGGTGGGCGCGGGCCGGCTCCTGGTCTGCGCATCGGATATTCTCTCCGATTTGGCCGCACGCCCGGCGGCCCGGCAACTCCGGCGCAGCCTGCTGCGCTACATGGCGGGGCCCTTTTTCCTGCCGGATGTCGCGGTGACGGAGGAGATGCTCGATGGTCTCTTCCTGGCGGCGGTGATGTCCAAACCCGTCGTGGCCTGGCAGGTCTCGGAGCTGCGGCCCAGGCCGGAGGGCGGGGTCGCGCAGGCGCCACCGCCGGCCGCCGACCTGGCCTGGGAGCCGGGCCGGATCTGGCCGGGGTGGCATCCGAACTTTCCCTGCGGCGGATTCCTCAACCTGCATGACCGCTTCGGGCAGCGGGACGGGATCGTCTATTGCCGGCACCGCGTGAGCGTTGACCGGGACGGCCAGTGGCGGCTGCATCTCGGGCATGACGGCGGCGTCCGCGTGTTCGTGGATGGACTGCCGGTCTTCTGCGAGCCGTCCTTGCGTACTCCATGCCTCCCGGGCCGTTCCGCGGTCACACTGTCCCTGGCCCGGGGGGAGCATGAACTCGCGATCGCGTTCGACACCTGCGGCGGGCAGGGGTGGGGGATTAGCCTCCAGATCGAGGCGCTTGGCGCCGCCATGCTTCTGCCGTCCGAGTCGTTCATTTTATCAAGGAGAAAACAACAAGGAGCAAGACGATGAAGAAAACAAAGAGTTGGTTGGTGCTGTTGGCAATCACGTTGTCGGCGGCGCTGGTGATCGCGGTCGAGCCTGGCGCGGGTGCGTCTGGGGGAGCGACCGAAGCCGCGTCGGCGCCGGCAGCGCCTGCCGGGCGGCTGAAGAAGATCTACGCTCACTACATGGGCTGCTACCCCGTGGCGGCGGGGGCCACGGCGTACCACCGCGAGAATGACGCCCACACGATCCGCCACGACGGCACGGGGCAGTTCGACGCCATCGGCGATCGCTGGCGCAACTGGCCGCTCGTGCCTGACGGCCTCAAACTCAACCTCGAGCAGTCGGCGGACCTCGACATCCGCCGCGCGATGCGGGCGGGCATTGACGGCTTCGCCATTGACGCCTGGGCCGGAGGTGACGCGGCCAAGGCCACGTTCGACGCCCTGATCAAGGTCGCCCGCGACAAGGACTACCCGTTCGAGGTAACGATCTGCCTCGACCCAGGCATCCAGGGTAATGGGGACCTCGCCCGCGCCATCCAATACATCGTCCAGAAGCACGGCGACAATCCGAAACTCGCGCGCCGCAATGGCAAGCCCCTGATCTTCGGCTACATGTCGTCATTCATCGGGTTTAGCCACGGCGCCTACGTCCTCAAGGATCGTCCCGACTATGCCCGGACGGATCCCAAGGGGCTCCCCAATCTGCCGGCCCTGCGGCAGACCGAAGAGGGTTGGCAGCTCATGGCCGACGGCCTCCTTCAAATGCAGAAGCAGGCAGGTTGCGACCTTTTCTTCCAGTACTGCATGGGATCGTTCTTCCATGGCGTGCCCAACGGCACGTGGACGCAGGACGATCTGGTTCGGGCCGCCGGTTTCATGGGCAAGCGATTTGGCGCGGTCGGCGAGTTCCTCGGCGGCGGACCGACCCACGACCGTATGGCGGCGGCCGTCAAAGCCGCCGGCGCCGAGTGGTCGGAGCCCATGTTCTTCCAGTATGAGAACATCGGCTGGGGCGGCAACCGTATTTCCCGCGGCTTCAACACCCTTCGCGACCGCTGGCAGCACGCCCGCGATAACGGCTCGACGCTTATCCAGTTTGTGACCTGGAACGACTATACCGAAAACACCTGCCTGGCTCCCGCGTACGACACGCGTTACGCGATCCTCGACCTCAACGCCTGGTTTGTGCAATGGTGGAAAACCGGCAAGGAACCCGTCACCGATCACGACCGCGTGTACGTCAGCTATCGCAAGTACCCCAAGGGTGCGAAACTGTTTCCCTTCAAGCCGAAGCAGCCGGATGCCGGCGGCATGCTGGAGGTGCTGACGATCCTGCCGCAACCGGCCACCATTCGCCTGCCCGGGCGGGAGGCCGGGTACGAAGCGCCCGCGGGGATGTTCTGGCGGCAGTTTGAGTTGAAGCCGGGGCCGGTCGTGGCCGAGGTGGTCCGCGACGGCCGCGTAAACGTGCGCCTTGAGAGCCCCGAGCCGATCACCGACAAGCCGCTCCGTGAGCAGAACGGCATGACCTGCTATTCGACAGAGTTCCTGCGTCACTGGAAGGCCGACTTCGGCGACGCCAAGCCGCTTTTGCGTGGCGAGTACGCGGACGATGACGGAGACGGCTTGCCGAACTTGTGGGAGATGTACTGGTACGGGAAGTTCCTGGACTGGTCCACGGCGGGTGCCGCCGATCCTGATGCCGTGGGCAAGGACGGCAAGACCAACCTTCAGCACTACCGGGATCAGACGGCGCCGGTGGACCTGCCTCCGATCAGGCCTCTCCGGAAGAAGTAATCCCAGGCACCCCCCCTGGGGGGGCAAACGAGCGACAATGGAGTCAGAACGAGAACGACAGGGCGGCGCCACGCTGCTCCTGCAAGCCGAGTCCTTCAACACGGTGGTGTTGCCGGGGAAAGGCCATCCGTAAGTTGCCCGGTCTTGCCGCGCAGCCGTCCTTAACCGGAAGAACCGGAAGTGCGTACAGCAGTGCACAGATGGCAGCACACCAGTATGCGCATTCTCCAAGATCCAATCTTCAAATCAAGTCAATGTTTTGATTGTTTTATTCATAAGGCATTGCCAATTGAATGGTTACAATGGGCGTCCGCTCAAGACACTGGAATTGGCATGGTGTCTGCTTTAACCACATTGTGAATAAAATCTGTGAATTGCAGAATTCAACAAGTAGAATGAAGACCGGAGCCGGCAAGTGACGGTCCCCAAGGTGTGGAGTCAGGACAGGCAATCGAATTGAAAGGAGCGTGCGCGATGAACAGGTGGAAGCAACTGGTGGCGGTATTGCTGGCGGGGCTGGGAGTATGGTGGGCGGGAGCGTTCGCGAGTGCCGCGACACCGGGCGCGGCGGCACCCGCGGCTCGGGCGCCATGGCCACTATGGGACGGCAAGGAGTCGGTCGCCGACTACGCCAAGCGCGCGGGGATCAAGGATGTGGAGACGACGCTGGATCTCGGCGGCGGTGTCGCGATGAAACTGACGCTCATCCCCGCCGGCAAGTTCAATATGGGCGGGCTCGACGAGTTGCGTGAGACGGTCGAAGGGATCGATGTGGTCATCCAGGAGGGACGCGGTCCGCATTGGGTTCAACCCGGTCGAGAGGTCACGCTCAGCCAGCCCTACTATCTGGGTGTTTACGAGGTGACGCAGGAGCAGTACGATCAGGTCATGGGGACTGACCCCGGCCGGGAGGCCCGGTACGACAAGAATTCGCCCAATGCGCGTGACTATAGTTTCCGCTATGGCTACGGAAACGACGTCCTGACCAGGGGCAAGACCTATCCCGAGGGCACGCTCTCCTGGGAGGAGGCCGCGGGGTTCTGCGAGAAACTCTCGGCGAAGACCGGCATGCCGGTCTGGTTGCCCACCGAGGCGCAATGGGAATACGCCTGCAAGGCAGGATCCACGACGCTGTATCCCTGGGGCGATGACCCCGCCGAATGGAAGAAGTACATGAACTACACCCAGGTAAAGGAAGGGGAGACTCCGGAAACAGCCAAGGAAACCAGCGGGTTCCACGGCGTGCTGGCCCCCGTCGGCTCCTTCAAGCCCAACAACTGGGGGCTCTATGACATGCTGGGCAACGTCAACGAGTGGTGCCATGACTGGTACACGCAGAACTTCCTCGGCGCGCCGACCCTCGACCCGGCCGGGCCGGGAATCACCATGCCAAACGGAGGGTGGTGCCATGTTGGCCGCGGCAACAAGTACAAGACGCCGTATGGGATACCCAACGCCCTCGACCGCTGGTCGCACCACATGACCCCGCGGAGTGGGTTCCGTGTCGTCGTGGCCTTGAAGTCCACCACCCCGACGCCGCAGGGGGCGGTGGTTGCCTGGGGCCTGGGCAAAGGCGAGCGCTTCCTCAAGGCGCCGGCCAAGGCCGAGAAACCTTCCAAGGCGCTGGCGGCGGGCCCGGCGGATCCGAAGTTGCGCGTGCCGGCGGGCTGCCGCGTGGCAGCCGGGGTGCAGGCCGAGGCCTACACCAAGTCCGGCTGGGCGCAGGCGATCGTGCATGAGGCCAGCGGCATGGAGATGGTCTATATCCCGGCGGGGACTTTTCTCATGGGCACCCCGATTGACTTTCTGCCATCGCAGACGGAGCGGGGTTACCTGGCCAAGTTCGAGAAGCCGCACCGGGTGACCTTGACCCGTGGGTTCTACATGGGCAGAACCGAGGTGACGCAGGCGCAGTGGGAGCAGGTGATGGGCTACAACCCGTCACTCTTCAAGAACATGGGCCCGGAGGCGCCGGTGGAGACTGTCTCCTGGGATGACTGCCAGGCCTTCTGCCAGAAGGCCGGGGGCGGACTGCGTCTGCCGACCGAGGCGGAGTGGGAATATGCCTGCCGGGCGGGGACGGAAGGCCGCTATGCCGGCGAGCTGGAGGAAATGGGCTGGTACCTCGGCAACAGCGATGGCACCACGCACCCCGTTGGCACAAAGAAACCGAACGCCTGGGGCCTTTATGACATGCACGGCAACGTGCGGGAGTGGTGCCAGGACGTTCATGTCCTTGAGTACCCCGATGAAGCGGCGACGGATCCGACCGGCCCGGCGAAAGAGGGTGAAAATCGGATCGTCCGCGGCGGCAGTTGGGCCGACTATGCGTTCTTCTGCCGTTCGGCAGTCCGCGACGGAATGAGCACGGCGTTGTTCAGCAAAAGCAGGAAGAACATTTGGGAGGAGGCCAAGATTCAAGGTCAAGCCTATGGGTATCGCCCCAATTTCGGCTGCCGCTTCGTGATTCCCGCTGTCGGCGCGCCGTGATTGCAAACAAGGATCGGCATGGATGCCATGCCACAAAGAAATGGAATAATCCATGACAACCTCCAAAGAGTATGACGTCATCAGCAGCACGGGGCCATTGTGCCGGTGCGCGACAACAGAGGGAGAATGGCGCATTCCCAGGAGTGACACGTGGGACATGAAGATTGCAACAAACGAGACGCAAGCAAGATGAGCAAGATGAAGACCTATTGGGGCGAATTGCACACGCATACCTTCTGCTGTGACGGACGTTGGGGCTCGATCGAGGAGGCGGCCGCCATCGCGCGGGAACACCTTGATTTCTGGGCCCCCGCCGAACATCACAATCACGAGCTGTTCGATTGGGAACGGTGCTGCCGCGTCACGGCCGGGGCCAACGACCCGGGACGCTTCGTCGCGCTGCCGGGATTTGAGGTCGGCACGATCAACGGCGATTTTAACGCCTACTTCCAGGAGGAGGGGGCGCCTGCCTACCGAAGCGATGATCTCCTGGCGTTCTTCGAGATCGTCCGCCGCCACGGCGGCATCGTGGTGCCGCACCACACCGGCTACAAGGTGGGCTGCCGGGGCATGCAATGGGAGCGTTACTTTCAACAGGATATCACGCCGCTGCTGGAAGTCTTTTCCATGCACGGGGCGTCGGAGCGGGACGGCGGTCCATATCCGCTGGATCTGGGCTGGATGGGTCCGCGCGAGAGCGGGGGCTGCGCCCTGGCCGGCCTGCAAAAAGGTCACCGCTTCGGTTTTGTCGCCAGTTGCGATGGACACAACGGGTATCCCGGCGCCTACGGCATGGGCCTGACCGGCATCAAAGCCGCCGAACTCACCCGGCCGGAAGTTTTTTCCGCCCTGCGGGAACGCCGCACCTGGGCGGTGACCGGCGACCGGATTGACATCGTCGATTTCCAGGTCAACGGCCGCCCGATGGGCGCCGAGGTGCCGGCCGGGCCGACGGAGGTGCGTTTCGAGATCGAAGGGCTGGATACGCTCGACACGGTTGACGTGATCAAGAACGGGCAGATCGTCCGCCGCTTCGGCGCCTGGGAAGAGCGCCGGCCGGCATCCGGACGCTATGTGGCGCGGGTTTGCTGCGGCTGGGGAGCACCGGGACAGAAGACGCCGTGGCAGGGGCAAATTGAAGTCCGGGATGGAACACTGCGCCGCGTGTCGCCGATCCTCGGGCCGCCGGCTCCGGACCATTACACGGTGGCGGGGAACCGCATCGACTTTTCGCTGCTCACGGCCGGATACAGTGCCGACTGGTGGTCGAACCGTTACCGCTGCGGGGGCGAGTGCGGTTTTGCCATGGTGATGGACGGCGATCCGGCCACCCGGCTCGATCTCGACGTCAACGGCCTGCGGTTGGAGCGGCGGCTCGGGGAGTTGCTGCAAGAGAGCCAGATTCATTTCCTGCCGGACGCGGCCGGCCAGCAGAGTTCGGCCAAGCTCAAATTGGACAAGGTGATTCCGGAATGCAATTTTCGCATGCGCAAGGAATTCCGGGAAAACCTGGCTCCCGGTGATTTCCTGTACCTCCGCATCCGGCAGGACAACGGCCAGATGGCATGGACCAGCCCGGTGTTTGCAACCGGCGCCGATTCTTGTGCAACAACCCTTGAAAAACCGGCGTGAGCGCGATGCATTGCCGGGAATATCCAATAACACGCTCGGGACCCTGGCATGACGGACAAGAATAATCACGACAAAACGAGTGCCGGCACAGCAAGGCGCCCCGTCCAGGAATCCCTGGATATGCGGTTGCAGAAGACCTTTGTCAGCAGGGTCGACCGGCTGGTCGGCTGGGAGCGGACCGAGCGCGGACTGCGCATCCGCGCCTGCCTTTCCGGGCAATTCAACCTGGGGGACATCCAGAAGTTCGCCGATCTCTATTCGGGCTACGGCAGGAATGCCGCCGCCGAGGAGAACCTGCCGGTCTTCGCGATCGATTTCGAGGTTGTCGCCCCGGCCATCGTCCGCGTTCGCACGGCCCTTGCCCCGACGCTGCCCCCCTCTCCGTACGAGGGGTGGCTGTGGCGGCCGTCGGCGACCCGGCCCGATTTCGAGGTGACGGAAACCGATGATCAAATCCGCTTGACCACAACGGAGGTTGAGCTGACTGTGCGCCGCCGCTCGTGGACCGGCAAGGGTGTCGGCAGTCTTGTCGACATGGTCAGCTACAGCCTGCGCGACCGGCGCACCGGGCGCATCGTCCTGGACGAGATCGTGGACGAAAAGTCCATCTACTTCGGCTATTTCGCCCCGCCGCTCGGGCGGGCGCGGGACGAGCAGGGTGACTGGATCGTGCAGTCGTTCGCCCGGCATGATGACGAGGACTTCTACGGTTTCGGCGAGCAGTTTACCGACTTCTCGAAGCGCGGCCAGGTCGTGGAAATCTGGAATGCCGACGCCGGAAACTGCATGGGCCATTTGAGCTACAAGAACGTGCCTTTTTTCATCAGTACCCGCGGGTACGCCTTCCTGCTCGGCTCGACGGCCCACGCCGTCTTCGACATGGGCAGCCGGACGGCGGCGGGCTGGACGGTCCGGGTACGCAGTCCGCAACTCGATTACCTGGTGATGGTCGGCGAGGACCCGAAGCGGCATCTGCGGGACTACTTCGATCTGACGGGCGCCCCCGCCCTGCCTCCGCGCTGGTCGTTCGGCCTGTGGATGTCGAGCATCTCCAAGTACCAGAACCAGCCGGCGCTGGTCGCCGCGGCGGAGGAGATCCGCTCGCACGGCCTGCCTTGCGACGTGCTGCATATTGACCCGCCGTGGATGGACGTCGAAAGCCTGGTCTGCACCCTGGCCTGGGGGAAGCGCTTCCCCGATCCGCAGGCGATGATCCGCACCCTGCGCGAGCGCGGCTTCAAGCTCTGCCTGTGGATGAGTGCCTACGTGCCGACCGCGGGGGAGATGTATGAGGACGGCCTGGCCAAGGGCTTCTTCCTCAAGGACGCCGAGGGCCGTCTGCTGGTCAATGCCGGCGCGATGAACTTCTGGTCGGCCCCGTTTGTCTACGTTGACTTCACCAATCCCGCCGCGGCGGCCTGGTACAAGGAGCGCTGCGTCAGGATCCTGCGCGATGGCGTGGCCGTGCTGAAAACCGACCTCTGCGAGCTGGGGCCCGAGGAAGCCGTTTACCACAACGGGCTGAGCGGCGGCGAAGGGCACAACCTGTTCACGCGCGAGTTTGCCCGCGTGGTCTACGAGGCGGCGAGGGAAGTGCATGGCGATGAGGCGCTGATCTGGTGCCGTTCAGGAACCCTCGGCGCCCAGGGCAATCCGGTCCACTGGGCCGGCGACGTGAGCTGCAATTTCGACAGTATGCTTGGCCAACTCCGGGCCATTCTCGGCGCCGGGATGAGCGGTTTTGTCTTTTTCAGCCACGACATCGGAGGGTTCCAGGGCAGGGCCTGGCCGGAACTGTACATTCGCTGGTTCCAGTTCGGTATGTTCACCAGTCATGCCCGCGCCCACGGGGGAGAAGACCACGAGCCGTGGGCCTACGGCGCCGAGGCGGAGCGCATTTGTCAGGAGTTTGCCCGCTTGCGCTACAGCCTGATGCCGTACATCTACTCCAGCGCGGTCGAGAGTTGCCGCCAGGGGTTGCCGCTGTTGCGGCCCTTGGTCCTCGTGTATCCCGGCGACCGCAATGTGCGGCACATCTGCGACGAGTACCTGTTCGGGCCGGACCTGCTGGTGGCGCCGGTGTTCGAGGACGGCGCCCGCAGTCGCCCCGTCTATCTGCCCGAAGGCGATTGGCTCGACTGGTGGTCGCACCAGGTGGTGAGCGGCCCCCGGTGGATCACCGCGGATGCCCCGCTCGATCGTATCCCCCTGTATGTCCGCCGCGGCGCGATCATCCCGCGTGTACCGCCGGGCGAGTTTCTGCGCGAGGGTGAGCCGTGGAAGGAATTGCGACTCGACATTTTTCCGGCGGCGCGCGGCGAAACGCGCATCTGGAGGACACCGGATGACTTCGATGTAGTGTCATACACGCATGTGGATGGCAAAATGGAGATGTGCTGTCCCAAGCACGTGGCCCCCGCCGGGACGAGGCTTCTTGGCGCCTAGCGACTAACACAAACAAGGAGAACGACGATGCGAAAGGCAATGAGTTGGTTGGTTTTGTCGGCAATGGTGCTGGCGGCGGGGTTGGCGCAGGCGGCGGAAGCCTCCGTCGCTCCGGGAGCTATGGATGCCAAGGCCGACACGGCGGCGCCGTGGCCGCTGTGGGACGGCAAGGAGTCGGTGGCCGACTATGCCAAGCGCGCCGGGATCAAGGATGTGGAAATGACGCTGGATCTCGGCTCCAATGTCGTGATGAAACTGACCCTCATTCCGGCCGGCAAGTTTGTCATGGGCGATCTCGATGAAAAGCGGGAGATGATCGGGGGCAAGGAGACGGTCATCCAGGCGGGAGGGAAGGGGCCGGCGTGGGCTCGCCCGGATCGCGAGGTGACGCTCAGCCAACCGTTCTACATGGGTATCTACGAGGTGACGCAGGAGCAGTATGAGAAGGTCATGGGATCTGACCCCGTCCGGGAAGGGCGGTACGACGCGAAGAAAGGGTGTCTCAGGGGGAAGACGTATCCTGAAAGTCGGCTTTCGTGGAAGGAAGCCGCGGACTATTGTGAGCGACTGTCCGCAAGGACTGGCATGACGGTATGGTTGCCTACCGAGGCGCAATGGGAATTCGGCTGCCGTGCCGGGACCACCACGCGCTATCCGTGGGGCGATAACCGCGACGAATGGAAGAAGTACGTCAACTACACTCTGGTGCCCAAAGGGGAATCCCTTGAAAACGCCAAGGAGACCAGCGGGTGCCGGGGGGAGGCGCCCGTGGGTTCCTTCAAGCCCAACAACTGGGGTCTGTATGACATGCTCGGCAATGCGGAGGAATGGTGCCACGACTGGTACACGCTGACTTACCTGGGCGCGCCGACGCTTGACCCGGCCGGGCCGGGGATCTGCCGCTCTGGAATGTGTCATGTGTGGCGCGGTGGCGGCTCCAGTTCGCAGTGGGGGCTGGCCGTTCCCGTCGGCCGTCCCTTGCACTGGGCTCTCCCGTTGAATGGCTTCCGTGTTGTTGTGGCCTTGAAATCCGCCTCCGGAACGGCGCCGGGGGCTGTGAATTCCTGGATCGTGGGCAAGGGCGATCATTTCCTCAAGGCGCCGGCAGCGACAGATTCCGCGGCCAAGGCGCCGGGCGCCAGTGGCCCCACGGCGGAGAGGCCGGCGGATGCAACGCTGCGAGTGCCTTCGGGCTGTCGCGCCGCCGCGGGGACGCAGGCGGAGCCCTATACGAAGTCCGGCCGCGCGCAGGCGATTGTGCATGAGGCCACCGGCATGGAGCTGGTCTATATCCCGGCGGGGAGTTTTCTCATGGGCACACCGGACGATGCGGCCGTTTCCATGCCGGAAACCGAGCGGAAACATTTGGCTGGCGAGAAGCTCCACCGGGTGACGCTGACCCAAGGGTTTTACATGGGGAAATGCGAGGTGACGCAGGCGCAGTGGGAGAAGGTGACGGGCAGCAACCCGTCGCTCTTCAGGAATGTCGGCCCGGAGGCGCCGGTGGAGACCGTTTCCTGGGACGACTGCCAGGCTTTCTGCCAGAAGGCCGGGGGTGGATTGCGCCTGCCGACCGAGGCGGAGTGGGAATACGCCTGCCGGGCGGGGACAACCGGTGCATACGCCGGGAATCTGGATGAGATGGGGTGGCACCTTGGCAACAGCGATGGCATGACGCATCCCGTTGGCAGGAAAAAGCCGAACGCCTGGGGCCTCCATGACATGCACGGTAATGTGCGGGAGTGGTGCCAGAACGCCCCACACAAGTACCCGGATGGTGACGTGACGGATCCGGTGGGCCCGGATCAACAGGAAAATCGGCTCATCCGCGGCGGCAGTTGGGCGGATTACGGCTTCTTCTGCCGTTCGGCGGCCCGCGACGAGTACAAGGCGAATCTGTTCGGGATTGGGAGAAACGGGCCGAATATCTGGCAGAATCCCCAGACGCCCCGCGACGGTTATCCCACGCTGGGTCTTCATCCCGATTTCGGCTGTCGCTTGGTGATTACGGCAAACGCCGCACCGTGACCGCGACAGCAGGACATATCACGCAGATGCATGATAGTATTGACTCGACAAAGTTGGACCACGATCGGAATCACAACCACAAGGAGACCCGCATGAACCCAAACCGCTATCTTGCCGCCGCGGCGCTTGCCGTTGCGGCCTGTCTGTGGACCCTGGCTGCTGACGCCGCCATTAATCCCCGCTTCACACCGATCCATCTCGTGAAGCAGTCCAAGCTGATCGTCTCGGTGGATCTCAAGGAGGGGGCGTCGATGGATCAATATGACGCCGCTGTCCGTGACGTACTCAAGGGTGGGACGGAGAAAAGATCCTTTCGCTTCGACCTCTCCAAGGCGCGCAACGCGGAGGCTGCCGATGCTTTCCGCAGCCTCGCGGCCGCTAAGAAGCCGGCGTTGTTCTTTGTGGGCGAGTTCGGCGAAGGCGAGGGAGGGGCGGAGACCATCGGCTATCTGCACGTGTCCGGCAAATGGGCGTTGCTGGTCGGCGCCGGGGACAGCCAATGGCTTTTCGACAACATTGACAAGCCGATGCAGGCCACGTGGGCCGGCGGCACCGACATGCTCCGCCGGGCCGTGGACTATGTCCTGCAGGACGATGACCCCGACGCGCCGGTGACGGACGGCGTCGCCTGGAGCGCCGGCCCGGTGAAGGCCGCCACTCTCCCAGGCGCGATCCGGGCCGTGCGGCCGGTGGACCTGGCCGGTGACGGCAAGCTGGTGCTCTACGTTGCCCGCGACCAGGGCGACTGCCTGCTCGTCTGCGACGCGAAGACGAGGAAGTGGACCGACATCACCGCCGCCCGCGGCCTGTCGTCGAAGTCGCTGGCGTACGCCTGGGGCGATTTCGCCGGGCAGGGGCGGCTGGATTTGATTTCCTTCGACGGTAAAGCCTTCTCGCTCCACGCGCAGCAGGCCGACGGCAAGTTCGTGGCCAGGCCGCTGGACCTGGGCACCGCGGCGGCCGACGGCTGCCTCGGCCTGACGGCCCTGGACGTGGGGACCAAGGGACGCGCCGGGCTGCTTGTCAACGGCAACGCCTGGCCCAAGCTCGTGGCCTTGGACGCCGAGGGCAAGGTCACGGTGACACCCCTGGCCGCATCCGGGATTGATCCGGCGAAACTCGGCAAGGCCGGCCCCTGCCTGGTGGCCGATTTCGATGGTGACGGCCTGGCCGACGTGCTGGCGTTGCGCGAAGCCGGGAGCGTCTGGTTCCGTGGCACGGCCGTCGGCAAGTTTGGAGTGGGTGCGGCTTGCGCGGTGAGTCTCGGCACGGGGCTGACCGGTGCGTGCCTGGGCGACTTCGACGGCGACGGCCGGCTGGACGTGCTCACCTTCAACTCCAAGGACTGGTCCGTCTGGGAGAATGAAGGCGATGGCAAATTCGCCAACCAGACCGGGTTGACCGGTGAGTTCGTCTATGCCTGCGTGGCCGTCGGCTCCGACTGCATGGCGGGCGACATGAACAACGACGGCCGGCAGGACATCCTGGCCGCCTATCGCGGCGGCAGTCCCTATCTGTTCTTCAACCGCGGTTTCCGGAGTTTCGGCCTGGCTAATACCGTGGACGTGGGCGCGCAACATCTGCTTCCCGAGGCCAACGACGCCAAGGGCGGACAGCAGTCGGCCTGTCTTGTTGATTTCGACGGCGACGGCGCGCAGGACATGGTGCTGGCCCTAAATAACGGCGAAGTTTGGAGCTTGTTCCGGGAAAACAGCGACAACGAGGCGCGCATGGCGGTCACCGCCCTGTCCGTTGTCGGCCCGTACAAGGGGCCGGTGACCGTCACAGGCTGGATCGGCAACCGCTGTCTTGGAGCGTGGAATGTGTCGCCCGGCGTCAGCCAGGCGTGTTTCGGCCGCAGGGACGCCGGCCCGGTGATGATCAAGTGGCGTCTGCCCGGCGGCGCCCCGCAGCAGAAGGAAATCGTCCTGGAGAGCGGCGGACGCGTCAGGGTGGAAGTCAAGTAGGATCCAGGGGTTAGGCGGCTTACGCCTAGCCCCTAACGCCTGAAGAAAGGAAAGAGTCTATGACAACACGCATTACCGAACTGAACGAACCCCAGCGCGGGTGGCGCTATCATTCGGGCACCACCGTGTACACCGAGCGCCTGATTGACGGGCGACTTGTCGCCGCCTTCCTGCAGGATACCGGCGTGCCCTTCTACGCCAACGACGAAATCAAGGAATTGCCGGCCTTTGACCTGCTGATCGGCGCCGAGTTGTTCATGGTCGATGCCGGCTGGTATGCCGATGCCAACACGCCTTGGCCGGACACGAGCGGCGACTGGCAGGCCGGCAATCGTCTCCCGAACGACCTCTTTCCTGTTTTCGACTATGCCCGAAGCAAGGGGCTGCGCTGCGGCTTGTGGGTCGAGATCGAGAGCGCCGGCAAGGCTTCGAAGCTGGCGACCGAACATCCGGACTGGTTTATCACCCGCTACGGCAAGCCGGTGGAGCGCGTTCTTGACCTCGCCAAGCCGGCGGTGCGGGAGTATGTCGAGAGCACCATTCTGCGCCTGATCGAGCGGTACCGGCTCGATATGTTCCGGCTCGACTACAACCTCGACGCCTGGGAGGGCGGCTTCAACCTGCGCGACGGTCGCCAGGAAAACACGCTCTGGCGGCATGTCGAGGCCATGTATGCCATATGACCATCATGAACCTCTCGACGATAAGGATCGGGCAAGAGAGTGACGGGTTGACGTGCGCCTTGCGTGGCGACGGCACCATGGCGTCGTTGCGGGTGCGTTGCGCCCAGGAGTGGGAGTCGATCGGGTTCCGGTCCGACGAGTGGGCGGGACCGCGCTTCGATGGCGGCGTCGCCCTGCGGCAGGAGGACGGGGGAGAGCCGGTGTTCAGCGGAACTCACGAGGAGATCCACCACCGCCTTGCGTATGCGGTCGAGGGTGGACGCCTGCGGCTCGCCGTCACCGTGGAGAATCGCGGAGCCCGGGCGTATGCCCCCGGACGGTTGTCCTTGATCCTGGGCCTCGACACTTACATGGCGACATTCCCCGAGTGGAACGAGCGCTATTTCCCGACCCTGCTGCGTTGCGAGAAGACGCACTTCTGGGGATACGCGATGACCCCGCGCGGCCGCATTCTCGGGATCAGTTCGCCCGATCCGGTGGCCGCCTGGCATCTCGAGTACAAGCCGTGGCAGCACCGCATCTACACCTTGAGCCTGGACCTGTTGCATCGAGGGCCGTTGCCGGAGCGTCACCCGCAGGGGCTTGACCGCCTCCGCCCCGGCGAGCGGCGGCAGTGGACGATCTTCCTGGAGGCGATCCCGGCGCTCGCGCAGGTGAAACCGCGCCTCGCGGCCACGACGGGCGCGCCGATGATCGCGTGTGACCGCCACACCGTCGAGCCCGGCACTGCCGTGGGCGTCAGCGTCTTCGGCGCGGCGACAACCCGCAAACAGGTGTTTCCGGGCGGCACGGCCGGGGTTTGCACCTTCACGGAGAAAACACCGGGGGGCAAGGTCGCCGAGGCGAAGATTTACGTTCGGCGCCCCTGGTCCTGGTACCTGAGGCGGGCGCGTGCGGAGGCCCTGGACAAAGCCCAGATCGGCTCCTCGCATGTCGAGGGCTGGATGGGTTTCTTCTCGTGCTTCCTGGCCCGGCGTCATCTCCCCGATGCCGCCCTGGACGCCCGGGCCGAGCGGAAGTTCCAGGAGATCTGGCCGACCATGTACGACATGGAGCGGATGCGGCCCACCTCCTGGGAGGATCGCATCCAGAACCACGCTTGCGCCGCCAGCCTGATGGTGGATCGCTACCAGGCCGGCGGAGATCTCCGCGATCTCGAGTTCGCCGCGGCGCTGGCCGACCTGATGCTCACCAAGCAATCCGCTGACGGCGCCTACCGCAACGGGGAAATCCATTACACTTCGGTCATCTACATCGGCAAGTCGATCATGGAAGTCATGGAAGAGGAACGGCGGCTGGGCGCCGCCGACCCGCGCTGGCAGGCGCGTTATGAACGCCATCGCGACTCCGTCCGGCGCGCCATGGATGAACTGGTCCGGAGCCTCGACAACATCCAGACGGAAGGCGAGATGACCTACGAGGACGGCATGATTTCCTGCAGTTGCGCCCAGTTGGCGATGTTCGCCCTGCTGCAGGACGATCCGGCGGAGAGGCAAAAGTACCTTGCGGCCGCCCGGTATTTTGCCAACGGGCACCGTTGCCTCTCCCAACTGCTGGTGCCGGACTGCCGGATGAACGGCGGCAGCCTGCGCTTCTGGGAGGCGCAATACGACATCCTGGCCTCGCCGAACATGATGAACTCGCCCCACGGTTGGAGCGCCTGGCGGATCTACGGCCTCTACTACCTCTACCTGCTCACGGGCGAGCCCGACTGGCTGCGGCAGACCATGGATGCCCTTGGCGCCTGTGTCCAACTTATCGACGCCGACAGCGGCACGTTGCGCTGGGGATTCGTCAGCGACCCCTTCATCGCCGCCAAGATATTCAAGGAGTTTCCGGATGCCCCGGGCAAAGGGCGTTGCGTCGAGACGATCGTCGGGGAAGAGTACTTGCCCATGATCTCAGGGTGGTACAAGGCCCCGGCGCATACGCTCGTCACCGGTTATTGGGGCGGTGATCCGCAGGCCGGGGGGTTGGGTCCCGGTGAGTCATGGCCTGATACCTGGGTGAACAGCGCCTTTGGCGGCCAGCCGCCTTTCCCTCCGCCGGATGGCCGCTGGCCGCGCGGCGGCGACGGCGGCTGCTGTGACAACGACGTCCATGAGATCTTCAAGTGCCTCGAGGAGGTGGCGCTGCCCCATGCCTTCATCATCGAAGGCGAAGATGGCGCCATCGAGTGCTGGAACTGTGCGGCCGAACACGTGGGCGGTTCCCTACGCGTGGTCCCGTCGGAGGCCATGGTCTCCCGCGTTCACTGCAACACCCGCCGCCGGCTGACGGTCACCGTGGAATTTGACAGCGGCCCGGTCACGAACGCTGTCTCGGGCCTGGTGTGGATCGACGCTGGGAATCCCGAGCCGGGCCGTCCCGGACAGAAGTTGAATCCCTAGCCCTCACCCATGAAACGAACAAGGAAAATGACAATGAAGAAGACAAGAAATTGGTGGGTCATATCGGCCGTCGTGTTGTCGGCCGGGTGGGTGCAGGCGGCGGAACCGGCAAAACCGGCGGCGGCGCCGGCACCCGCGGCCGATGAAACGGTGCTGCTGGGCGAAAACACGCTCTGGTCGCAGTTCCGCGTTGCCGGCCCGAACCACGTCCGCAACGAGGATGGCTCGCTGAGGCGGGTGAAGTTCGCAAGGCACGGGGGGATGGAAGCATCGAGTTTCGCCCATATGAGCGGTTGGAGCCTGGCGAATGAGTGGAAGGCCTCGGATGCAACCCCGGCGCCGACGTCGGATTGGGCTGACCCGACCTTCGACGCCGGCGCCTGGCCCCGGGAGCGGCTGCCTCAGCCCTCATCCCCGTTTTGGAGCAGTGCGCCTGGTTCTGACTTTCTCTTCGCGTTCGGAACCACCGGGCCGTTCACCCAATTCGACACGTCCGTGTTGCTGACGCGCGCTGCGTTCACGGTCAAGGATCCCGCCCAGGTGAAGGCGTGCCGGCTTTCCCTGGACTACTGGGGTGGGGTGGTGGTCTATGTCAACGGCAAGGAAGCGGTGCGCTCCAACCTGGCCGCGGGCAAGAAGGATCTGGCGGACACCGTGGCCCAGGACTATCCGGTGGAGGCGTTCCTGACACCGGCCGGCAAGCCGCTCTCCTGGGAGGACACCAAGAACCAGGACCGGCTGGCGCTGCGCGACCGCCATCTGCGCGATTTCGTAATCCCCCCCGCGCTCCTGCGACCCGGCGTCAATGTGCTCGCCATCGCATGTCACGCCGCCCCGATTCCCCAACAGGCGGTGAAGGCGGGAGAGGTTCAGTGGCAACGCAAAGACTGGCCGCCGATCGGGATCTTGAACGCGCGGCTGACCGTGGCGCCGTCCGGCGCGGCGACGGAACCGCGGCCTGCCGGCATCCAGGTCTGGAACGCCAAGCCCTATGACTCGGTCACCGCCTTCGATTACGGTGACGCCACCCGGAAGCTGGAACCGATCGTCATCCGCGCCGCGCGGAACAGCGTCTTTTCCGGCCGGCTGATGGTCAGTTCCGGCCAGCCGATCAAGGGGTTGAAGGTTGCGGTGGGCGATCTCCAGACGAAGACGGGCGCCAAACTGGCCGCCGCGGCCGTGCGGGTGCGCTACGCGGTACCGGCGACGGCGGCGAAGAGCTATGCGCCGCCGTCCCGGTTCGAGGGGCTGCTCGACGCCCTTCCCGCTGAGATTCCCGTGATCGAGGCTTCGTTGCCGGCGGCCAACTTCTACGGCTATCGAATGGAGCGCCGGGCCCTGCGGACTGCGGCGATGGCGCCGCTCTGGTTCACGGTCAAGGTTCCGCGCGACCTCCCGGCCGGTGAGTACGAGGGGCAGGTGAGCGTCGCGGCGGAGGGGCTGGCGGAGACGAAGGTGCCGCTGCGGGTGAACGTCTGCGCCTGGACGATGCCCGATCCCAAGGATTTTCGCATCCAGAACGGGCTCTATCACGCCGAAGAGGTGCTGGCCCGGCACTATGGGGTGCCCAACTACTCCGAGCGGCACTTCGAGCTGGTGGGCAAGACGCTGGCGCTCCTGGCGGAGGTGAACTCCCGTCAGGTCCATGCCAACCTGACGATCAATTTCTGCGGGCGGGACAACCCGGAAACGCTCGTGCGCTGGATCAAGCAGCCGGACGGGTCGTTCACGCACGACTTCACGGTCTTCGACAAGTACCTGGACATGGTCGCCAAGACCGTCGGCACGCCCAATACCTTGCGGCTGAACTGCTGGCCGGGAGCTAAATCCGTCCTTGGCGATCTGAATGTGAACGACTGGGGCGGCACGACGGTCTCGGTCCTGGATCCGGCCACCGGCAAGCTCGACAAGATCCCCCAGCCGCCGCTGGGCACGCCCGAAAGCTACGCCTTCTGGAAACCGGTCTTCGATGGCATCCTGCTGCGACTCCAGAAGCGGGGCTGGCTGAACCATACAACCCTGGGTTACAACCGCGAGTTCGGTACGCCGCAGCCCGCCGTGGTGGAAAACGCGCACAAGCTCTGGCCGGCGGGCGAGTGGAGCTGGGTCAGCCACTGGACCTTTGAAGGCGCCCGGTTCGTGGGCATGTTCAAGGGCGCCGACGATGGTTCCACAACCGGGGCGGCATTTGGCTCCGCCAACCCCGGTGGCCTGGAGGCCTGGGTGAAGCAGAACCCGCAAGCGGGGGTTGACCCGGCGAAGGTCGTGCGCATGACCGTCCGCCAATCCTACAGCGTGAAGTCGACCCCGACCGGCAATCTCCCGCCGCTCTGGGCGCTCGATGGCCCGCAGCGCAACTCCTACTGCAGCGCGGTCCGTGGCGCCATCATGGACAAGTCGTCACTCCGGGAAGTGCGTCGGCTCATCGAGATCAATACCCTGCACAGGGGGTTTGACGGGGTCGGCGAGTTCGGGGCGGATATCTTTCCGCTGAAATCCCCGACCGGCCGCTATGTCGTTCCGCCGGCCGCCGGCGGGGCGGGTTGGGCGAATACGGAACGGACCAACATGTCGCTGCTCTATCCCGGCCCCGACGGCCCGGTGGCGACCGAGCGTTTCGAGATGTTCCGCGAGGGGTTGGAACTGACCGAGGCGGTCATCTTCGTACGCCAGGCGCTGCACAAGAAATTGCTCAGCGGCGAACTGAAGGCGCGGGCGGAGCGCTACCTCACGCCGGTGACCGGCGAACGGGATCAGGCCTTTGCCAAGGGCGCGTTCATGCCGCGCTACATGCAGGATGCGGAGGACGCAAAACTGCTGGAGTTGGCCGGCGCGGTGGCGCAGGCGATAGGGACTAGGCGTTAGGCGCCAGGGAGGCAGCGAGCTATCGTACCGTACGGATTGACAGAAAGAAGGAACGCGATCATGAAGACAGTAATGCGTGGGTTGACATTGGCGGCGTCCGCTCTGGTCTGTGCCGCGGCGTCGGCTGGGGACTGGAACCAGTGGCGCGGGCCGGACCGCA
Source organism: uncultured Verrucomicrobiota bacterium (assembly GCA_964609375.1). Classification (GTDB taxonomy): domain Bacteria; phylum Verrucomicrobiota; class Kiritimatiellia; order CAIKKV01; family CAITUY01; genus CAZDUS01. The sequence continues at coordinate 6,513 of CAZSSA010000025.1, read as the reverse complement.
ACGGGACTGCCGCAGGCAGCCCGGCGCTGGTGACGACGTTGCCGACAAACGGCCTTCCGCTGTTGTGGAAGACAGGGAACATTCCCAGCGGCGATCAGGGAGGGTTCGGCAGCATTTCCGTCGCGGGCGACAGGGCGTATCTGTACGTCAACTGGAAAAGCAAGGAGCAGGGGGCCTCCACCAACGCTGTGGCAAAGGACGTGTTCGTGTGCCTGAGCGTGGCCGATGGAAAAATCCTATGGAAGACCGAGTTCCCGAGCCGGCTATCGCACTGGGGCAGTTCCAGCACCCCGTGCGTCTCCGGCGGACGGGTCTATGGCGCCGGCGACAGCGTCATCTACTGCCTCAACGCTGCCGACGGCAAGCTGGTCTGGCAGGCTGAAACCAAGGGGTTGTCGATTTCCAGTTCAACGATGCTTCTGGGCGACAAGGTCATCGTGCAGGCCGGCGCACTGACGGCGCTGAACGCCGCGGACGGCGCGGTCGTCTGGACCCAACCGAAGGTCAAGGGCAGCAACCCATCTCCCGTGTCCTGGTCTGGCGGCGGCCGGTCGTTCGTGATCGCCAATGGCGGCGCCCTGTCGTGCGTGGACGCCGCCGACGGCGCCATCGCCTGGACGGTTCCCGGCAGCGGCAGCGGGACGCCGGTCGTCCAGGGCGACACGGTTGTCCTGTTCGGCGAGGGCAAGGCCCCCGGCCTGGTGGCCTACCGGATGTCGCCGGACAAGGCCGACCTGGCATGGTCCGTGCCGGCGGGAGACAGGGGGACGACCCCGATCCTCCATGAAGGCCACGTGTACGCGGTTGGGGCCAACAGAGCCATCTGCGTCCGGCTTGCCGATGGCCGCGTGATGTGGGAGGAGAAGTTGCGCTATGGCGAGATCAGCTCGCCCGTGCTGGCCGACGGCAAAGTGATCGCGACAGTGGAAGACGGCGGCACGTTGATGATGTTCCTGGCTTCTTCCGGGAAGTTCGAACTGGCGGGCAAGCTCCCCCGCATGCGCGCCGCGTCGTGCGCGTCGCCGTCGGTTTCGGGCGGCAAGTTGTTCCTGCGTCTCAAAGACGGCGTTGGATGTTTCAATCTGGCGGCGCCGGGCGAAGCGGCGGCCGGCAGCGCGGGGCGCACGGCGCGCTGAACGAATACAACAGACAGGTCGATGGATGGAGATTGTATGGACATTTCAATAGGACTTGGCGGCGGTTTGACGCATCTGGCGGTGGTGCCGATCCTGATCGGACCCTTGCAGGTGCTGCTGGCGATTCTGCCGGCGATCCTGGTGGCGATCGGCGGCGCGCTGATCGCCATGCTGAAGCCGTCATCGCTGAAGATCGGCCTGCAGGTGCTGTGGCGGAACAAGTGGGCGACGCTCCTCGCGGTGGCGGTGATCGGCGCCGGAAGCTACGGGTTTTCCAGGATCCCCGGCTGCCGTCAAGGCCGGGCCGGCGTGTACCGCGGAAAAGCGGAGTGGACCATGTTTCGCGGAGGCCCGGAACGGCGCGGCGCTCCGGCGGACGACGCGGCGGCGGACCCGGTCGGCGGCGGAACGGTGTGGTCCTTTGACCGCAAGTTCAAGACCTTCTATTCCTCGCCGGCGCTGGTGGGGAACCGTGTCCTGGCGTCGGCAGCGAAAAAGGAGGTGTTCGCCGACCGGGGCGCCGTCTACTGTCTGGACGCGGAGAGCGGCGCGGTTGTCTGGGAGTATGCGCCGCCGGATTTCCGCGCGACGTTCTCCTCGCCATCGGTGGCGGGGAAATATGTGGTCTGCGGGGAAGGGCTGCACTTGACAACCGATGCCCGCATCGTGTGTCTTTCGTTCGAAACAGGGAAGAAGCTGTGGGACGTTCGGACCCGCAGCCACGTGGAATCGTCGCCCTGCATCGCCGGCGACAGGGTTTTCTGCGGCGCCGGGGCGGACGGTGTCTACGGGCTCCGGCTCGACCCGCCGGCCGGGGAGTCGCCCGTGGTCTGGCACGTCAAGGGGCTGGCCCGCGGCAACGCCCTTTTCCACTGCGATTCCTCCCTTGCCGCCGACGACGGGCGCGTCTACCTGACGTCAGCCGCCCTGCGCGAGGGCGACTGGAACGGGGTCGCCTGTCTGGATGCCGCCACGGGACGGGAACTCTGGCACGTGGACACGCCGATGCCCGTCTGGGGATCGCCCACGATCGTGGGCGACCGCCTGTTCGTCGGCATGGGGAACGGCAACTTCGTCGAGAGCGCCGAGCAGTACTGGGCGCGCAAGCAGGAGGAGTTGCGCAGTCGTGGCGTGAGTCGCAAGGAGATTGACGAACTGGCGCCGAAGTACGCGGCCGGCGGTGCGCTCTGGGCGTTTGACACCAAGACAGGCGATCTGCTCTGGAAGCGGTCGTTGCGCCAGACCCTGCTGGGCTGCGCGGCGGCGGCCGATGGCCGGCTCTACTTTGCCGCCATGGACGGCCTGTTCCTGTGCGTGAGCCTGGACAACGAACTCCTCGCGGAATGGGACGTTCACGAAGGCATCAAGGCGTCTCCCGCCGTGGGCAGGCAGCACGTTTACGTTGTGACCGACAGCGGCCGTCTGTTCGGTCTGGACCGCAGCACGTTGCGGCCGGTGTGGCGGACGAGCCTTGGCGAAGGTGACCTCTTCACGAGTTCGCCCGTTGTGGGCGGGGGCCATGTCTACGTCGGGAGTCCCGAAAAGGGGCTCCTCTGCCTGGGCACGCCGCCGGACCGGCTACCCGAGCCGCTCTGGCCGGGGACCCGCGGCGGGGCGGGCCGCTCGGGCTGGCTGGACGGCAGCGCGCTGCCGTCCAAAGGCGCCTTCGCCTGGCGCTGGCCGGCCGATGAGGCCGTTGCGGAAGGCTCGAATGCGGCGCCGCGTTGCGTCACGCCGACGGCTTTTCTTGATGGAACGTTGTACGCGACGGTGGCGCTGGCCGGGCGGACCGGCCTGGTGGCGCTGGCGGTCGGCGGTTTGTCGAAGGAAGGCGGCGCGCCCGCCCGCGCTCCGGAAACCCACAAGTGGTTTGTCGCGACGGCGCTGCCGCCGCACGGGGCTGTCGCGGCCACGACGGGCCGCGTCTATTTTGTGGACGGGCCACCCGGCCAGACGGGCCGGTCATTCCGCTGTGTGAGCGCCGTCAACGGGGAAGGGCTGTGGCAGGTGCCGGTGGATGCCGGAGCCTCGGGCGAGCTGCTGCTCACCCCGTCCCGGCTCTTCGCGTTCGTCCGCGAAGGGCAGCTCTCGTGCCTGGAGACGGAGGGTGCCGGGGCGGGCCGGGTGCGCTGGTCGGCGGCGCTGGGCCGCGCCGTGGGGCCGCCATGCCTGGCGGGGGAACTGGTGCTGGTGGCCACGGACGACCGCGGTGTGGCGGGCATCGAGGCCGGTGACGGCCGGATCCGCTGGCGGCAGACGGCTCTGCAGCCGGCCCTATGCGGTCCGGTAGCGAACGAGGACGTGGCTGTCGTTGCCACGCCGGACGGCCTGATCGGACTGAGTCTCGACAACGGCGCCGAGTTATGGCGTGTGCCGTGTGTTCCGTCCGCCGCGCCGCTCTGTGCGGATGATGAGCGGGTGGCGGTCGTGACGACCGACGGCGAGATCGTGGCGGCCGCGTGGTCCGGCAAAGTTGTCCTCCGGATTCCCGGGGCGTTGCCCGGCTACCCGCCCTCGCTGCTGGGCGAAACCCTGCTCTTCGCGCACCGGTCCGGCGCCCTGCAAAAGGCGGGGCTGGGCCGGGAGAGTGCAGTCGAGCGCTGGCTGGATGCCAGGTGGCTGGGAACCTTTGCCGCCCCGCCGATCGTGGGGGACGGCATGGTGTATTTTTCGACAGTCGAGAAGGGGCTGATCGGCAGCAAACCACAGGTGAAACGATGAACCGTCGCTGGACCTATTTCTTTGATCGGGGGAACGTCGAGGGCGATCCCGAACGCAAGGACATCCTGGGCGGCAAGGGCGCCAGCCTGGTCGCCATGTGCCGGGCGGGCCTGCCGGTTCCGCCGGGATTCGTCATTTCGACCGAATGTTGCCGGCTGTACCTGGACCATGACGGGCGCTGGCCGGAGGGACTGGAGGCGGAGGTCCGGGACCAGCTCGCCCGCCTGGAGCGCGCCACGCAACGCGTGTTCGGGGGGCGGCCGCCGCTGCTGGTGTCGGTGCGCTCCGGCGCCGCCGTTTCCATGCCGGGGATGATGGACACGATTCTGAACTGCGGACTCGATCCATCCGGCGCCGCGCCGGACGACCGCCACTTCTGGAGCGTTTATGCGCAATTTGTGCAGATGTTCGGCAAGACGGTGGCGGGGATCGGCGTGGGCGATTTTGAGGCCGCGGCGCGCGAGGTCGCCGCCGGCGCCGGGTGGAAACATGGGCGGCACCCGGAGGCGGACCCGCGCGCCGAGGCCGGGTGCTATCTCAAGCTATACGCCCTGCGCACGGACCGGGAGTTTCCCGCCACACCCTGGGATGCGCTCGCGCAGTGCATCGAGGCGGTGTTCCGGTCGTGGAACAACGAGCGCGCGATCACCTACCGGCGGGAACACGACATCCGCGGCTGCAACGGCACGGCGGTCACCGTCCAGGCGATGTTCCCGTCCGAGATCTCCGGCATTGTCTTTACCGCCAACCCGAACAACATCGAGGCCGGGGAGATGGTGATCGAGGCCGCCTACGGGCTCGGCGAGGCCGTGGTGAGCGGCGACGTGCATCCCGACAACTTCATCGTTGACCGCGGCAGCTTCGATATCAAGCGCAAGACCATCGGGCACAAGGCCCACAGGGTCGCCGCGCTCGGCGACGACGCGAAACGGGATGCGGATGCGGTCACCCTGACCGGGGCGCAGATCCGGGAACTGGCCGGAATCAGCATGGACATCGAAAAGTTCTTCGGGCAACCGATGGACATCGAGTTCGGCTACGCCGGCGGCCGGTTCGCGCTTCTGCAGTCGCGCCCGATCCGCGGTCTGGACGTGCTCGAGGACGTCGAAGTCGGGCGCAAGGAGGAGATCTACCGCCTGCGCGAACTGGCGGGTCCCCGGCGGCGCGTCTGGGTGGCGCACAACCTGGGGGAGACCCTGCCCGCCCCGACGCCGCTGACGTGGGATATCGTGCGCGCGTTCATGAGCGGCGACGGCGGCTTTGGCCGGATGTATCGCGATCTGGGCTACCGCCCGAGCGGGCAGGTGTGCCGCGAGGGATTCCTGGAACTCATTGCCGGCCGCGTCTACGCCGATCCTGAACGGGCCGCCAGCCTGTTCTGGGACGGCATGCCGCTCCGCTACGACCTGGAGGCCGTGGTCCGGGACCCCAAGGTGATGGATGCCGCGCCCGCCACGTTCGACCCGACCCGCGCGGACGGCCGGTTCCTGGCGGCGTTGCCGGGGTTGATCCGGCGCATGGTCAAGTGTTCCCGCCTCATGAAGGCCGCGCGCCGGACGGTGGCGGATCGTTTCGAGAGGGAGATCCTGCCGCCGTATCTCCAATGGGTCGCGGCCAGGCGCCGACAGGACCTGAAGGCCCTGGCGACGGCCGACCTCCTCGCCGAACTGCGCGCGCGGATCGGCGTTGTGCTGGACGATTTCGGTGGCGAGTCGCTCAAGCCGGGCTTCTTCGGCGGCATCGCCGAGGCCGCGCTCCGGGGAACGCTCGTGCAACTGATGGGGCCGGAGGCCGGGATGCACCTCGCGCTGACGCTGACGCAGGGGCTCGAGGGCGACACGACGATCGCGCAGGGGATCACCCTGAGCGAAGTGGGGCGGGGGCAACGCACGCTGGAGTCCTTTCTCGAAGACTACGGACACCGCGCGGTCGAGGAAATGGAGCTGGCCAAGCCGCGCTGGCGCGAGGAGCCTTCGTATATCCGGCAGGTGGCGGCCATGTACGCGAACCCGGGGGCTCGTCTGCCGGGGGAACTCCACGAGCGCAACGCGCAGCGGCGGCGGGAGGCCGAGCAGGCCTTGCCGGAGACCCTGCGACACTGGGGCGGAAGTTCCCTGTGCGAGACGGTCATGGCCGATCTGCGCGACGCCCAGCGCCTGCTGCCGTACCGTGAGTCGGGTAAGCACTATCTGATGATGGGGTATGAGACCATCCGCCTTGTGCTGGTCGAACTGGCGGAGCGTTGGGGCCTCGGGCGCGACCTGTTCTTCCTGACCATGGAGGAGTTGCCGGAGTTCGAGCGGCGCCGCGAGGAGCTGCTGCCGGTGATCGCCGCCCGCAAGTTGCGCTGGCAATCGGCCCGGCGCCTCGAAATGGCCGCGGTGGTGGACACGCAGCATCTGGAGGACATGGGGCTGCCGAAGCGGTATGAGGGGGCCAGGGAGATTCCGGGCGAGCCCATTGCCGCCGGCATCGCCACCGGCCTTGCGCGCATCGTCCACGATCCCCAGGAGGTGGGGGGGCTGGCCACCGACTACGTGCTGGTGTGCCCGTCCACCGATCCCGGCTGGACGGTCCTTTTCGTGCATGCCAGGGCGCTGGTCGTGGAGCGCGGCGGCGTGCTGAGTCACGGCGCCATCGTGGCGCGGGACTTCGG
>CAZSSA010000024.1:0-28475 GCA_964609375.1 uncultured Verrucomicrobiota bacterium | reverse complement strand
TGGGTGATGGTTGATGGGGAGGGGCGGGAGGGCAAGTATGAAGGATGAATTATGAAGTATGAAAGGCGAGAGGAAAAAGACTTATTGACATATTATGATATTTGAATATATTGTCGCGAATCGAGTGTGGAGAAGGAGGTGGACATGAATAAGAAAGCCAAACGCATGTGGTTGATGGGGGTGGCGGGTGTTTTGCTGGCGGGTGGGGCGCTGGCCGGGGAGCCGGGGATGAAATCGCTGGATCAGTGTATTCGAGCCGCGCTGGAATCGAGTCCTGATTTGCAGGGGGCCGAGGCGCGACTGGAGGCGGCGCGGGCGGCGGTACAGGAGGCCAAGTCGGCCTACTATCCTCAACTGACGCTGGGGGCCAACTGGACGAGGACGGATAATCCGCCGCAGGCGTTTTTCATGCAGCTCAACCAGAGGAAGGCGTCGTTGCAGAAGGATTTCAATCAGCCGGATGATACAGAGAACCTTCGCGGTAGCGTGGGGGCCCAGTGGCGGTTGTTCGATGGTGGGCGTCGGGCTGCGGATGGACGGGCCGCGAGGTTGTCGAGCGAGGCGGCGGAACGCATGACGGCGGTGGTGCGGAACGAGCTTATCTTCCAAGTGACGCAGGCCTACTACGGGGTGTTGCAGGCGACGGCGTTCCTGGAGGTGCAGCGCGAAGGGGTGGCGAGTATCGAGGAGAGTTTGAGGGTGGCCAACGAGCGGTTCAAGGCGGGTAGCGCGATTCGAACGGATGTTTTGAATTTGGAAGTGCAACTGTCGCAGGCGCGCGAGGATTTGATCCGGGTGACCAACGGGCGGAAGCTGGCGGTGGCGGCGCTGAATACGGCGGCGGGCCGGGAGATCATGGAGGAATCGGTGGTGGCTTCCGTGACGGCGCCGTTGGAGCCGGTGCAACGATTGACGGCGGGTGAGCGCGGGGTTGAGCAGCGGCCTGAGTTGGCCGGGGTGGAGCTTCAGGCGCGTGCGGCGGAGGCGATGGTTAAGCGGGCGAGGCGTGAGTATTTGCCGGTGATCAATGCGTTCGGGTCGGCGGACTGGGATAGCGAGGCCCTCGACAACTTCGAGCAGAGTTATATGGTGGGTGCGGCGGCGGAGTTGAATGTGTTTGACGGGTTCAGGACGCGCGCGGGACTGGCGGGAGCGAAGGCGATGCTGCGGAATGCCCAGGCGATGAAGGACAAGGTGCGCCATCAGTTGCAGCTCGATCTCAAGCAGTCGTTATTGCGTGAGGAGGAATCGTGGGAGCGGATGAGTGTGGTGGAGAAGAGTGTGCAGAGTGCCGAGGAAGTGTTGCGGATCACGAGAGAGCGTTATCAGCAGGGGGCGGCGGATATTACGGAGTTGATGGCCGCCCAGGTTGGGCGAACGGGGACACGCACGCGGCGCGCGGCGGCGTATTACGATTACCGGGTGGCGCAGTCGGATGTTGATCGCGCCAGTGGCAAACTGGGATTGGATTGGCAGGAGAAGGTGGAGGGCGAAGAAGGGAAAGGGCGGGAGGGTTCGGGGTTCAGGGTTCAGGATGGTCATCCCGAGCGAAGTCGAGGAAGTTCCCGTGAAGCAAGGGAGGGAGATGCCTCGGCAGGCTCAACATGACAGCATGAATAAGTGTGTCAGATGGAAATCAGAACGTAATAGCAGGAGGACAGGAAATGAATTTGAAACGACTGATGACGATGGTGTGGAAGCCGGTGGCGGGGGTGGTTGGGTTGGCGGCACTGGTGATCTGGTCGGCGGGATTATTGGAGACCAAGGTGGAGCCGGGGCAGTTGGCGTTTGAGAGGGGTATTCCCGTCCCTGCCGACGTGACTCCCGTGGTGGTGAAACTGGCCCCGACGGCGTCGCGCGTGGAGGTTGTGGGGACCGTGGCATCGGAACAACGCATCAGCCTGAGTTCGCGGATGAGTGCGACGATCCGGGAGGTGCTGGTGTCGGCGGGGGATGTGGTGACCAACGGGCAGTTGCTGGTGGTGTTGGATGACCGTGAACTGCGTGAGCAGCTGAGTGGAGCGGAGGCGCAGTTCAAGCAGGCGGATGCGGACTACAAGCGTGCGACGCAGTTGTTTGAGAAGTCGGCGATGACGGAGCAGGCGCGGATGGCGGCGGAGGCGGGATATCAAGGGGCGAAGGCGCGACTGGAGCAGGTGCGGGTCATGGCGGGGTACACGAGGATAGTGTCGCCGATTGACGGTGTGGTGGCGGATCGTCGTTTTGAGGCGGGGGATCTGGCGGGCCCGGGGCAGGTGTTATTGGTGGTGTATGATGCGACGCGGATGAGGCTGGAGGTTCCGGTTCCGGTGCGGTTGGTGTCGCGGGTTGCGCTTAACCAGAAAGTGGAGCTTGGTTTGGAGGGGGTGAAGGATCCGGTGGACGGTGTGGTACAGGAGATTGTGAGCGAAGTGGATCCGATGACACGGACCCAGATGATCAAGGTGAGCATAGGGGTTCGGGCGTTTAAACTTCTGCCGGGCGGGTATGGCCGTTTGTTGGTGGAAGGGGAGGCGAGGCCGACGCTTTGGGTGCCGGCGTCGGCGGTGTATCGGGTGGGGCAGTTGGAGTATGTGCAGGTGGTGGTGAAGGGGGGTGCATTCCGGCGCACGGTGAAGACCGGTGTTGTGCAGGGCGATCAGGTGGAAATCCTGTCGGGACTGGATGACGGGGATGCCGTATTGCCGGTTCCTGTGATGAAGGAGGGCTGAGCCATGGAAGAACAAACATCCTGGATGTCGCGAATGGTGATGAGTTTTCTGCGGGGGAATCTGGCCATTCTGTTGATGGTGATTGCCATGGTGGCGGGGGTGGTGGCCTTGATGGTGACGCCGCGCGAGGAGGAGCCGCAGATTGTGGTGCCGCTGGCGGACGTGATGGTCTCGTATCCCGGTGGCAGTGCCGAGGAGGTCGAGCGGTTGGTGTCCTCGCGGCTGGAGCGGTTGCTTAATCAGATTGACGGCGTGGAATATGTTTATTCCATGTCGCGGCCGGGGATGGCGGTGGTGACCGTCCGGTTCTATGTGGGAGAAGACCGCGAGGAGAGCCTGATCAAGCTCTACAACAAGGTGTTCCAGAATATTGACAAGACGACGCCGGGGATAGCCGGGTGGATTATCAAGCCGGTGGAAATCGACGATGTTCCGATTGTCAGCGTGGCGCTTTACAGTTCGAACTACAAGGAGTCGGACCTTTACCGGGTGGCGGAGGAAGTGGTCAGTCGCCTGCAGCATGTTCCGAACAGTTCACGGGTGACGATCCATGGCGGGCGTCCGCGGGTGGTACAGGCCTATCTTGATCCGGAGCGGTTGGCGGCCTACAACCTGTCGGCGATGGAGATTGCCGGGGCGCTGAAGGTTTCCAACGCGCAGATGGAGAGCGGCACGTTTGAGAGCGGGAACCGATCGATCACGGTGGAGACGGGCCCGTTCTTGCGGGACGTCAACGAGGTGGCCAATGTGATGGTGGGGATGCAGGGGGGCAAGCCGGTCTATGTGCGTGACGTGGCGCGGGTGGTGGACGGGCCGGATGAAGTGAGCACGTATTCGCGGTTAGGATTTGGGGCGGGGGGGGTGAAGACCCTAGACCATAGACCACAGACCGTAGACTCAAATAAAGGGGAGACATTTCCGGTGGTGACGGTGGCGGTGGCCAAGAAGAAGGGGAGCAATGCGGTGTGGGTGGCGCGGGATGTTGAGAAGGCGATGGAAGGGATGCATGGCGGGGTGATTCCCGATGAGGTCAATGTTCGTACGACGCGGAACTATGGCGAGACAGCGAACGAGAAGGTCAACAATCTGGTCGAGAGTCTGGTGATCGCGATCATCACGGTCATCGGATTGATCGCGTTGGCGATGAATTGGCGGGTGGGGGCGATTGTGGTGCTGGCGGTTCCCATTACGTACTCCCTGACGTTGCTTGTGAATTATATGGCGGGATACACGATCAATCGGGTGACGCTGTTTGCCTTGATTCTGGCGCTGGGGTTGTTGGTGGATGACCCCATTGTGGGGGTGGAGAACATCTGGCGGCATCTGGCGATGGGGAAATTACCGCGGTTGCAGGCGGTGGCGGCGGCGATGAACGAGGTGATGCCGCCGGTGGTGCTGGCAACGTTGTCAGTTATTGTGGCGTTTTTGCCGATGTTCTTTATTACCGGAATGATGGGGCCGTATATGAGGCCGATGGCACTCAATGTGCCGCTGGCGATGATCAGTTCGATGCTGGTGGCCTTTGCGATCACGCCGTGGGTTTCGAACAAACTGCTCAAGGTGAAAGGGCACGAGGAGGCGGAGGCGAATGTCCGCGGAACGGCGACCTACCGGTTTTATGTTCGGGTGATGGGGCCCCTGGTGGATTCCAAGGGGAAAACGGCGGTGCTGCTGGTGGTTACGGCGCTTTTGTTTGCCGGGTCGGTGTTTCTGGCGATGACGGGGCGTGTGCCGCTCAAGATGCTGCCGTTTGACAACAAGAACGAGTTCCAGGTGGTGGTGGATATGCCCGAGACGGCGACGCTGGAGCGGACGGATGCGGTGGTGCGCGAGGTGGAGGCCTTTTTGCGGACGATTCCCGAGGTGATTGATTTTACGTCGTCGGTCGGGTTTGCCTCGCCGATGGATTTCAACGGGTTGGTGCGTCACTATTATTTGAGGCAGGGCCCCAATGTGGCGGATATCCGGGTTAATCTGTTGCCGCGAAAGCAGCGGGCCATGGATAGTCATGCGCTGGTGTTGCGGATTCGTAAGGACGTTGAGGTGTTGGCGCAGAAAACGGGAGCGTCGATCAAATTGGTGGAGGTGCCGCCGGGGCCGCCGGTGTTGTCCACGGTGGTGGCCGAGATTTACGGGCAGCCGTATCACCGGTATGGCGATCTGGTGGTGGCGGCGCAGACGGTGAAGGGGCAGATGCGGGTTGAGGAAGGGGTTGTGGATGTGGATGACTCCGTGGAGGCGGCGCAGGACAAGCTCTACTTCAGGGTGGATCGTGAGAAGGCGGCGCGGAACGGGATTGCGGTTGAGGATGTTGTGCAGACGTTGCGCATGGCGCTGAGTGGAATGCAGGCGGGCATTGTCCATGTGCCAACGGAACAGAATGAATTGCCGATCATCCTGCGGGTGCCGCGCGATCAACGGTCTGATTCGGAGCAGTTGAAGAATCTGGTGGTCAAGGGGCGCGGGGGGCGGGGGGTTTCGGTGGGGGAACTCGGGCGATTTGAGAAGGAGACGATTGAGCAGACCATATTCCACAAGAATCAGGAGCGAGTGGTTTACGTGACGGGGGAGATGGCCGGGAAGGGTCCGGCCTATGCCGTGCTGAACCTGCAGTCATGGTTCAAGAAACATCCGTTGCCGAAGGGCATTCGTGCGGAGTGGGCGGGAGAGGGGGAGTGGAAAATCACGGTGGATGTATTCCGTGACCTTGGGCTTGCGTTCTCGGCTGCCTTGATTGGCATCTACATCCTGCTGGTGTACGAGACCCGGTCGTATTCGCTTCCGGGAATTATCATGTTGTCCATTCCCCTGACACTGATCGGGATCATGCCCGGCTTCTGGTTGTTGAATCTGGTGGTCAATCGTCCGGTGGGGGGGTATGAGAATCCGGTTTTCTTTACGGCGACGGCGATGATCGGGATGATTGCGCTGGCGGGGATTGTCGTGCGTAATGGAATCATCCTGATTGATTTTGTCCGGACATCGGTTGAGAAGGGGATGGTGTTGCGGGATGCGATTATGGAATCGGGAGCGGTGCGGTTCCGTCCGATATTCCTGACGGCGGGAACAACCTTGTTGGGGGCGTGGCCGATAACGCTTGATCCGATTTTCAGCGGGCTGGCGTGGTCCATCATCTTTGGATTGTTTGTGTCGACGGCGTTTACGTTGGTGGTGATCCCGTTGATGTACTACTGGCTGGTGGGCGGGAAGGCGGGAGAGGCGCATTCCCTGGATGGAAAGGCCACTTAGTTGCTTTCGGTGGAGCCCATGCTCAAGTAGGGGAGGATGTCTTTTTCGAGAGTGCGGTTGGCGTCGAACAGAACAAAGCCCGGCAGTGATTTCTGCCGGAGTGCGGTAATCTGGTCGATGACGTCAGCGGCATTCAACCGGCTTTCGTTGGCGGTGACGCCGATTCCGGGAAGCAGTTTCTGGCGAACTCCGGGGAAGGCGGCTTGATTGATGCACCATTCCGCGAACTTGCCGGTTTTTTCCGAGTAGTTCATCGGGCATACGAAATCCACAAGATCGCGCCGTGCCCATTCGCCCCAGTCCTGGGCGATGGAGTCGCGGCAGCCTGGGTAGCCGGGATAGACGGCGGCGGAGAGTTTCATGGCAGGCGCGACGCGCGTTAAGTCCTGGCGAACGTCCGCCACCCATTGTGTGATCAGGTCACGACGCCAGCGGCGGAAGGCCTCCATGCGGGGGCCGGATTGGACATCGGCCGGCCAGCGGTTGATGGTGAGGCCGGAGGCGCGGGCAAAGCGTTGGCGGCAGCCGGGGCAATAGCAGGAATCCTTTGTCGGGAAGCGAATGTAATCCAGATGAATTCCGGCAACGGGATAACGGGTGGCGAGGTCGCGGATGCATGCCATCTGGAAGGAACGGTTCCGGGGGTCGGAAGGACAAAGCCAGTCAATGGGTTCGCCTTTGGAGGAGACTTGCAGGCGGCCTTCGCGGCGATAGGAGGCGAGAAGGCTGGCTGGGGCCCCCTCCATCGCCCAGCAAATGACCCAGGCGTGAACCTCGATGTTGTGGCGGCGGGCGGCAGGGAGGCAGGCGGCCAACTGATCGCCCAGTGTGGAGACGACGGATGAAGGAGGGAGGAGGCGGCTGGCGTAGTGGGCGCTCCACGGGCGTTGGACATGGGGAAAGATGGCGGAAATACCGCTGTCGGATAGAACTCGGAATGTGGCGTCCCAGTTGCCGGGGTAGAGTCCGGTTCCGGAATGATTCCAGACACCGCGGAATTCGCCAGGGCGGGGGAATGCCGTCCGGGCGTAGGCTTCCATGACGGCGGTATCCAGGAGGCGGGCGGTGGTAATGACGCGTTCGTATTGGCCGGTTCGATATTGACGGATGAGTTCGGAGTGGAGTTCGCCGGCTTGTGTCAGGACGGCGCTGAACTTGGCATCAGCCTTTTGTGGCCGGGTGATGTTCTCGATGGCGCTGAGTGCCTGTCGGGCATCGGGGAACCGGTTGAGGGTGCCGGCTGAAGCCATTGCCTGTTCGGCAGCGGCTTTGCGGATGGCGGGGTCGCACGCGCCGAGAAGGGCGATGAGCAGTTGTTTTTTGGCGGGGGTATCCCCTTCCTGAAGCATGTGGGGGATCCAGAAGCCCCGGTCGGAGAGGACTCCGGCGGGTTCTGGCGCGCGGCGGCCAGTGGCGTCCTCCCACCAGGCCAGGATGCGGGAGGAGGGTGATGCCGGATAGATGGGGCGGAGGCTGAGAGAATCCTGTTCGATGCGGGTGGGGGTGCCTGGGGGAGCATCGGGGGTAAAGCGGAAGGCGCTCCATTGGCCTGGTCGGCTGGCCAGGATGCGGGGGGAAAGCTTCATGCCCATCAGGGAGGCGATCCGGGGATCGGTGGCATGGAAGACGAGGAGTTTACCACCATGATCGACAAAGCGGGAGAGGGCGCGGACTTCGCCTGAGTCGAGGGTTTGGGTGGAGTAGAGGATGACGATGCGGGTGTCATTACGGATGGCCTTGGCGGCGTTGGAGTCATCCACGAGAGTGACGGGGATGCCTGAGTCGTGGAGCCAGTCGGCGAGTTTGGCCGCCATGCGCCGGTAGTAGGTGCGTTCGGCAGGGTCGGGGACAGAGGTGGCGGCCTGGACAAGGATGACGGGTTCAGCGGCGGATCGGGAGAGGGGGGTGGAGGGGGTAGGGGTTGAAGGGGGGGGGAGGGGGTGATGGACAGGGAGACAGCCCGACAGGATCAGGCATAGAAGGGTGGCGAGGGGGAGGGAGGGGGTGCGAATCCATTGGGGGTAAAAAGACATGGTTGTTTGATACCGATGGACGCTGCCGTGTGCAAGGGATTTTTGCGGTTGAAACGAAATCAAGATATGACAACATGAACTATCAGCATAGGGAATCGGGCAGAGCTGATGAAAGGCGCATCATGAATTCCGGCGTAACGACACTTCGAGTGGATGGGCATGTGCATTTGTATCCGGGGTACGACTGGCGCGTGGCTATGGGTTCCCTGGTGGAGAATCTCGGGAAGAGCGAGGATGGTGGAGCGGTGCTGGTGGGGCTTTTGGCCGAAGGGGCTGGGTTCGGTTTTTTTCGTGAGGTTCGGGCGAATCCAGAACGGTTTCGATCGGAAGGGGGGGGCCTTGAGCCTTCGCCCGATCCGGGGGCGCTGGTGGTCAAGGCGGAGGGGAAGGTAAAAGCGTACCTGATTGCCGGACGGCAAGTGGTGACGGCGGAGCGGCTGGAGGTGTTGGCCATTGGAACTGATACGGATATTCCTGATGGCCAGCCGGTGAGGCGCACGCTGGAGTTAGTCAGGGCGGCGGGTGCGGTGGCGGTGTTGAGTTGGTCGCCCGGGAAGTGGTTTTTCGCGCGGGGGAAGTTGGTCCGTCGTTTGTTGGAAGAGGCTCCAGCGGGCAGTTTCTTTCTGGGGGATACGGCGTTGCGTCCGATGTATTGGCCTTTCCCGTCCCTGATGGCCCTGGGACGGCGGCGTGGATTCAAAGTGATCGGTGGCTCTGATCCGTTGCCGTTGCCTGACGAGGAGCGGCGGATCGGGACCTATGGGGTTTGTGTGAGGGCGGCGTTTGATCCCGAGGCGCCTGCCGAGAGTGTGCGGCGGATGATGGCCTATGGGAATGTTTTTTATACTCCGATCGGGGAGCGTTTGTGTCCGTTGGTGTTTGCCCGGAAGTGGTTGGCGAATCAGGCGGGGAGGAAAACAAAGGCATGAGTGTTGCCATTGAGATACGCGGGTTGTCGGTTTCCTTTGCGTCAAAGAAGCGGGTTGTGCATGCGGTACGCGATCTTGATTTGACGATAGAGGCTGGCAGTGTGTTCGGGTTTCTGGGGCCGAACGGGGCCGGGAAGACCACGACGATTCATGTATTGCTGGGGTTCCAGCAGGCCACGGTTGGGTCCGCTACGATTTTTGGAAGGCCGGTTTCGGAGACGATGGCCCGTGACCGGATTGGGTATCTGGCAGAGAACCCCGACACCTATACGTTTTTGACGGGGCGTGAGTTGCTTGTGTTGACCGGGCGGTTGTTCAAGATGGGGGCGGCGTTGATTCAGAAGCGGGCGGGTGATTTATTGGAGATGCTTGGTCTTTCCGAAGCGGGAGGGCGCCGGATCGGGGAGTATTCGCGCGGCATGAAGCAGCGGTTATGCATGGCGCAATCCCTGATGAATGATCCGGACCTTTTGATTCTCGATGAACCCACCGGCGGGTTGGATCCGATGGGACGGATGGAAATCCGGCGGATCATCGCCGAGCGGCGTGCGATGGGAAAGACGGTGTTCTTTTCCTCGCATGAGCTTTCGGAGGTGGAACTGGTTAGCGACCGGATCGGGATCCTTGTGGGGGGGCGGATGGTGGCGGAGGGCCCGGTTGAGTCCATTGTGGAACCGGGGGGGAGCCTGGAGCGGCGGTTTATCCAACTGGTAGAGGCGGAATCCAAGCGGAGGGAATCGACATGAGCCGGGTGTTGGCATTGGCGGGTGTGGTGTGGCTGGAGATGGTGAGGCGGAAGGATGTGTATGTGTTATTCATCCTGATTGCGGCCTTGCTGGTCGGGACCCTGGGGATTGATGTGTTTGGATTGGGCGGGGTGGTGGGGTATGTCAAGGAGTCGGGTTTGTTGGCGGCCTGGTTGCTGGGATGGGTGCTGGCGGTGAACACGGCGATTCGCCAGTTGCCGCAGGAGGAAAGTCGCGGAACGGTTTTTGTTTTGCTGGCCAAGCCGGTATCGCGGTTGGAGGTGGTGGTGGGCAAATGGTTGGGCGCCTGGATGGTGGTGTCTGTGGCGGTGGGGTCTTTTTACCTGGCGGTATGGGGGGTAACGCTTTTCAAGGGGGGGCGTTTTGAATGGGTGAATCTGGCGCAGGCCTTTGTTTTACATGCCGTGGCGCTTGGGCTTGTGATCGCGATAGGCATTGCCTTCACGACCCGGCTCAATGGTGATGCGGCGGCGGCGCTGACGTACACGGTGACGGGGGCGGCATTCCTGATCATGCCCCGGTTGCCGGCGGTCCTGGCAGGGGCGGAGGGGTTGTCCGGGACGCTGCTGAACGTGTTGTACTATCTATTGCCACATTTTGAATTGTTTGATTTGAGGCATCGGCTGGTGCATGGATGGGGGGCGGCCTCCTGGGGTGTGTTTGCCGCGGTGGTGCTATATGGAGCGGCGTTGACGGTGGTGGTGTTGACGCTGGCCTGGCTGGGGTATCGGCGGCGCCGGTTTTCGCGGGGGAATGTACTGTGAAAATTCCGTTGTCTCGATTCATGATCCCATGGATTGTGATAGGGGTGTGCGGGGTGCTGGCTTTTGTGCTGGCATGCCTGATTCCGGTCGTGGCGCCGGGAGAGGGAGGCATGAGCGGGTGGACGGGCAAGGTGATTGGCGAGGGGCGTAGTGCGGTGAGCGCCTCGCTGTATGAGCAGGCGGATTTGTATTTTCACAAAGGGGTAGGGGTGGCCACGGAGAGGGCGATTACCAATGACTGGTTCCAGAGGAGTCTCGACGAGATATCGCCCCATGCGCATCGGCACACGGAAGGAGTGGATAGCGCTGAAATTCTACCCTGGCTCCGGATGGCGACGAGCGCTGATCCGCATAATGTCGAAGCGTTCCTGGTGATGTCGTTCTGGCTGGTGACCGGTGTGAATCGTCCTGATCTGGCTGCCCAGGTGCTGGCTGAAGCGCAGCGACAAAATCCGCGTGATTATCGTGTTCCTCAGGAGCAGGGCCGGATGGCTATCCATGAGGGCAGATTGCCTGACGCACGGCGAAAGGTGGAAATGGCCTTAAGTCGGTGGCCTTCCGGGTTGCCTGAAGACCGGCAGGCGCTGCTGGACAAGGCAGAGTTATTTGTTTTGCTGGGTTTTTTGCTTGAGGAAACCGGGGGACGAGAGCAGGCGGTGGAGAACTTCAAAAACGCTCTGGCCATTTTTCCGGAACGTGCCTACATTAAGGAGCGTGTGACGGTGTTGGAGAGTGGTGGAACACCGGATCCGGGCGCCAGGCAATCCCTGGAGTTGCTGGTTCGGCGGACGGCAGAAGACCTTTGTGCCAGTGAGTGTGGCGGGCACGGTGATCATGCACATGAGGAACATGAAGGAATGACTGACCGGAGAGAGAGGGTGCCATGAGTTTAATTGAAGAAGCACTGCGAAAACAGCGGGAAGAAACAGAAAAGGTGCGTGGAGGGAACACGGTACAGACGCCGCCGGCTCCACCTCCGCCGCCATTGCCGGAAATCGAGGAGCAAGTGGAGGAGTCTGTGCCGGTTCGCAAGGCTTTACCTGTGCTGATAGCGGTGGTGGTGGGTGGGATCATACTGGTGGCGGTCATTGTTTGGGTTCTGCTTTATGGTTTTAATTTCCGGGTAGGCGCGGAGAAACCGGCTGTTGAACGAGCAGTGGTTACGGGACAGGCAAGCACGACGACGGTTGTGGCGGCGGTGGCCACATCGGGCCCGGCTGTGGTGGTGCCGGCTCCGGTGGTTGCTCCTGTTGCTGTACAGCCTGAAGCGGTGCCGGTGGTGGTGACATCCGCTCCGGTGGCGGCTGTTGAGGTGCCGGTGCTTGGCAGTGCGACGGCGGCGACTGTAGCCGTGGCGGAACCTGTGGCGGCGGTTCAGAAGATGGCGGTGGTAGTGTGGCCCAAGCTGACCGTCACCGGGCTTATTGGATCGGCCAAGGAGAGGGTGAAGAGCGCCGCCATTATCAACGGGCAGATGGTGATGCCGGGGGCGGTGGTGGAGGGGGTCAAGATTGAATCCATCGACAAGCAGGGCGTTAAGCTCAGTTATGAGGGGGAGTTCCGGACGCTGTCGGTGGGTGGCACAACAGAGTAGAAGGTGATTAAGGTGATGCCGGGGGGGTGGCTTGCTTCATTTTAGCCATTTTTTCGAGGGTGGCGTCGAAGTCTCCGGGTGTGGTGAGGAAGAAGTGACACCGCTTGCCTGTTTGCTGTTCGATCTGGGCGCGCAGGGACTTATTGTAGGGATTCAGAATGGCCACCAGCGCGTCCCTTCCCATCAGGTCGAAAACGATGGCTCCGAAACGCACGACAAATTTTTCCGGCAGCATTTCGTAGGTGTAGCTCTGGACGTCAAACAGGGCCAGCGGGATGATGGGGGCTCCGGAATCCTTGGAACTGAACGTCAGGATTTGGTCGATATTGCGATTGGCCCGGTCGTGAAGAACGTGCAGGATCGACAAGGTGACAGGGGTTTGGCTGCCGGAGATTTCGCTTAAATCCTGGGCGATCTGGGCATACTCTTCCTGTGTTAGCTGTTGGGCTTCGAAGAGGGTCCACGCGAAGGCGAGTTCGGCGGCCACATGTGAACTGCGTTGTTCTGTGTCCTCGATTTTACGGGCTTCGAGGTTGACCTGTTCAGGTGAGATTTGGAATTCCCGGGCCGGTTTCCCGGACGTCAGCAGGGATTCGAGCTGTTCATCGGCTTTTTGGATGGCGGGGTCGGCGGTGTGTTGTGCGAGACGCTCTCTCAGGAGTTCGGCGGCAGCCCGGTCATTTTCCGCGATGACGACATTGACCAATTTAACCAGATAGTCCCGTGATCGTGCGAGATCGCCCACTTGCTCGTAAGCGTGAGAGAGGGCTTCGAGCGAGACACGGTCGTTCGGGATGGTTTCCACGATTTGCTCGAATGCCGCGATGGCATTCCAGACCTGATTTTCGATTTGTTCCCGTTGATTAATGTCATCCTTAGCCATGGGTGTCCTGCCTTATCCCTCATTGCAGACGGATTAACGTTACGACGCTCCCGGGCAAAAAGCGAGTATTATGTCGGGCCCATGAGGATGCTATCGTCAAATCCTGACATCTGTGGTAACGTTATTCATTATTTGGATGCAGGCATGATAAAGAACGAACAGTGTTGCCGATCAGCGTTGCCCTACGTTGTCGCCGATCTTTGTGCGGTGGTGGTTGCCTATTACGCGACCTTAATGGTGAGGTTTCATAGCGACTGGGGGGCGCATTTTTTTGCCTGGGTGAATGTTGTCCTTGGGGTGCGGGACACGGCGGAGGTGGGGGAGATCCTGAATGTGTTCTATTACGACCACGCCTTTCGTATATTAAGTATCCTGGGCGTGACGCTGGTGTTTCTCTATGCGTTCATGGATCTCTATGAGGGCCGGCGGTTCATCCGCCGGCGTTATCAAGCCCGGAATTTAATTCTGGCCAATCTGGTGGCGCTGTTTATTTTCTATGCGTACTTTTACCTGACCCGCAATGATTTTCATCCCCGCAGCGTGTTTGCGACCCTGTTGGGGTTAAATGTGGTTCTTGCCCTGGTTTTTCGATGGGGTCTATCGCGGATATTGGCAGGGCTAGGGCTGATCCGGTGCAAAGCGATTGTGTTGGGGAACGGGTCTGAAGCGCAGTTTATTGAGCGCTATATTCAAGCACGCCGACCGCACGGGATAGAGGTGGCGGCGGCTGTTGTTGTTGGTCCCGATGAGACCATGCCGGACTTGCTCGAGCGGATCAAGGATCTCATTCGCCGGCATGATACAAGGATGCTTATTTGTGCGGACTTGAAACTGACGGTGGTTCAGATTATGCAGATCCTGGAAATGTCCGAGGGGTTGAAGCAGGAGGTAAAGGTGTTATCCGGGCACCTTGGTGTTCTGGTCAATGAGGCTGAAATGGCGACAGACTTTTTCCTCGATTATCCGCTAGTGCATTTTGCGGTGCCGCCGGGGGAACGGGCGATTTCGCTTAGGGTGCGGCTGGCGGTGATGAGGGGTATTGCCGCCGTGCTGCTCGTGATGAGTTCTCCTCTGCTCCTTGTGGTGGCGGTTGTCATTCGGATGTCGGGACAGGGATCGATCTTTTTTACCCAGGAGCGGATCGGCTTTAACCGAAAGCCGTTCCGGATGTTAAAATTCCGGACGATGCATGACCGTGCGGATGAACTGCTGGCGCAAGTGGAGGAATTCAATGAGTCGGGGGAGGGGCTGTTCAAGATCCGGAGGGATCCGCGAGTGACACCGGTGGGGCGGTTCCTGCGGCGGTTCAGCCTGGATGAGATGCCCCAGTTGATCAACGTTCTCCGGGGAGAGATGACGCTGGTGGGGCCGCGCCCGTTGCCGAGGCGAGACTTTGAGAATTACTATGAGGAGTGGCACTACGGCCGGCACAGCGGGTTGCCGGGATTAACATGCCTGTGGCAGGTCTCGGGGCGGAGCGATGTGAGCTTTCACAACATGTGCATTCTGGATGACTATTACCTGCGCAACCAGAATGCCATGCTGGATCTCAAGCTGCTCCTGCGCACTGTGGGGGTGGTGCTATTCGCCAAGGGGGCGTATTGAGCGTCTGGGATCAGGGCTTCAGAAGAGGGGCGAGGGTTCCAAGCAGGTGGATCATTTCCGCTTTTGAATTGGCATCGAGGTGACCGGGGGTCATCAATACGGAAACATAAGCCCAGCGTGTGGACGTGTTTCTGAGAATACGGTCTTCCGCCATCCACAGAATACGTTGTATATGGGAAGGGGTTTCGCGGTCGCGTCCACCCGTGAACCAATAGCAAAACAAGCCCTGTTGATCGACAGGTGCTCCTGCCAAGCGGTGTTCAATGGTCAAAAACGAAACTGTCAGTGGATTGCGCCCTTTCATGGGGACGGGCTCGAGCGAATGATTCGCAATTGTGAATCCCTGGCTTGGCAGGCATATTTCCGGGCGGTGCAGGCTGGAACGTCCCTGACCGCTAAATACGATGGTAACCGTCATGGAGTTCCCGGTGGAATGCTGATAGCGCTTGCGGATAATATGGGTGTCTGCCGGTAGTATCTGGAGTTCAGCGTAGGAGGCGCGTTCAAGCTTGCCGGAACAGGAAGGGCATTGCGTTGTGTCGGTCAATTCACTTGCCGGAAATGACCGAAGGCAAGAAGGTGCCTGGCAGAAGAGAATATCGGTTCCTTTCCAGCCCGCCACTTCTTGCGGGAGTTCGTTGCGCAAGGGAAGGCGAGGATCGACATTCGGTTTGCCGCTCGACATCAACACGGCAAGGGTAGCGCCGATGATGACCATCACTGTGAGGTAGCTCCATAGAGGAGGTTGGCGACCTGTTGGCGTTGGTTCGGTGATTACGACAGGTGCTGGTGCGGGTGGTAGTGAGGTGCTCCGCCGACTCATTGCCCTTTCAATTCCCAGCAAGGCGCTCAACGTAACGGCGTAGAAGATATAACCGGAATAATCATGATAAACCCCGACGGCCAGTTCCGTGCCCAGGAAAGCGGCGACGACTCCGACGGTCAATAACCGGACGGTATTCCCGAAGACAGCCAGCGGGATTGATGTCAGGAAGAGCGTCCATCGGCGCCAACTTGTTTTCTGAGTGATATAGGCATAGGCGGCAGCGACCGCCATCATGGCTGTTAGTGAACGAATTCCGCTACAGGGGTCGGCCACTTCAAGGTGAAAACCGCCGCCGACAGTTGAATGGAGGGCGGTTCCGATACGCGTCACGGGAATCCCCAAACCATTCAAAAGGGTGGAGGCCGACACCGAGGCCAACATGCGCAGCGGGAATGTCAGGCTGTCGAAAATATTAAGCGGCACGGCGAAGACCAGATACACCAACGGAAAGAAACTCAGTTTTCCGGTTGTGCGCCCCCATAGAAAAGCAGGGATGGACCACAGCAGGGTGATTAATCCCAGCGCGGACAGCTGGGGAAGTTCCCCGCGTGTGCCCATCCAGTGCATCAGCAAGCTGGCGAGGATAAAGGGGAGGGCGGTTGGCCACAGGTGTTGGCGTGCCATCATCAGCTCTTGTTTACGTCGCCAGAGCAGCCAAAGGCTGATTAATGGCACCAACCAGCCGTGCGAGTAATTTCCCCCGAAGGACAGTGCGCTGTCATCCCATCGTTCGGCCAGCCATGCAAATAAGGATGGGGAGGTGATCGTGGCTGAATATCCGGCATACGTGTTGCCCCAGAAATGGAACATGACAAGCAGCAGTCCAATGATGGCTGCAACAAAAACGGCATCCATAAACCATGATCTGGATTTATTTTGCGTCATTATTGTATTTTTCCGTTCTGCCGATAGGTAATCAAGGATTTTGGCCATCCGATGGTGCGCTCAACCAGCACCTTTCCATCCGGGAACAAGGCTTTCAACCGGGTTTTTCCCAGGAGGTGAATGCCATGCATGTCGGCATCATCAAGGGGGGTACCATTCAGAAGATGCCGGATCGTGAAACGCGGCACGAGGCGTTCGTAATAGCGACGGGGAAGCCAGTGAATAAAGGGGGTAAGTAGATGGGGTTCGACGGGGAAACGGCGGTCGGGAGTCTGGATGAAATAATGACGCCCGACCCGCCGGATTTCCAGCGCCATTTGCATCTGCGACGATTCATCACCCACATGCTCAATCACGGAATTGCTGAACACATAATCGAATGACTGATCTGGAAACGGGAGGGAGCGGGCGTCGGCAGTGATCCAGCGGGTATCCGGGGGCAATTCTGCAGGAGCGGGATTTAGATTCAGGATGGTCACGCGCGGAACAGGAAGTCCAAGTTCGCGGCAGAGAGCCCAGAAGTAGGGGGTTCCGCCGACATCCAAAAGGGTTTCATCGCTTACAGGCTTGAAAAGAGTGTGGAAGAGCTTCAATCGCCGGATGCGGTACAGGCGAAAAAAAGGTTCGTATAAACGATGGATGTTCATTATGGCTTCTGGTGGGAAGGTGATGTGCTGATTGTGTTTCGTTTAAAGCCCAGGGTTTCGCGAAGCAGTGCCCAAACGAACATGGGGTTGTTGCGCAAGTAACGGGGCCCCAGACGTCGCGGTTCCAGGCAGAGCCGGAAAAACCACTCCAGTCCGCACCGCTGAATCCAGCGGGGTGCCTGGCGGACCCGGCCGGTGTGAAAATCGAAAGCGGCACCGACCCCGAACATGACCTTGGTTTGGATGCCCATGGCCTTCCAGCGCGCCATGAGGAGTTCCTGCTTCGGTGTGCTCAGTCCGACCCAAAGGAGATCAGGTTGCAAGCGCGTTATCTCCGCAAGAATGGACGATTCCTCGCTGGCGTTCAAAGGGCGGAAGGGAGGACAAAAAGTGCCGACAACCTTAAGGCCCTTGAGTTTTTGTGCCATTGCGATTTTCAGAGCATCCGCGACACCGGGGGCTCCGCCGTAGAAATAACTTGTCCAACCGGTTTCGGTGGCGCGCTTCAAGACGGCCAGCATGAGATCCGGGCCGTAAACGCGACCCATGGAGTGATGCCCCCGTTGGCGTCCGAGCCACACCAGCGGCATTCCGTCTGGAACGACGGCGTCGGCCTTATTATGGATTTCCTGGATGGCGGGATTTCTCATCCCTTCGGTTATGCCATGAACGCCCGTTGCGCAGACGTAATGCCCGAAATCGGGATTCTTTACCCAGTTTTCCACCAAGCCTACGGCGTCCTGCAGGTTTACAGCGGCGACGTTGGTTCCCAGGACGTCAACTGTTGGCGAGGGTGTTTTCATGGGTGTTCAGTGGTGGCCGGGGGAGGCGGATTGAGTTTGACGATGAGCCATTCCTGATTGCCTTCGGAAACTTTGAGGGTCAGGCGGATGCTCTTGATTAGCGAGCCGTCAATGGTGGCAAGCCATGCTTCCATGGAGCCGCACTGTTGTTCGACAATGGAGCGGCGCGCCACAATGGCTTGGATTCCCATTCGGTTTAGCCATTGGCGGTTCATCATTTCCGGGCCGATAACACTGGTGACCTGTCGTTGTCCGAAAGGCCGCCAGAGCGCTATTTCCGGGTCATCGCCGGACTGGATGAGTCCGACGATGTGAACATGGGCAGGGAGTAGGGCGCGTGCGGGTGCCAGGACGTCTGCCCGGTCCCCATACACGGAATAGACGGAGGATATTCTTTTTAAAAGGCGGCTTTCTGAATTCCTGGCGCGTAATGCCGTTGTTACGGTTTTGGCTGGCCACAAGGGGCGTGAGGGGGTTAGGATGACGAGTAGCACGGCTGAGAGGCCAACCAGGAGAGCTAGCATCCTCCACCAGCGCATGTATGTGACGCGGTCTGTGCCTGGCAGAGCGAGGACAGAGGCTATGACAAGCGGGTAATAAGGCGCCAGGAGGCGGGCTGTACTTTCGGCGGCCATCATGCTGCAAAAAGCCGCCAGGGCGATAATACCTGCTCCCAATACGCTCCAACGGCGATGCTGCGATGATTGACGGCGGCGAGAGAATAAGGCGACGCCAGCGGCTGTTGCGAGCAGGAGGGAAACCCCACATCCCAAGCCGACGTGTTCTTCATTGCCTAAGTCCCTGAATTGAAGCGAGAAGCGGGGAAACTCTTTCTTCAGTTGAGCGCGGAGCGAGGGGGGGATCCACGGCTGGATTTGAGCGGTCCATGAGGCGGCCTGGGGGATGACTGGCGGGGCGATGCACCCCATTGCCAATTGCATGCCATTGCCAAGAAGCGCAACACGAGGGGATGACGCCTGCACCTTTTCCTGATTAGTGGGATCGCCGGACCACCCGCCTGCGTAGATGTGGTTTAAGGCGGCTGTTGGGGCAAAGGAAATGGCTATTGCCACACAGGCAATCCCCAACGTCTGTATCCACCGGGTTCTGATTAATGGAAGGGCGGGACGTGCCGCGGCCAGGAAGGGAAGCCATAATGGTAAGTTGGATGCTTTGACCGCTGTCATCAGCCCGGCGGCCAGGCATCCGAGCCAGAGATCCGTGATGCCGCCACGGCGGGTTGCCCGGAGGGCGAAATGCAGGGCGGTTAACATCAGCACTGTGCCGAACATATCATTTCCGACGCTTCCGGCCGTCACCACGTAACCGTAAGCGGAGGGGAGAATCCACATCCAGAACCAGCTTGTGCGTCGTCCAATGCCAAGCTGAGTCAGCATGGAAAACACCAAGCCCGGCATCAGCAAGTACGAAACGACATTCAGGAGAAAAAACAAACGGCTGGAATGCGTTAGTATTAACGAGGGCATCATGGTCCACTCGATGCCTGTTCCGCTGATATTTTGGCGGAAGTTTGCCGTATGAATCCAGTGCCAGTGTCCGGCATTCCACCAGTGCAACATCCGGGCGAAACGGTAGGTAAGGAAGTCGTAGTTGTTGGGGGTGTAGAGAATGCCCCCGATGGCGGCGGCGACAATGGTGATGGCGAATAGAGCTGGAAGGGGTTGTTTCATGCGGAGCCGTGCGAAGCGACGAAACGTCGAAACCGCATTGGTTAGCGTGCTGGCGAGGGGGCGACGCCAGAGGATGGCGCCTGTCAGCAGGGGGATGAGCGCCAGCAGATAGCCTGTGCCGGAAAGCATGCCGCACATCGACAGCGTCCAGCCGCTGAGGGCGGCCCAGGTATTGAAGAGGACCCAAAGGCCGATGGCATCCAGAGTGGCGCCCGGTTGTTTCGTGCTAGTGTTGTCCTTTTTGGTGATCATGGGTTGCCAGCCTTGCACAGACTTGAAAGAGCTATTTCCATGTTGCGCTGGAATATCTCCAACGTATAACGGTCTTCGTACATTTTCCGGCTTGCCATCCCCATGCGATGTCTGAGCGGAGTATCAGAGAGCAGGAGGGATATTTTTCCCGCCAAAGCCTCAGGGTCGTACGGTGGTACAAGGAAACCGTTTATTCCGTCCTCAACGATAGCCGGGATTCCCCGCCATTGGGTGGCGACAATCGGCAGGCCTGCGGACATGGCTTCCAGAAGTACGAGGGGGAAGGTTTCGGCTTCATAGAAGGAAGGGAAGCAAAAAACCGCTGCCTTGGCGAAGGCACTGGTTTTTGCCGTCCCGATTTGCTCGCCAAGAAGCGTTGCTTGTTCCGTCAGGCCGGCGATGCGAATGGCTTTCTTGACGTCATCGCCGAAGGGCTCCGGGTAAGGGCTGCCCATGAGCGCGAGTTCAAACGCCGGGGTTGTGCCGTTGAGAAGGCGACATGCCTCAATCAGCACCAGTACCCCCTTGCTTTCCCTCACGCTGCCGGCATACAGAAGTGTAGGGACAAGAGCCTTGCGGGGTTTCGAGGCATGGATTTTGATATCCGGTACGCCATTGGGGATAATGGCGATGCGGCGTGCCTGGATGAAGGCGGCGTCATCCGTTGTTAAAGACGAAAGACATAGCGCCAAGTCGGGTTTGAAATAAGCGCGTCGGAATAGCCACTGTCCGAGCATTCCCTGTTGGCGGTAAAGGGTTGATATGCCGGTTGCGTGAAAATGGAACACAACGTGTTTAAATAGCCAGCGCGTCAGTCCGAGGAGGACAAGATCACGGGCCAGCGGAACGCATGATGGGCCCGCCGGGGGGTAGTACAGGGTGGAAGCGCCGTGGCGGACGCGCATGACGATGATGTTGGCCAGTACTTGCAGCAAGTGCCCGATTTTCCTGATTTTGAATTGGCCCACTTCGCCTGATGCGCGCGAGAATTCCATTCGAACGTGGATCAGCGATATCCTGCGATAGGAGCCCTTTAAGAAATGCTCAATGGCAATGGCCTGTCCATGATAAGGGGGAGGGGTCTGCCCGACGACCAGTACTTTCAAGGGGGCAGCGGTATGTGTTGCCCGGGAGATGCCAGCGGTAAAGCCGAAGGTTGCACGCTCAATCATTCGTGAGCGCCTGATAAGGGGACAAAGAGCCCAGCCGACCCCGAGAAGACATCGCAACCGATCCACACCCCGAGTTGGTGAGAAAGAGAGGGAGAAGCGGCAAAGCCTCGTGATCATCCGGAGGCACGTACTGCCGATGGCTTCCCGCCATGTGCCGAGGGCGGACATGATCTCCGCATGACGACGTCCCTGGCGAAGAGACTTTCGCTCATGGTGCTTTGGAGAGAGCCCTCTTGCGGCAATGAACTCCTCAAGGAGATCATAGGCCCTCAGGGTTTCGCGCAGGGTACGCACGGGATCGGAAGCGGTATGATCCGGCCTGACACCGATGCGTGTTCCGCGTTCCCTTACATAGACGACACGGGCGCCGAGAAGAATCAACTGCCAGAAAAACAACGCATCTTCCGCCAGGTAAAGTGAAGGGGCAAATTCGAGCTGATGTGTTCGTATCCACCCCAGACGGACCATGGAATTGGGTATCCATATCTGGTAATTGGCCAGATGGTGGAAGGCATTTGACTGTTGCGGCTTGGCGGGAAGGCGATGTGAATCCGTGAAGAATGGGTCACCAAAGCAATCGAACGCGATTTCGGCAGGCTCTTTCTGGAGACGGGTGGACAATTGCTCCAAGTGACGAGGTAGATATTCATCGTCGGCATCCAGAAAGGCGACATACTCACCCCGTGCTTCCCGGAGCCCGGCATTACGCGCCATGCTCCGGCCGGCGTTGGTTTGTGTGATGACGCGAATCGCCGGTTGGTTCTGGCGCAGAATCTCAGGGGTATTGTCCGTGGAGCCATCATCAACCACGATGATTTCCGATGCCGGGAGGGTTTGGGAAAAGACGCTGTTGAGGCAGCGCTGGATAAATAAGGAGCCGTTGAAAACGGGGATGATGACGCTAATTTGCATCTCGCTCCCCTTTTGATGCTTGAAAGCTGATTGATAAAGGCATAACGGCATGATAAATGTCTGACCCCATGGAGTCCAATTCAGAAGTTCTATTTACGGTTGTTACGCCAGCCTTGAACTGTGCAGAGTTTATTCGTCGCAACATCGAGTCTGTGCGCCAGCAGGGAGTGCCATCCAACCGTCTGGAGCATTGGGTGATTGATGGTGGTTCGACGGATGGAACGGTTGAAATAGTGAAGGCGACGCCCGGCATTCATTGGCTTTCCGAGGCTGACAAGGGGCTTTCTGATGCCGTGAACAAGGGGTTGATGCGGGCTCGTGGGGAGTGGATTGCCTGGTTGAACGCGGACGATGAGTTGTACCCTGGAGCACTTGCCACGGTTCTGGAATGGTCGGCGCGATTTCCCGATGTGGATATTTTTTGTGGCGATGAAATCATTCTTCGCTACGATGGAATGCAGGAACAGGTTGTTAAAGGGCGTCCGTACACTTATGATGATCTACTGGCTCGGGACCCCAGCATTAATCAAGCCTCTACGTTTTTGCGCCGTCGCCTTGTGGAGCGAATTGGAATCCTGGATGTTTCCATTCGTGATGCGATGGATTATGAGTGGCTGGTGAGGGCAACGCGTGTCGCCACCTGCATCTACATTCCTCAGGTGTTGAGTATTTATCATCGTCGCCAGGGGTCCATCATGGATAGTCACATGGCTGATTTTTTCAGGACATTCCGGGCTGTCCGGCGTGCCCATCACCGGAAGTGGACAGAGTACTTGGGGTGGTTGTCGCTCTACTATGTGTGGACCGAGCCGCTACGACGCATTCGGTGGTTGAGAGGCGCTGTGCGATGGGTGAAGCGGTGTTTTGGGCGCGAACCGCTCCATCCTTACTAATATCTCAGGTTGTGGCCGATGAGAGTCCGGAATCAAGACTTTCCACGACAAAACTGAGGGCAATAAACAGCCAATTGACTGTCAATGTTATATCGCCGCCTATTGTCATGCCGAGCACCATGACGGCGAGATAGGAGCAGAGAAAGATATGGGCTTCGGGCAGCAGGCCCGCCGGATGGTGGGGCTTGAGTTTGCGCCAGTGAACATAGGCCCGCCAGAGGCCGATGATGGCAAACAGGAGGGTGAAGGGAATGCCCAGGTTGCGGGCGGCCGAAATGAAGCCGTTATGGGTGGCTCCGATGGCTACATCACGTTCTACATCGAGATCCGGTGATGTTTCCTGAAAATCAGAAAGGACGCCGAAATAGTTCTTAACCCCGCCATATCCCATGCCCACCCAGGGGTGTTGCCGGATATCCTCCATGGCTCTCTTCCATCTGATATAGCGCCATTCCATTGTGCCCATGGCGCCGATTTCGGTGGAAAGCGCTGGGCTGAACGAACCCATGATGCGCACGATAGGGGTCACGGTTTTGGTCGACCAGTGTCCAACCAATGTGTTGGCTATGATGGTGAGTCCGATGACGGCGGCGACGAGGGCGCCGAAGGCCAGAGATCTTTTTTTGAGGATCAAGATGATTCCGACCGTGAGCAACAAGGTCAAGACCGACCCGCGCCCTCCTCCGGCGACAACGGCTAATATCCCTATTACCGTGAATAAACGGCGTTGAAATGGAGTTGTAAGGAACAAGTTGGGCAATAAGGAGGCAGTGATAAGGAAAGTACCCATGGCGGGGAGAAATACAAAGCGGCGCCAGCCATTGCCGAACATGGTAACGAAGATGCCCATTTTCCCGAGAATCGACGACAGTTCCTGTCCCGGAACAAACATGAGGCCGAGAAAGAGAATTGTGAAGACGAGGGAAAACAAAACCAGCCATCGGAATAGCTTCTGCACAGCTTCGACACTGGTAATCAGAAAGCCGAAGCTGAGGAAGAGGATCAGTCCGATCAAGTGATTAAGCCAACTGCGGAAACCGGTGACATCGTTGCTTATTCCTAAGGCATAGCCGGGCAAAACCGGATCGCTGGCGTAACGGATGATCAAATAGAGGAAAAAGATCATAACCAGGGGATCAAGCCGGCCCCGATAGGGAAGTGCGCGCGTGATGATGCTGGCCCGCATGAAGATGGAGGCGATGCAAATCATGAGGACGAGCGCAATAGTCGGGATTTGGGTGACTCCCAGCATTGATAAGCCAAACGGGGCAAGGATGCCGAAGGCGAGGTAAACGGGATAATTTGCCAGCACGATCAGGCATATTGCGCCAACCAATCCGATGGCGGACAGAAGGGTTTTCCAATTTCCTGACAAGGCGGAATTGAGAAGCAGCAGGGCCACCGTTAATCCGCCAGAGATGATAAGCCATTCTTTCCATCGTACATTCATGGTTTTCCCTTGTGATCTGAGCAGAACTCCGACAACAGATTGTGGACGGTTCTACCGGCGACCCGCCAATTCAGTCGTTCCGAATACTCGCGAAATGAAGACCGCGCCAATTCGTTATAGGCCTGTTTTGATGACAGGATTTTCTCGATGTAATCACAATAGTGTTCAGGGCTTTCCTCTGTCGCGAAAGTCTGGCCGTTGATTCCATTACGAATGGCGGACGGGATTCCGCCAACGTTGGTGGCAAGGGACGGCAGGCCAAACGAACTGGCTTCAGCAAAGACCACGCCGTAGCATTCAGCCCGTGAAGGGAGAATCAGGAAGTGGGCCTCCGTCATCAATTGAGTGAAAAGTTTTTTTCCATCGAGGGTTTCCTTGGGGATGAACCCGTGTTGCTTAACATAATCCGGAAAGTTCCCCGGTGGGGAGCAGCCTGCAATGTGAAGTTCCGTCCTGATGTTCCGTTGATTCAGAATCTTGGCCACATTCAAAGCGGTATCGCCGCCCTTCCTTAGCCAGTCGACGCCCAGAAATAGTAATTTGCAGGCATCGAAGTTTTTTGCGGCCAGGATGGACTCCAGTTGTTGAAGGGTGCGTTCGCTGGTGATGTTGGCCCCGAACGGCACCACTTTGACTTTTGCCGGATCGACGTCATAGAATTTCTTGGCTGAATTAGCGGCCCAGTCGGAGCTGTAAATGGCGAGGCGGCATTTGGATAAAGCCTGTTGTTCAGCCGTGTTGCCGTTCCGAATGGTTTCCGGGCAGAGGTTAATCGAGCCTTGGTAAAAATCCCTTATGCCGGCAAAGGTTGCATCAGTCCAAAACACAATTGGTTTATTTGATTTCAGGTAGGCAATAGGGATGGTGCCAGGGCTAAAGATGACGTCATGCTGAATCCTTGCAAGGGAGTTTTCTGCCTGGGCGGCATAATCCTTCAGACGTTCAGGCAGCCAGTCTCCATCGAATCGTTTGGAAAACAGCAGGCGATAGAATGCCTTTTTGGCCATCGTCCTAAGTTGATAGCGGGCCTTGAGATTTCCGATGGTCTCGGCTTGAAAGCCGGAATCCTGTAATGCTCTGAGAATATATTTCCCCAGTCCGGACCAAGCGTGGATATTGGAGGCATCGTAGGTTGTTATGTAGGCGATTTTCATATTAACTGCAGGTTGATTCCGGGTAACACAAGTCCTGCCGGGTATATTTAGAAAAGCAGTTCGCGCATACCCATTGCCGAGAAAAGATGGCGTTTTATGTTGCGTAGCCATGGATTGAGTCCGGTAGAGGGCATATCAACCGTTTCAGCCATGGAACTTGTCACTGCCTGTAAAGCAGGGGCTGGCAGTAAAAAGATGCCGGATGGAGTCTGTTTGACGCGAGAGTACACGACATACTCGGCCCAGCGGTTCTGAGGGTCATACATCTCCTTGTACGCGCCCATCAGGTGGCGCATATAAAAAAATTTAGTAACGGCAAAAAGGCTCACGATGGCCATCTTCTTCATGAACTTCAGGTCGATCACGATTTCGGCTTTTGGCAGTTGTTTGGCCATGCCGGGGATGATGTCGCCTATATTCTTGTACAAATATCGGCCTGTGATCTTGATGAACGCATTTTCTCGAAGGTGGTTGGTGACAAAGGCATCGAGCATTTCGAACTCCTGATATCCTTTGCCTTGGATTACCCCGTTTGATTTCGGGTACTGAAAGGTGCGAAGGCCGGGAGTGGATGTAAAGAATGAGTCTTCCAGGACAGGATAGCTTGAATTCTCGATAAAATAGACAGGGCCGAAAACAAGATAGTAGTTGATGGCTCGGATATATTCATTGAGACGTTGTTGAATGTTGCTGTGGGCGGTGGGGCTGGCATTTGGAATGATGGTTCCGGTCAGCACGAAAGGCAAGATGGGATCCTGGCAACGTTGCATTTATTTTTCCACCGCTGGCGAGCCATGTTTGAACGAACGGAGCATTTGAAGGCCTTGAAAAGGGATAAACCAGTAGTTTGTGGCAAGCCCTGCCACAAGCGACGCCGTGGCAATACCCAATACCCCGATCCGCGGTCCCAACACCAGGCATAACGTCACCGTAATGACACCCGAAAGCAGGGTTGACCACATAAATGGATTGATGCCGCGCGCGAGGATAAAGGAGCCCCAGACCACGGCGCCATACATCAGGCAGAAATCAATGGCCAGAATCAGGAGGGGAAGACCGGTCAGATAGCGGCCGGGGCCTATCCATCGATCAGCCAAGAGGGGGGCTGCCAGATAGAAGAATACATTGGCGATAACGATCAGTGCACTCGTGAACAAGAGGGTGCGCGTCATCCTGTGGGTCGCCTCAGAATAATGCCGTGCGCCAACCTCCTGTGTGAACAACGGTGTTTGGGGGAATACAAATTGCAGGCAGGCCTGGTTCAGGACGGTGCCGATTCGTTGAGCAAGAAAATAGGCTGGCACGGCGGTGGCTCCTAGGAGAAAGCCAACCAAGGGGACCTGCACGGATGAGCCCATGAAAGCACTTAGGCTCATGATGCCCAGTGGGGTGGCGATGCGCGCAAATTTAGCCAGCGTGTTTCGATTAAAGCGGACAGGCCGCACCAGATGGCCACCGGCAGCCTTGTGTACACCCCATCGCACGGCGGCATAGTTCAATAGCGCCGTAATGAATACGGCCAACGTCATGTGGATAAGCCGACCACCGTTCACCAGAACGGCGACAACGCCAAAGCCGCTCAGCAGTAGTTGGGTTCCAGAAAGCAGGCGTGTGAAATAAACGCGAGCCATGCCGTCGAGCAATGCTTGATGGGGCTTCGCTTGTATTAATAGAAGTCCGGAACTTCCAAGCACATACCAGGAGATCGCTGTTTCTGTGTTTGGATTTTCAAGCAGTTTTCCCAGCGGAAGAACGGTGTGATAAAGGATAGCCAGTGCAAGGAAGCCGAAGGCACAAACCCATCTGAAAATCCGGCGCGTGAGGGCGTAGATGTCGCTGATGCCTTCCCATCCGGTGCGAATATCCAGGAAATCCGTGGCGGCATCGATGGGGTGTCCTTGAGCTGTCATGGAGAAAGCAACTTGCCGGGACAGCACCAATGTGAATCCAAAGTCTGTCAGCGAGAGAATGGCCAATATGGATTGAAAGGAAAACCAAAGGCCCGCTTCTTCGGGTGGGAGCATTCGGATGACGAGCGGCACGGCCACCACGGCGGCCATTAACCCGCATGCTTGCTGGTACCAGCCGGCCAACGTGCCTGTTTTGGCGGGATGGCGGGAAATCCATCCCATGATGTTGTTGTATAAAGCCATAAAGCGATTTTTCCAGGAGGGGTATCGGTTATGCCCGATGTCCCCGTGCCGTCCATTGATCTTTACCGATGAGGAGGTGAGCGTATGCCCGTAGGGATTGGCGATGCAGCAAGTGGTCCATTGTATGCCTTGTCCTGCTCGTCCGTGCGTCGTCAAGAACCCAGCCGGAGCGGGCAAACAACTGTTCCAATGATTTTTTGGAAAAGTAGTGAAGATGCCCCAGCGGCCTGATCATTTGCCAGCGTTCACGGCGATGACGGGCGAGCCAAGAATCCCGGTTGGGGAATGTGCAGTAAATTCGGGTGCCGGGCTTTGCCCTGGAGCGGCAGGCACTCAT
Organism: uncultured Verrucomicrobiota bacterium; assembly: GCA_964609375.1. Lineage (GTDB taxonomy): Bacteria > Verrucomicrobiota > Kiritimatiellia > CAIKKV01 > CAITUY01 > CAZDUS01. The sequence goes on along the minus strand of CAZSSA010000024.1, from coordinate 765 downwards.
CATGTCCAATGGAGATGCCAGATGTTCCAGCACATCCTGAAGGACGATGACATCAAAGGTTACGTCAGCCTGGAGTTGCTGCATCGAGGGGACAATGCCTGGTGTTTTGCACCAGTTGCCGGGATCGATGCCATGGCACTGGTGACCGAGTGTCTGCATATGGTGGAATAGCACGCCGGTGCCCGTGCCGACCTCCAGATAATTCAGGCTGTGGCCATGGGATTCAGCGCCGACCACCAACGTGCCGAAGGGATCCAAGGGTTGCCTGCTTGCGGCAGGCGCGCCCCATCCATGCGAAACGACAAATGGAGAGGCGGTTTGGTACAAGCGGTTCAGCAGGGCCTGTTGCGGGATGGGACTATGCCACCAGTGAGTGCAGTTAATGCACTCCCGCAGTTCGACGACCAAACGTGATTCCGTGTTAATGGTGCAGATTTCCCCGGCGGCTAAAACAGAGGCGGCTGAGCAGATTGGGCACGTATCAACCGGAATCAGGTTTTCGTTTTTCAGGGAGGGTGCGTCCATTGAACAAGGCCAAATTGATACACTTCGTGCCCGCGGATTATGCAAAGCATAATCCGGATGCCTAACTGTCTAAAATGTGAGTATAAGCTTCGCCAGTAGTGAAAATCAACGAGGTAAGTTTGGGAATTAGGGGAATTAGGGGCACCGGGATGAATTTAGTTCAGGTTGACCGGGGGTAGAAAGCAGACACCTCGGAGAGGCGTCCCTACCGTATGCAGGAGGGAAATAATGAATAGCTTA
>CAZSSA010000023.1:0-29162 GCA_964609375.1 uncultured Verrucomicrobiota bacterium | reverse complement strand
AGTGCCCGCTGTGTGCGAAGGGCCTTCCAGTTGAGCATCCGGGGTCGTGAAATGAATACTGTTACTCGTTGAGAAAAGCATACTTGCTCGAGTAGATATTGTCGCGGAACTATGCCGTCTGTGTAGGGTGACGCATAATCTACGCAAAAAAAGCACACCAGTCGCCATCCAACCCCATAAGGTGACATGCTTATCGGGGTGAAAATAACTTTCGTATTCCAAGGCAAAGACCAAGGCGGAAGTAGTCAATGAATGTGGCGAATTGGATTTGCGATTCACCTTCTTGCCGAGGTGTCCAGACGGCGGGTATTTCTGCAATCGTTGACCCAAGATTCAGCGGTTTGAGCAATGTCTCAAAGAAAATCGCGTGCTTCAGTTCTTTCCAAGCGATTTTTTTGACGAGTTCAGTTTTTAGGATGCGGTAGCCATAGGTCATGTCGGTCAGATGAGTCCTGTAAAGACCTGAGAATATTCGTTGAAAAATATAATTTAAGCGCTTCTTCAAGGGATTGTAGCCAACAAAACCACCCCCCGATATCCAGCGCGAGGCGGTAATAATATCTGCTTTTCCTGAGATTGCCGCCTGAATGAGGGACTTAGCAAGATGGGGGTCCGTTTCCAGGTCGCTTGCCATCATGAGGCAGAATTCCCCATTGGCTACTTCAAAGCCCTTTCGGATGGCTCCGCCGATAAACGGAAGGTCTTGGTTGCACATGCAAATCAGGCCACTTCCATATTCATTTTGAAGTTTTGAAATGGTCTGCAAGCTTTCGGGTATTGTGCGGGTTGGGTGGACGGGGATGATTATTTCGCGCACAAAATCACGATTTTCAGCCATCAGGATATTTACCGTCTGTTCCAGAGACCATGTTTCGTTGAGTACCGGCATAATGACGGAAATATTTTTGGACACGCGTTACATCCTTTCTGAGGCTAATCGAGATTGCATCGAGCCAGCAAATTCCGATAAGCCCTCCAGGCTTTTTGGGCTTGCGCTGGATAGTATTTTAATAATCGTTCTGGATCCTGTTTTAAGTCGCGAGCCACGTCCAATGTCTTTTCATATCCATACAATTCGTTACGCAAATCGGTGGTCAGGTCGTGGACATTTCGTTTTTGATAAACCGAGGCCTGGCAGTACACGGCTTGATAGTGTTTGGCCGTGACGTAGTAGGCTGCCCAAATATCACTGATTCTGCCGATCCCTTGTGGCAGGAAGTAGTCTTTTGCGACCGCGCGGGATATGAATGTGTTTTGAGAGTTAAACGGAGATAAGGCGTTTGAAGCGATAGGGAAATCGTTGGGGTTGAACGTGCATTCCGGGCCATGTTCCATGCGACAGACGGCGTCAATGTCGGGATCTCCATTCCAAAAATCCGCCTGAATGTCGACGTGGACTTTTCTTCTGGTTTTTTGAGAGTAATCCCTATTGCGGAGGTATTGAAGCGGGAATCCCCGATGCCACAAGTGAGGATAGTTGGTGGCACCCATGGGGTCAAAACACTCAAGACGTGTTTCGTAATAATTGACCTCGACGGTTCTGCCTATCGAAAGATGTTCCCCCCAGCCAGGGAGCGGGATATTATCATCGTCGACAATGGCCAAGACGTCAGCTCCCTGATGGTAAGCCCATGCAATCGCCATATTCCGGCGCTCAATGCAGCGCCAACCGAGTGCATCTGACAGAGGTTTGTCGAATTGTTCCTGTTCTTTTGGGCTGAGATACACTCCTTTGCCGAGACGATAATCAGGGGGGGTTATGGTGTCTCCTGCGACGACCAGCGTCCAGTCTTTCATGGAATCGAATTTGCTGATAGCTTCCGTCGGAGGGTTAATCGTTGTCGTGCAAATAAACTTTTTCATAATAAGCCTACAACAGTAGGGATATTGGAGGGGTAAGATCAATCTATTTGTACAAAGCCGTTTTGTACAAAGCGCCAGTCTGTTGAAAGAAGCCGGTTAGTCTTCGATGCTATTTTCGAGATTTTGCTGCATTTTGCTCATACCAGTCGTAGGTGATTTTCAAGCCGTCGTGAAGGGAGTAGCGAGGACGAAATCCTGTGGAAAAGAGTTTGGACAAGTCATATGAACGATAATCCTGCCCATTGGGTTTTGTCGGATCCCAAACGACTCGATTAACCTGGTCGGTGTATGCGGCAAGGAAATCCACGATGTCTTTGATCGAGCTGACCGTGCCACTACCCATGTTCACCGGCCCCTCGATATGCTCCATGATTCGGATCAACGCATCAGCCACATCGGCGACAAAGAGAAAATCGCGACGGGCGGAGCCATTGCCCCAAACGGGGACATCTTCCGACTTTTGTTTTGCCTCGTAAAACTTGCGAATTAATGCGGGGGTCACATGTCCGAAGTCTGGATCAAACTTGTCATGCGGGCCGAATAAGTTTCCGCTGATGACAAAGGCGAACGGCATGCCGAATTCCTCGTAATAGGCATTCAATTGTGCCAACATTGCCCGTTTGGCGTGCGCATAGGAATTTTCCGACGCGTGGGGTTCTCCAAGCCAGATCATGTCTTCCTTCAGTGGGAGGCCCGGGGAAGGATAGGGGTACACGCACCCGGAGCCCATGGCGACAATTTTTTCAATTTGAACCGATCGGCAGGCTTCAATGACGTGGGTATTGATCAGCAGGTTTTTCAGGAAGGAGGTTCCCTTGTTGCGGATATTTCCCATGATGCCATACACATGCGCAGCTGCGTGAAATACATACTGGGGTCGAAGTTTATCAAAATAAGCGAGCGTGGCCCTGAGGTCCGTCAGATCACAGTCCTGACTGGATAACGTGTGAACGTTTTTGAAGCCGCGGCTGCGGAGTTCTTCCGTTAAATTTGCCCCGACAAGCCCGCGTCCGCCAGTAATCAGTATTTTGCTATTGATCTCCATACGTGAGTTCCCTTTGAGCTCTTTCATAATCTTCAGAGATTCCAATATCAATAAAGTAACCTGAACATGCAAAGGGGATGATATTCAATTGTGAACGTTCTTTCTCCAAAAAATCATTCTCAAATGAAAACTTGCCTGTCAATCCCCGGTGACTCAACAAGGCGGGATTAAAATAGTAGACGCCGGCGTTGATATATCCCGGCCCCGGCAGTCCTTTTTCCGTGAATCCGGCGATGCGATTATTGGTAATCACAACGCGTCCATAACGATGGGTATCTTCGAGTTGGCAAACGGCCATGGTCATATCCGCCTTTGCCTGCGCATGGGCATGGGCCATTTTTTTGAAATCCACGTCAACGTAAGTGTCGCCGTTTAAGATAAATATGGGTGCTGCCGGTAGCGAACGAGAGGCGAACAGGATGGCTCCCCCGGTGCCCAAGGGCTCTTCTTCGATTACATAACGGATTTGTACCGTGCCGAGTTGGGTGCCACAACATGCTTTGATCCTATCCGCCTGATAACCGATCGAAAGAACGACTTCGGTAATACCATTCAATTCGAGATGGTGGATCAAATAATGAAGAAAAGGCCGTCCTCGAATGGGGGCCAACGGTTTAGGTAATTCCCCGATAACTTTTCGCAGCCGAGTTCCGAGGCCGCCAGCCAGAATTAATGCTCGAAGTGGAGAGTGCATATTGCGGTTTCTTTGCTGGTGAGATTGCTTAAGGAATCCGCCAGCTTGAGGCGCCGGTTTCAACAAAGTGGCAGGATACTAGTTGCCCGGTTTGAATCTTAAGGGCGCGGATGACCTCCATTCTCCTGGAGGGGTCAACAATGAACATCATGAATCCTCCGCCGCCTGCTCCGGAGACTTTGCCGGCCAGAGCTCCATGTGCTCGTGCGATCCTGTACACTTCGTCGATTTGAGAGTTTGAAACTTTCTCTGTGGTTAGTTTCTTTTGCTGCCACGAAAGGTCCATGTGTTCTGCAAACCGTTTAATATCCCCTTTTAGAAGGAATTCTTTCATCTGAATGGCCTGCTTTTTGATTTCCATGCTTGCTTCGAGGGACTGTCTATTCTCCATCCGGAGATTGGCCATTTGCTCGTCAATGATAGCGGCTGATGATCTGGATGTTCCGGTAAAATAAAGAACAAGCGAGGATTCCAACTCGGAAATTATCCATGGTTTTAAACGAAGTGGATTGACGATGACCCGATCCGCCTCGTAAAATTCGATAAAGTTAAACCCTCCAAACGTTGCGGCGTACTGATCTTGTTTCCCACCTGTCAGTCCTAGTTCACGTCGTTCAATATCAAAGGCCAGATTGGCGATGTCGTACTCGCCGAGAGGAAGTCTCAGCAATTCAACAAAAGACTGCAAAATGGCGACTGTTAGGGTTGACGAAGAGCCAAGGCCCGATCCAACGGGTGCATCGCAGTAGGTTTGAACATCGATGGAAAGCGGGGCTCCAGCATTGAAATCACGGACTATTCTATTGTAAATAGCCTTATGGATGTTCAGTTCCCCGTCCAGTGCAAATTCGCTGATGGCTGGACCTTGGTGTTTAATCTGCAGATCGGTGGCAGCAAACGAAAGCGTTCCCTGCTTGCTCGGCTCGATCGTGCTGTAGGCATACATATCGATGGTTGCATTAAGGACAACGCCTCCGTACTTGTCGCAGAAAGGAGAAATATCCGACCCTCCGCCTGCTAACCCCAAGCGCAGGGGTGCTCTTGATCGAATGACCATTACGTTGTTCTCCAATCGGGTGTCGGCATCATTTACCGATTCCAGAAATATTCTTTATTAGCAACTCGGTCACGCCAGTAATTGAGCAGGTCCATCATTGTTGTTTCAAAAGGTATTTCCGGTTTCCATCCGGTATGGCTGCAGAATTTTTCAGTGTTGGGGACTTGAAGGTCCGCATCAATAGGGCGTAGCCGTTCTGGATCAATCTGAACCTCGATTTGCCTGACGGTCGACATGGTGATGAGTGTTTGGAGCATGTCACCGACGGTGCAGGTAAACTGACCACCGATATTGTAGTATTCGCCGGCGATGGGATTTGTTGTCACCAATAAATAGTAAGCGTGCACGGCATCGCGAACATCTGCAAAGGTGCGGAGTGAATTGAGGTTGCCGACTTTGACAACGGGCGGTAACAATCCATCCTCAATCATGGCAATTTGCTTGGCAAAAGTGGATTCTGCGAAGACATCACCGCGACGAGGTCCTGTGTGGGTGAACATCCGGGTGGTCATCACGGTCATGCCGTAGGCTTCCGCGTAGTAACGTCCCAAAAGATCAGTGCCCACTTTTGAAATAGCGTAGGGGGATGCCGGGTGGAATGAACAATCTTCGTCAATGGGTAACTTTTCTTTGGGAACCCGTCCGAAGACTTCAGAGGAAGCACACACATGAATGATGGGCTCTAATTTCTTTCGGTGGATCACTTCAAGTAATCGTGCTGTTCCGAGGATATTGGTGTTCAATGTGTCGATTGGAGAGGTAAAGCTGGTTTTGGGATAACTTTGTGCCGCCAGATGAAATACGTAATCTGGTTTTGATTGTTCAACCGCTTCGTCAAGCGAAAGGCTGTCATTCAGGTCGCCGTAAACAAAAAACACCCGATCCTTGTGGTTAACTCTGGAGAGAAGGTGTTTGACATTATCCAGAGGACTTCGCCAGCGGCAGAGACCATAGATATCCCAATCTGTATTTTGAAGAAGGTAGTCAGCAAGATGGGATCCGACCATCCCCGTGATACCAGTGATTAGTGCTTTCTTCGACATGGGAACCTCGCTCTACTGATTATTGGAAACCTATGAAAACGAAATCCTTTTGTCAATTAATCCCTGATTGTGGGGCCTGATGAATTGACGCGAAATTGCTTTTCTGGTGCCGCGGGCACGCTCACGTCAAGACGGCGCTGGATTAATGTTTCCATGGTGGAGCGAATACGGAAATCTGAGCGGAAGGTCGAGAATAATAGGTGAGCGTTTCAGTGATTTGATTTGAGAGTGAATAAGGACAGAGTGGTGTGTCCTTGCCCGAAATTTTCTATTTGAAGCGCGGGAGTGTATCGAGTTTCGATGGTTTGCCAAACTTGCTTCGCCAGAGGGTCGGATGGCTCAATTTTTTCCATCCTGGGAGATCGTATAGCCATGGCGTAGCCGCTGATCGCGGCAATGGGGGCTTGGACGTTTTTCACTGTTTCCAACATCAAGTTTTTGTTCAATACGCCAATGCGTCTTGCGTCGGCATCGGAAAGTTCCGGGAAGAAATTAAACGGAGCCAGTTCGAAACCGTGCGGCAGTCGGCGACGGGATTCGACAGCAAGATAGGGATCCCAGGTCAGTAGCTCATCTTTCTCGTTGCTTCGATCACGGATCCACATGCCGATTTCTCGAAGTGCTGCCAAATCCGGCTTGTGTTTGGTGGTAAACCACAGGCGATCTTGACGTATGATGGCCCATGTTTCGAACACGGGGGAAGCGGCGGCGATCATCAGGATGCCAGCGATAAGGAGGGCCAAGATACGCCGGTTCGTAAGCGCTGCTGCGAGACCGTCCTCAGGAAACCCTGATGCAAGTCCATTCCAGAGTGCGGCGGCTGCGAGCGCCGTAAAGACCGGCAACAAGGGAACCTGGTAATCGTCGTAGGGAAATGGCGTCAGGAAGTGTAGGAGCGTGATGCCGCCGATGGAAAGCCAAAGCATGAGTGCAGGGGAGAGGGGGTGTGTGGCTTGTCTCTTGCGTCGGGCGTTAACAAAGATCGCCAGCAGCGTAACAAGGAGCGGTGCAAGGAACGACTGTACGCACCGTGCTGCAAAGCCAGCCTTAAACAGCAACTGAGTTTGCCAGTTTCCGGTGTCGCGTTTTCCGTGGATTGCAAGGTTGAAAAGTAAAATTTCCTGGGAAGTGATCAGGAAGGGGCCCCAAATGGCGAGTAAGGTCAAGGCACTTCCCGCGCCAAACCAGCACCACGACCAGCGGGAGTAGGTGCCGCGTCGTCCAAAGAGAAGGCTTAGTCCGACGATGGGGAGTGTAACTCCCATGGAGAAACGTGTGCCTGCCGCGCTGGCAAAAAATATCCCGCAGGCCATGGCCGCCCATGATTCACGGGGCCCTGAAATATAGGTTAAGGCTAGTGCGCCAGCGGAGAAGAAAAGGGCGGTTAATGCATAGGTTTTTACAATGCTCAGGTAATTGACGCCAAAGACGCAGAAGCCTGCCAGCCAGAGAGTTGTAATACATGCGGCGTGACGGAGGTGTGTGTGGCGGCACAGGCGGAAGGCGGTAGCGGAGGCGAGTCCGATAGCCATCAAAGCCAGAAAACTTGTCAATAAACGTCCTCCCAGTACACCGGCGTTTGACCAGAGTGGATAGATGGCTCCGTAGACAAAGGGAAGCAAAGGTCCTTGAGCAAAATGAAAATCGCGATAGAGCATTTTGCCTTCGAATACCATTCGAGCGGCATACAAATACCATCCTTCGTCCTGATTCAAGGTGCTGTGCCACAAGGAGGCTCCAAAAAAGAGCACCACGGATACTGCTGAAAACAGGAGAAATAGGCCTTGGTTCTTCAGATGACGGACGTTGGTTAACACAATGGAACCATTCCAAAAGGTCATGTTCCTGTCAAGGCGATTGAGGCTAGGCCCAGGCGACATGCGCCCCCTGACAGAGGGCAGAATCACGAAAGGCTATCAGTGCTTGGCAATAATGATCGCTGGGTTAACTCAATCAGGCGCGAACCCACCCCGGACTCCTCCAAGGAGGGGAATTCCTCCGGTTTTTCATGTTCAGCTGCTGTCATTTAAGAACTCCATCAAACACGCAAAAGTTCTCCTCCTTGGAGGGGTTGGGGGTGGGTTCCCCTTGCTCCTCGATGAGTTATCAATGGCGTGAATACGCCCTGCTCCTGACAGCGAAAGCGGGGTAATTTTCTTGCGATTACTGCGATGGGAAGGCAATATGCCAAAAAACAGGGGGAGGGTGCGTCTGATGAAGTTAGCGGCGTGGATTGGTGTAGTGGTTATGCTGGCGGCATCTGCGGCGACAGCCCAGACGCTTCGGTTTGATGAATACCGGGAGCAGCAAATCCCGGATCATGCCAACCTTCGGATAGGGCCTTTTTATTCCGACATTGCCTTCAGTCAATCGGTGGGGTACCGGTATACCCGCTCGTCCGGCGAAGGGGTTGCCTATAACCAGGAGCAAGGTTATGGGCGCATCATCGACGATGGTTCGGATTTGCCGCTGGTGACGCAGCTCAGTTTCCGTAATTACCTGATTGTCAGTAAGTACATGGATCTTGATGTGTCCTTCACGTTGGGGTACCGCTATTTTCCAATGGGGACCGAGGAAGATGAATTTCTGTTTGATGTCGTTGGGCCGGCGATTTTTGCGAGGATGGGATCCTTTTCGTTTTCAGTGACTGAGGATTCATGGGCGGGTAGTTTCAATGGGAGGCAGGCGAGCGCGTATATGGGCGACCGGGGGTCGGCGGTCGCGGCAAATATATCCTCTGATTTCCAGTTGACGCCATTTGTGCGTGGCCGGATATACGATATGCCATCGTATCGGACGGATTATGTGGATGAACGAGGTTATACGGATAATGCCAGCGGGCGCAAATACACAGCGTTTCAAAACCTCCTGGGCCTTGACACGGACTGGTTAATGGCCAAGGATAAAAATCTGGCCTATTCGGCCAGCCGAATTGACACCATTCCCCAGGACTCGGATTTCGATAGTCAGCGAAGCGTGGTTTACAATCAGGGGTTGGCTTATCAACAGCAGTTGAATCCCGTGACCACTGGCGGTGCGCGCGCCAATTACATATGGCGATTGTATGACGAGGGGCGAGGGGACCAGTTCCAGCAGGATTATTCAGCGTTTCTGGGTATGGACCTTACGGAGAACACCACGCTCCGGACGGCGCTGGGATATTCGATGCTTGAGTTGTCTGGCGCTAACCAGGGCTATGAGACCAACGGGACTTCTGATACGGTCATTGGATCGATTCAGTTGAGTTCGAAACTGACGGACCGGTTGTCGCATGCGTTTGGCTATGATAAGAGCCAGCGGGCCGGGTTTGAGTCGGGGGTCGAGGTGGTGGATTCGTATAATTACTCCATCACGTGGAATCGGCAATCCATGACGATCGGATTTTTGACCGCTTATCAGGAGGTTGAGCCGAGATTAAGCAGGACGACCAAGTATACCGATTGGCTTAACCAGTTAACCGTGGCGAAACCGTTGAATGATTATTTGACGTTGACGCTGGCTGGTGTTTACACGATCCGGAATAACAGTGAGGCGCAGACGGGTGACTCGGGTGATGATGAGAATCTTCTGATTGAGAACAGTTATGACACGTGGGCAGGCAATATCGGGTTGGCGTATGCCATTTCTGAACATTGGGCCGCCAACGCTTATTTTGAGCATTTTGAGCGAATCAGCGATGCCAGTGAACTGGCCTTTACACGGGATTCAACAGGCGTAACGCTCACCTACAGGCGGGATTTGTAGAGGGAAACAGGGGAGAGGGACGGGAGTTTGAAAGCAGCATGAGTTCAGAGGGGAAAACGATAGATTCATCACGCAGGGCGGTACTGGTTTCCGCCTTTGTACTGCTTGCGGCCTGGTGCTGGGTTAATGTGCCCCGGTTGTCGGCGGGGCCTGCGGGGGGGATGTCGTTCGGGTTGGGCGTGCTTTTCGGGATGATTCTCATTTTCAGGCCCAAGATTGAGGATGTGCCATTGCGTGTGCCGGGAACGGCTTTGGCCGTGGTGGCCTGTCTCGGCGTGGTATTGTTTGCGGTGGGATTGCTGGTTCCCATTCACCAGTTTGAGTGGCTGGGCGTCCTGATGTTGCTCTATGCCTCGCTGGCATGGGCGTTGCCGTCCCGATATGGGCGCGACCTGCTTCTGGCGCTGTTCATCATTTACTGGGTGCATCCATTGCCGGGGCAGGTTTTTGGTCCTGTTCAGTTGGAGGTACAGCGACTATCCGTCAAGATGAGTGAAGGGTTGCTGCAGATTTTCAACATCCGGGTTTGGGGTGATGGCCTGGTCTTGCGGACAGGGGCGCGGGTCTTTGGTGTGCCGGAGGAATGCAGCGGGCTGAAAACCGCCATGACTGTTTTTTTCTGCGGGATCGGGGTTGGGCTGATCATGAGGCTCCGGTGGCGGTTGATTGCGATATTGCTGACAATGGGCATGGTGCAGGTCCTGTTGTTGAACGTGATTCGTATTTCAGGGATGGTGTGGTTGGGGAAAGATCGTTCCTCGGAGTGGAATGACAAAGTACTCCACGATTCCATGGGGGTGTTTCTGCTTTTGGCGGTCGGTCTGATTCACCTGGATGCAGTCCTGCTACGGCAACGTGTTTGGGGGTTGTGGCGGAAGCGGGAATTGGAGGCCACCGGGGATATGGTCGGGGAGCCAGAGGATAAGATGCGTCGTTGGCCGACGTTCTGGCGCTATGTATTCCGTTGGTGGCGAGTGGTGGCCATATGGGTTATTTTGGTCATCATGGTGATTGGCGGCGCCTTCCGGTTACGTCCGGATCATCGTGCGGAAATGTTGAGAGGGGTCTGCAAGGGGTTGATGCCTCATGATCTTGAGAATGCTGAGCGGGCCATTCAGGTGGCGTTACAGTTGAAGCCGGGCGATGCTGACCTGTTGTATGACCGGTCCTTGATTCTGGTCAGCAAGGGAAAAGCCGAAGAAGCGCTTGCGATTTTAAGGCGGCGTCCCCTGATGGAGCGCCCGATAGAGGAGCGCGTTTTGGAAGTGCGTGCACTCTTGAGTCTCAAGCGGATTGATGAAGTGCCGGGGTTGATCAAGACCTTTCCGGCGGAGACGTTTGAATTACCGGGGGTGGCACTGGTGCTGACGGAATTCAACGCTATTCTGGATCGCCCGTCGGAAGTGGCGAAGCATGCGGTCAAGGCGTCGCGGGGGGTTGGCACCCAGGAGCGGTTGCGCCTGCTGTTTCCCTATATGGCCTCGCGTGACTTATGGGAGACGATCCGTAACAGTGACTCCGATCTTCCGTATGCGTTGCCAATTCATGGGGTGATTGCCGCTGAAGCCCGGTTGCGGATCAGTGATATCAATGGGGCGGCCAATGTGTTGCGTCGTGCCATGAAAGGCAGGGAAAAGGATTCCTGGTTTCTTGGGCCGGTAATCCGGGTGGCGCGTGAACGGCCGGGGTCGGAATGGGTGGATCGGTTTGAGGCTGTTTTCAAGGCGAACCTGAACCTCTGGCATGCTGCCGACCTGACTCTGGCCATGGAGGGTGGTTTTGCGGTGGGGCGTCCGGATATAGGCTGGCTGGCATACCGGATGATGGAGGTGACGGCTCCGGATGATCCCATGTTGATGATTGCTCCGGCGGAACATGGGCGTCGGTGGTTTTCCTTTCAACATGGCGTGCTAGGGGTTAGTGCGATGGGGGCTGAGCCGGTGATTGACGTCAAGCCCTTCTATCATTTTGCCCGCCATTTTCCGCCCTGGAGCGATTTGTGGAAGCGGATTCCCCTGGCGGATGAACTTGGCAGTGTGGTGACTCGTCAGGGGTATGAGCGACGCCTGAAGCTTTGTCTTGAATCGTTGGAACATCTGGAAGGCAGTGGCAAGCTGGACTTGCGGTTACAGTTGTTGTACGGGCAAGTGCTTGGGGAACTCGGTCGATGGAATGAAGCGCATTCGAAGCTTCGGGGATTTGAGACGGCGACCCCGCGCCGGAAGAAGGATTTTCTGCTGGCTCATGCCTCCCTTTACAAGGCGCAACAGGACTGGGAGATGGTGGTTGAATCCCTTGGCGAATATATGAGGCAGGATAGTTTTCCTCCTTTGACGGTGTGGCTTGATATGGCAGGGGCGGGCATGTCGTTGAACATGGGGCCCCTGGCGGCCGGCATGTTGGAGGAGGCGCGCGAAAAGTTTCCGGAGTCCGAGGAGTGGTGCCTGGCAATGGCGGGGGTGTGGAATTTTTACGGATTTTCGGAAGAAGCGTTGTTTCTGGTCAATCGGATGAAGACGCCGCCGCACCCCGCGATCAAGGCCAGGCTCTTGCTGGAGACGGGAAGGATTGTCGAAGGGGAAAAGCTGTCGATTGTGGAGCGATTGGGCGATGTGGGTGTTCCCAAGCGGCAAACGGAATTGCTGGCGCCGGCGGAGTGGGCGGCGGAGTGGCGAGGCGGGAAAATGGCAGATGCCGATTACGCCCGTGAGGCCGTGGCGGTGGGAGAGCGCAAGACGCCTTTCCTGAAGAAACTGGCCGCGCTGAAGAAGCGATGGTACGAGGTCAAGGGGAGGCAGGAGTCCTCTGATATGGCGGCATGGGAGGCGGCAGGCAGGGATAGACGTGAAAAGGCCCTGGCCTTGACCGAGCTGGTTGTATTGTTGTTGCGCCAGGGAAGAAATGAGGAGGCGGTTAACCCTGCCGAGAAGGCTTTGGAATTAGCGCCGGAGTGGAGTTTGACCTGGCGGTTGAATTTGATTCTCAAGAAGGATCCTGTCCTTGCGGAAAAGGCAATACGGGCTTGTCCATGGGACAGTGAGTTATGGTTGGGATATGTGGTGACCGAGGTGAAGAGCGGGAAGAAGGCGGAGTGGGCGGACGCCGAAATCAACCGGGTCATTGCGAAGAAAGCCTATTCGCCTGGAGCGTTGGTGAGGGCGGGTGATTTTCTGGTGCGGCAAGGGTTGACGAATGCCGCGTGTGAAGCGGCCCGTTCGGCGATTCGTGACGGGCAGGGCTTGTTGCCTGCGTACGTTCTTGGAATCCAGTGCGGGATCAAGACGGGCAATCGGGCATGGGCGGGACAGTGTGCACGCAGCGGGGCAGAGCAGGCGTTGGAGCCCTGGCCGTTTTACAAGATTATCGTGGGGCTGAAGGCGAAGCGGGGGGGGATGGATCCGGATGTTGTCCGGGCCTTGGAGGGGTTGGCGGCCCAGTATCCTCAGGAGCGGATATGGAGCGAACGTCTTGGAGAGATGTATTTCCTGCAGGGGCAGACGGATCGTGCCATTGGTGTACTGGAGGATGCGATTGCCCGCGAGCAGGGGGGCAGGCATGCCAGTCCCCGCACGTATCTCATGGCGGCGGAGGCGGCCCGTCGGGAGGGGAATCAGAATCGTGCCGTAAGGATACTGCAAATGGCCATGGGCCGTTATCCAAACGATCCCAATGTGCTCAATAACCTCGTTTACACATTGGCGCAGGAGGCCGGGACCCTGGCGGAAGCGAAAGCATTATTGCCCCGGTTAATTGAAAAGGGGCGTGATGACTTTGCCGTTAATGATACGGCGGCGCTGGTATATCTGAGAGCCGGTGACTTGAAGAGAGCCGAGGAACACATGCGGAAAGCGCTGACCTACGTCAAAAGCGGAGACTATGCATGGCTCGAAGTATATCTGAATGCGGCGGAAATGCAGATACGACTTGGAAAATTCAAGGAAGCCCGTGAGAGTCTTGGACTGGTCATGAAAACGGCAGAGCGTTCAGCCGACGTCGATGCCAGAGCGCGGGATCTTCAGAACGAGTTAACCCGACGTGAGCGGGAGCAGCAGCGGTGGTTCTAAGGCGGGGCGCCTTACAGGCGCTAGTCCGCGCATTCGTCGAGGTCGTGTTCCGGCAGGAGCATGGCGGATCCGAATTCCATCTGGAATTCAGGATCGAGCGAGAGATCCACATGTTCGGTAGACCGGGCTACCCTGTTGGCGTATTCCTTTTCCTCGATCGATAATAAGGCGCGCTTGGCGCCGAAGGAGGCGGTATTGCCGACAAACCGAATCCGATGACAGGGGATGGGTGGCAGCATGCCGATCCGGCGGGCGTGGTTGCGGCGAATGAAATTCCCGAAGGCTCCTGCGAGGAGAATGGTGTCGAGATCCGCCGCTTGCAGGCCGGCGGTGCGCAGCAGGATATTGATGCCGGCCCGGATGGCGGCATTGGCCAGTTGCAGTTCTCGAATATCACGCTGATAGAGGAACAAAGGTTCCTTTGTGGCGGATTCCCTGGCGGGCACCAGCAGGAAGTTGATTTCTCCGTTTTGCTCAACCAGGCGGTCACGTAAGGCGGCAGGAAGGTCGGCTGGGGCTTCGGCAGGGGCGAGCAGTCGGCCCGTGGTGTCGAGGATGCCGACCCGAAGTAACTCTGCGGCGGCGTCGATCAGTCCCGTGCCGCAAATTCCGGCCGGTTTGGTGTTGCCGATGATATTCAAGCGGACATCGCCATCCAGAATGACTTTTTCAATGGCGCCCGGTGCGGCGCGCATGCCGTTAAGGATGCGGGCCCCCTCGAAGGCGGGACCGGCGGCCACTGATGTCGCCAAGAGTCGACCGTTACTGGCAAGGACTATTTCCCCGTTGGTGCCGATATCCACCAGCAGGCTTGGCTTTGCCGCGCGATCCAGACGTGTGGCAATGATGCCCGCCACGGTGTCGCCACCCACAAAACTGCCGATTTGGGGGAATACATAGACCTTGGCGTGATGTGCCATATGCAGGCGCAACTCGGAGGCCTTGGATTCCACGGCACTTCGGAAAGCGGGAACGAAGGGAAGTTCGCCCAGAGCTGAGGGGTTGATGCCACACAACACCTGCTGCATGGTGGTGTTGCCGGCGAAGACGATTTCATAAATATGGTTGGCGCTGATGTGGGTTTTGCGCTCCAACTCGGTGATCAGGTGATTGACGCCTTCAATCACCGCTCCTTGCAGACAGGCCAGCCCGTCTTTTTCGGAGCGGCACTTCTGAATGCGGGTGATGACGTCATCGCCGAAAGACGTTTGGGGGTTGACCCGTGCGGCGACAGCCACATCGGTGCCTGTGTTCAGGTCGACCAAGGTTGCCACCAGGGTGGTGCTCCCGATATCTACAGCAATGCCATAGCAGGCGGGGGTGGTATCGCCCGGCTCGACAGAGACGAGTTCGTCGTCCACAAGGACACCGGTGACCGTGAAGGCAGATTGGCGCAATGTGGAGGGAAGTGCCCGCAAGGCGTCGAGGGTCATTTGACAGGGAGGAAGGGCGGCCAGCAGTCGGTCGGCATCGGAGGCTGTGTCGTGTTGTGATGGTGGCTTCAGGTGAACACAAAGCTTGCGGACTCTGGGGTGCACATCGATGGGTTCACCGGAGTCGGCGGTCAGAATTTGCTGTTGTGACTGGAAAAGCGAGCGGTCAGGGATCTCGATCGTCAACGGGGCATGGATGCGGGAGTGGCACGCCAAGCGGAAGCCTTCCGTTGTCCGTTCGAGGCCAAGGGTGGCCACGTCCGTTTCCGATGGCGGACAGAGGCCATGGCGGATGAGGACAAGGCATTTGCCGCATTTTCCGGTTCCCCCGCATGGGGTTTGAAGGATGAACCCCGCGCGGGCGGCGGCTTCCAGGATCACCGTGCCGGGAAGCACGTGAACGGTTCTGCCGGAGGGCTCGAAGATGACTTTGACTTCCTTCTCCATAATGGGTACGTAGGGTACACCACGAGCGACGCTGTTGTACAGGAGTTTGGATTTGCCTTGAGTAATCATTTTCAAAACGCCAGATTCAGCCTTGTTGACGATACAGAACGCGTCCAACAGGGACGCCAGGCTGTTAGGAGATTACGGTTTGGGTGTAAGAAAAGTTCAGGGGAGATCATCGTGAAGACAACAATATTGGCATTAGTGGTTGCGTTTGGGACTTATGGTGAGGGGTGGGCGAAGGATTGGCCGGCTTGGCGAGGGCCGATGCGGGATGGGATTTCCACGGAGACAGGTTGGTTTAAAGCGGGTGCCGCTTCCAAGGTGGTGTGGGAGGGGAATGTTGGTGCGGGCTACTCGGGATTGTCGATCAAGGGCGGGAAGCTCTACACCATGGGCAACCGGGATGGCAAGGATGTTGTCCTTTGCCTCGATGCTAAAACGGGGAAATCGTTATGGGAATTCGAATATCCCTGTGAGGCCGGTAGCTATGCCGGGCCCCGGTGTACGCCGGCGGTGGATGATGCCTTCGTGTATGTCATCAGTCGCCATGCGCAGGTCTTCTGTCTGGACAGCAGCAAGGGGACCCTTCGGTGGAAGCGTGATTTGAAGGCGGAGATGGGCGTGAAGTTGCCGACGTGGGGCATATCCGGTTCACCGGTGATTGAAGGCGATCTTCTGCTTGTGAATGTGGGGGCACGCGGGCTGGCGATGATGAAGGCGACGGGGGCGACCACGTGGGATTCCGGCACTGAGGATTCAGGGTATGCTTCGCCGGTAGTGACAGGCGAGGGGGGTAAGCGTTCAGTGATTGTCTTTGGGGCCAAGACGGTGGGAGCGACCGACCTGATGACGGGCCGGAAACGATGGGATCATCCCTGGGTCACGAGTTATAATGTCAACGCGGCGGATCCGATTGTTGTGGATGGCAATGTTCTTATCACGTCGGGATATGGGCGTGGCGGATCGTTGCTGAACGTGAGCGGGGATAAACCGGTTGTGTTATGGGAAAGCAAGAACATGGCCAGTCACTTCAGCACACCGGTTATCCGGGAGGGGTATGCGTATGGGGGGAGTGGAAACACAGGGAAAGGGGACGTTCGGTGCGTTGAGGTCAAGAGTGGAGAGGTGAAGTGGGAATCCAATGGGATTGGTTATGCGAGCATGGTATTAGCCGATGGGAAATTACTCATGCTGGGGGACAAGGGAACGCTGGCGATCGCGGAAGCAACGCCGGTGCAGTATAAGGAGTTATGGAAAGAGAAGGTGCTGGATGGCACCTGCTGGACTGTGCCGACATTGTGTGACGGATTGATTTATTGCCGGAACGACAAGGGTCGGTTGATTTGTCTGGATTTGAAAGGGCAGTAGGCCGGTCTTGTGTGGTCGACGAGGAAGGCGCCGGGGGCACAGCCCCGGCGCCTTCCTCTTTATGAGCAGCCCATGGAGTTTCCGCAGTTGTGGCAGCGATAGCAGGCGCCGTTACGGGTGGTGATGTGTCCACACCTATCACACACAGGCGCATCGGCCTCGCGGACGAACGCGGCGGCATCCTTTGAGTCTTCTTCGCATGGGGTGTTGGGTGCCGGGGCCGCTTCGAGGGTGGCCACGGTGCCATTATCCCTTACGGCGCCATTGGGGAACGTGATATCCATCCAGCGGAAGATATAATCCACCAGCGACTTTGCGATCGGGATATCAGGGTTGCTTGTGTAGCCGCTGGGCTCGAATCGGCTGTGGGAGAACTTGCTCACGAGGGCGTTTAGCGGGACGCCGTACTGGAGGCAAAGTGAAATGGCGGTTCCGAACGCATTCATAATGCCGCCGACCGTACTGCCTTCCTTGGCCATCGTGATAAAAACTTCGCCCGGCTTTCCGTCGTCGTACAAGCCGACCGTCATGTAGCCTTCGTGTCCCCCGATCTCAAACTTATGGGTGATGGAGCGCCGGGTGGCGGGCATTCGGGCGCGGAAGGGGCGTCCGGGGACGAGGGCTTTTCCCCCGTGGGTTTCGCCTTCCCGCTTGCTGGTGTTAAGGGGTTGGGTGCGCTTGGATCCGTCGCGGTAGATGGCCACGGCTTTAAGGCCCATTTTCCAGCCGTGGAGGTAGGCGTGCATGATTTCCTCGACGGTGGCTTCCTTGGGCATATTGATGGTTTTACTGATGGCGCCCGAGAGGAAAGGCTGGACGGCGGACATCATGGCGATATGGGCGTGATAGGAGATGCAACGGCTGCCCTTCTTGGGTTTGAAGGCGCAGTCGAACACCGGCAGGTGTTCCTCCTTGACACCGGGGGCCCCTTCGATGGTTTCTTCCTCATCCACATACCGGAGGATTTCCGAAACTTCGCCGTTGTAACCCAGACGGCGCAGGCCGGCTTCAAGCGTGCGGTTGACCAGTTTAATCGTGCCGCCGCCGGCGAGTTGTTTGTATTTGATCAGGGCGATATCGGGTTCCACGCCGGTGGTGTCGCAGTCCATCATGAATCCGATCGTGCCTGTGGGCGCCAGGAGTGTCACTTGCGCGTTGCGGAAGCCATGCTTTGTGCCGAGTCGGACGACGTTTTCCCAGACATCGGTGGCGGCATCATAGATATCGGTGGCGCACAACGAGCGATCCACGTTATCCAGCGCCTTGGCGTGCATTCCGATGACTTTAAGCATGGGTTCCCGATTCTTGCCGAATTCGGTGAAGGTGCCACGGGCGGCGGCTATTTCTGCTGAGGCGGCATAGGCGTGCCCGGTCATCAGGGCGGTTACCACGGCGGAGAACGCGCGGCCGGCATCGCTATCGTAGGGCAATCCCAGACTCATCAGGACAGCTCCGAGATTGGCGTAGCCGAGGCCAAGTGGCCGGTAGAGGTGCGAATTCAGGGCGATCTCGGCACTGGGGTAACTGGCGCTATCGACGAGGATATCCTGGGCAAGGATGAAAATCCGGACGGCATGATTGAAGCGTTCGATTTCCAGTTTGCCGTTGGCGTCCATGAATTTCATCAGGTTTAACGAGGCCAGATTGCAGGCGCTGTCGTTGACAAACATGTATTCCGAGCAGGGGTTGCTGGCGTTGATGCGTCCGCTATTGATGCAGGTGTGCCAGTTGTTGATGGTGGTGTCGTACTGGACGCCGGGGTCGCCGCAGACGTGGGTTCCCTCGGCAATCATGCGCATGAGGTCGCGGGCGCGGTGGGTATCCACGACGTTGCCGGAGGTGACGGCGCGGGTTTGCCACTCGCTATCCTTTTCAACGGCTTCCATGAATTCGTCGGTCAAGCGGACGGAGAAGTTGGCGTTCTGGAACATGACGGAGGAGTAGGCTTCTCCGCCGAACGAGCCGTCGTAGCCCTGGTCGATCAACGCCCAGGCTTTTTTCTCTTCCTGGGTTTTGGCGGTGATGAACTCGACGATATCCGGGTGGGAGATTTTCAGGCTTTGCATTTTGGCGGCGCGGCGGGTTTTGCCGCCCGACTTGATGACGGCGGCGACCTGATCGAAAACCCGCATAAAGCTCAGGGGGCCGGAGGGGGTGCCGCCGCCGGAGAGTTTTTCGCGGCTGCTACGCAGGGTACTCAGGTCGGTACCGGTGCCGGATCCGTACTTAAAAAGCATGGCCTCCGAGCCGGCGAGGCGCATGATATCCTCCATGGTGTCTTTTACCGACTGGATGAAGCAGGCGGACGCCTGAGGGTGTTTATAGCTGTCTTTTGAGGCTTCGATCTGGCCCGACTCGGAATTCCAGTAGAAGCTGGAGCGGCTTTCCGAGGTGACGCCATAGGCTTCGTGGAGCCCCACGTTGAACCACACAGGGCTGTTGAATGAGCCGTACTGATGGATGCACAACCAGGCCAGTTCGGTGTAGAAATTCTCGGCGTCTTCCGGGGTGGCAAAGTAGCCTTCCTTAAGGCCCCAGTTGGCGATGGCGCGGGCCACGCGGTGGACAAGTTGGCGGACTGACGATTCGCGTTCCTTGGCTTTTGCGCCGCCGTAGAAATATTTTGAAGCGACGATATTGGTTGCCAGCATTGACCATGCCTTGGGAACCTCGATGTTATCCTGGAGGAAGATGACTTTGCCCTTGTCATCGGTGATGGAGGAGGTGCGAAGGTCCCATTCGATTCCCTCGAAGGGGGCGCCTGCTTTTTCGGCAAAAAGGCGGTTGATGGACATTCCCTTGTGGGAGGAGGAAGCGCGAGGAGTTGCCTTACGGCCGTTCTTGTGGGCTCCGGACTTATCGGAATGGGCGGCGGTTACCGACTTTGATGCTGCTGTCAACGTGTCATTCGCTTCGGACATAATGCTCTCCTGATTGGGGATCTTGGGTATTGCCAAAATGTTAACGCTTTGTCGGATAAAGGAAGTGACACCAAATATGCTACGTTCCCGTTCCAAGGTGACATCGTTACCACTACATCTTGTGGTCAGCAAGTAGAAACGTGAAGAATTTTATGTTTTTTTATCGGAAGACCATTTGAAATAACTGATATTCATAAAGTGTTGATAATTAGCGTATTACAATTTGATAAGTTGATTTCGCTGAATAAAACCTCGAAAAAAATAAAGGTAACTACTCAGGTCACAGGGTTCAGAGTATCAGGGTTCAGGAAACTCAATAAGGGAAGCGGGCAAGAGAAGGGGTGCTGACATCCTGGACGTCCGATTCTTTCCTGATTTTCCCTGAACTCCGAACCCTGAACCCTCCCCTCCTGAGCAGATACAGATCCTCAACAAAACGGGTCAAGAGCTTGCAAGATGAACATTATTTCCGAAAGGAGAAAGGGGGGAGGTATTGGGAAAGAATGACAGGAAACAACAGGAACAGTCGCCTTGCAGTTCTGGTGAAATTGGAAGAGAATGCCGCTGGTATTTCAAGCAGGAGGAATCCGGAATGTTTAAAGGACGAATGTGGAAATGGATTGGAGTCGTGGTAGGGATCGGACTTGCCATGGTCATGGCGGTTCAGGCGCAGACGAACAGTGTACCCGAGGGTGAAGCCATTCTCCGGCGGGCTTACCTCGCGGTGGTTCAGGCGGAGTTGGCCAGGGCGGAGAAGCGTGTGCCTGATGCGGTGTCGGGCTATAAGACGGCGTTAAGCCTGTTTGGAAGGCTGCAGGTTGAATATCCGGGATGGCATGGGGATATGGTGGGGTACCGGGTGGCCGACTGTAATAACGCGATTGCCCTGTTGGATCCGTTGGGTGGAGTGGCGCCAACAGAGTCCGCAGAGGGTACGGCGACCAATGCCGTGAGAGTGGCGACGTTGGTGCAGGAACTCAAATCGGCCAGGGGCTGGCTGGCGGAGGACGCCTCCACCACGGCCGGGCGACAGATGCTGCTTGAGCGCGAGCTTGAGCAAGTTCGCCGTGAACGCGATGAGTCCGTCAAGCGAGCCCAAGTGTCGGACCGGCAGGTGGCCAAACTTGAAACGCGGCTGCGGCGATTTGAGAAGGGAGAGGATACGGTAAAGTCGAATGCGTTTGTTTTGCTGCCGGCGGCGATTCGCGGTGAAGCCATGCGACTCATGCAGGAAAGCCAGTACAACAAGGCGATGAGTTTGCTTCGCGAGGGAATTGAGGTGATGCCTGACCGGCAGGACTTTGAAGTGCTTGCGGGTGTTGTGGCGTGCCGGGCGGGTCAGTTTGATATCGCTGTCAGCATTCTGAAACCGTTTGATACGAAGAAGCCCGTGAATGCGGATGCGTTGTTGACGCTTGGGACCGCGTGGATGGGACTGGGGAAGATCGGGGAAGCGCGTGTGGCTACGGAAAAGGCATTACTGCTGAATCCCAAATCACCGGAAGCCAATTACAATATGGCCCAGATTTATCTTACGATAAAACCATCGAATCCGGTGGCGGCGGAAAAGTATTACCAGCAGGCATTGGACCTTGGGTTGGAAGCGGATGCCGATTTTGAAAACAGCCTGCGAATGGCCTTTATCGTTTCGCGTCTCAAGAAGCGGGTGGAGAAATAAGGGTTTCCGATTCGGAGTCGTCCAGTCGATATTCCTTCAATTTACGTTGCAGGGTTCGCCGGCTAATGCCCAGTTCGTCGGCGGCGCGGGTCCGGTTTCCGGCATTGCGTTTCAGGCTGGCATAGATCATGGTGCGTTCCGCTACGTGAATGGATGCCGGGATGCCCTCTTTGCCCGGTTCGAGGTGCCAGGCCATTTTCGGGTCGTGTGCCGCGCTGGCACGGAGTTGAGCCGGCAGGTCGCGAACCGTGAGGCGTGTTCCATGGGTCAAGACCACCATGCGCTCAATGACATTTCTCAATTCGCGCACGTTACCCGGCCAGGAATAAGCGCAAAGGGCGGCCATGGCATCGGAGGAAAGCTCTTCCACCGGTTTGTTATTCTTGTTGCTGAACTCCTTGAGGAAATGAGTTGAGAGCAGGGGGATATCCTCGGGGCGGGCGCGTAGCGGGGGGAGGGTGACGGAGACAACGTCCAGTCGGAAGAACAAGTCGTTCCGGAACTTGCCTTCCTCGACCAGTTTCCTCAGGTCCATGTTGGTGGCGGCGACGAGGCGGATATCCACATTCAGGGTATCGTGACCCCCTACCCGTTCGAAGTTGCGTTCTTCCAGAACGCGGAGCAGCTTGACCTGGATGGCGGGCTGGATTTCCGATATTTCGTCCAGGAACAAGGTGCCGCCATCGGCCATTTCGAAGCGGCCGCGACGCCGTTCGGCGGCACCGGTGAAGGCGCCTTTTTCGTGACCGAACAATTCGCTTTCCAGCAAGGTTGGGGACAGGGCGGCGCTGTGGACGGGCACGAAGGGGCCCTTGGCGCGCGGGCTAAGCTGATGGATGGCGTGGGCCACCAGTTCCTTGCCGGTACCGCTCTCGCCCTGCAGCAACACGGTGGCCTGGGTGGGAGCGGCCTGCTTGATGATTTCGAAGACCTCCTTCATTGGAGCGGAGTTTCCGATGATCGCTTCGAGGCCGAAGCGGTTATCCAACTGTTCACGCAGGCGCTGGTTTTCAATTTCGATTTCCGTTGAGCGCACGGCGCGTTTAAGGAGCATATCCAGATGGTCCAGATTGACAGGTTTCATCAGGAAATCATAAGCGCCGCGTTTCATGGCATCGACGGCGGTTTCGACGTTGCCGTAGGCTGTCAGCATGATGACGACGGGGGGGTGGCTCCGGGCGGTAAGGCGCTGGAGGAGGGTGAGTCCGTCCATTCCGGACATGCGGATATCGCTCAGGACGACATCCACGTTGCGTTCGTTGAGCATGGAGAGTGCCCGTTCGGCGCTTTCGACGAGAATGATCTCATACACGGGTTGAAGTGCCCGTTTGAGTCCTTCGCGGGTGTTTTTATCATCGTCCACGATCATGACGGTGCGGCGGTTCATATAGTGTTTTCCTCCTGGTCGGCCTTGGTTCGGCTGGGTGGTTTCAATAAACGGGCGCGGCGTTCGTCGAGCGGCAGGAATACGGTGAAGGTGGTGCCGATTCCCGGTTCGCTGTGGACGTCGATGCGACCGCCGTGGTCCTGGATGATACGTTGAACGATCATCAGTCCCAGACCGGACCCGCCCTTCTTGGTGGTGTAATAGGGTTCAAAGATATGGCCGAAATCTTCGGGTGAGATGCCGGGGCCATTATCGCGGAAGGCAACGGCGACGAAACGGTCGGAGACGCCCACGGAGATTCGCAGGAGGCCGCCTTCGGTCATGGCTTGCAGCGCATTTTTGATGATGTTGAAAAAAGCCTGTTTAATCTGGTCTTTATCGAGGCGAAGGGGAGGGATGATGGCGGGGGTTCCCAGTTCCACATGGACGCCGCGATTTTCGATTTCCTGTTTCAGGAGCCGGAGTGTGTCCTTGAGGACGGCGGTAACGGGGAACGGTTCCAGGTTGGGTTGGGTGGGGCGGATGGCGCGGAGAAATTGAGTGATGATCAGGTCGAGGCGGGTGACCTCCTTGCGGGCGACATCCACGAGTTCAAGCAGGGACTCGTTGGTGTTGCTGTCGGAACGATTGATTTCGCGATCCAGTAATTGGAGATGGATATTCAGGGCGTTCAAGGGGTTTCCGATTTCATGGGCGACGCCGGCGGCCAGCAGGGTGACGGCGTTCAGCCGTTCGGATTCGACCAGGCTGGCTTCGTGTTCGCGGTCCCGGGTGACATCGCGGAGGATGATAACGGCGCCTTCTTCCCGGCTTTCGACGGCGGATAAAGGGACGACGTAGAAGCTCAGGAACCGATGTTCGGGATAGGTGACTTCGATTTCGTGGCTGACAAGTTTGGTCCACTCTTTAGTGTCGAGGCTCAGGATACGATTCCAGTCCAGATCCCGCAAATAGCGAGACATAGGTTTTCCGACAACATCCTCCTGATGAAACCCGATTAGTTTGCCGGCGGCCCGGTTGGCGTAGGTAATGTTGCTGTGCCCATCAAGGACGACCACTCCTTCCTGAATAGATTGGAAGATGGTTTCGAGGAGTCCCTTTTCCTTTGCCAGGCGGAGGAAATGAGTCTGAACGCTTGCAGGATCCAAGCGGTCCAGACGGGCAATCAGTTTATCAAGAAAACCAGATTTCATAGTCGTTTTGACGCAGTGTCAATATGACGCAGACTATAGCGAAAAAAATGGATGGGAGGCAAACAGATATGAAGGATGAAGGAAGAATTATGAATTACGGAACGACAGGGGAGTCGTTTTTGACTTCGGTTAGGCATTGGCCGCGTTCGAAGCTGGAGCCTTTGAGGACTTCGGCGAAGGCGACCTTATCATCCACGCGGGTGACGCGGATGGTTCCGACGCGGGCGCCTGGAAGGAAAGTGAGAATATCGCCGGTGGCAGGATCGGTAATGGGTTCGGCGGGGGCCCTGACGATATATGTGGTATTTTCGCGGAAGTTCCGGTCCTTGCCGCCATTAAGGATGACCACGCCGTTTTTCATGCAACTGATCATGGGGCGCCATGGGTTTTCCGGCATATCCTTGATGATTTGTTTTACGCCGCCGCGGATGGCGCGGGCGGTTGCCTTGCCGAGTGGGGTTGAGAAAAAGATGTCTCCGCCGAACGAGACGCCCTTGTAGTTGGTTTCGGCGTAGGCTTCGCGTGTGCGGACGAGGCCGGTGCTTTGGACGGCGGCGATGATTTGTCCGGTCTCAATATCCACGGTGGTCAGGGTGAGGGCGACGCGGGCGTTATGGCCGCGGCCGCCGAAGAATAGACTGCGGAAGGCGACGGATAATCCGCCGCCGCCGGTTTGGGAGAAATCGTTGATGACGCCGCGGACCAGGTACTGGGCGTTTTTCATGCGGCCGACGGTGGTTTTCCCTTCACCGCGGAAGAGGCGTGTTTGCTGGCGCTGGATTTCGTTGACGATCCCCTCGAAGTGCTGGCGTTCGACCACGTTAAAGTTGCGGGAGCTCACGAGTTCGGAGACGAGGAGGTCGGCCATGCCGCTGCCGAGTTGCCATTGTCCGGCGAAACCGGAGCGGTTTTCAAAGGAGGTGACGGCGACGACGGGGGCATGGAGATCATCCGGCAGGGCGGGGATGGAGTCGATCATGGTCATGACACAGCCGCAGAGAGAGAAGGCAGCGGTGGTGACGAGGAGCGTTGAGAGAAGGCGAGGCAGGAGGCGCTGCTGTGCAATGGGCGTACTCATAGTGGCGGGGAGTGTATCGCAGGGGATTCGGGAAAGGCAAATGGGAAAGAAGGGGGGAGGAATGGGTTTTGACGGTGTTGAGCTAAACCGCTAGCATCGCCCGAAATCAGTTCCAACCCAGTATAGAGGCCATGCAGCAACAGATTGATTTTACGACCCCCTCCGTACCCGCTCCTGAGCGGGATGCTTCCGCTGCGCCGATGGAGCGTGTCGAAGGGGTGGTGAACCGCATTGTCTATCATTCCGAGGACAGCGGTTATACGGTTTGCGGAATCCATGTCAAGGGAAAGGGTGAAGAGGAAACCGTGGTGGTGGGTGTGTGCCCTTCCGTGAGCGAGGGGGAGGTGCTTGTCGCCACGGGGACGTGGGTCCGGCACAAGCAGCATGGGATGCAGTTTCAGGCGACGCAGATTGAGTGTCATCCGCCGGCGAGCCGAGTGGGTATTCAGCGGTTCCTGGGGAGCGGATTGATCCGCGGGATTGGCAAGGTGATGGCTGAGCGGATGGTGGAGAAGTTCGGGGAAAAGACGCTTGAGGTCATTGACCGTGAGTCGCGCCGGCTGGAGGAAGTGGAGGGGATCGGGCCTGTGCGGCGCGAGATGATCAAGGAGTCGTGGATCGAGCGCAAGGCGATCCGGGACATCATGGTTTTCCTGCAAACCCACGGCGTGGGGACGGCGCATGCCATGCGGATTTACAAACAGTACGGGAACCAGGCGGTGGCGGCGGTACGAACTAATCCCTACCGGTTATGCAGCGAGGTGTGGGGGATTGGCTTCAAGACGGCGGATCGGATTGCGATGAGTCTGGGGGTGCCCCCCCAGTCTGAATTAAGGGCGCGGGCGGGATTGATGTATCTGCTGGAGACGCTTTCCGAGGAGGGGCATTGTTATTGTCCGCGCGAGGATCTGCTGGCGACGGCGGAACAACTGTTGGAGATTCCATCGGATGTTTTGAAAGAGGCGATTCTGCATGGCGTGCAGGAGGGATCCCTCGTGGATGAGCGGGGTAATGTCTTTCTTGTGGCGTTGTATGAGGCTGAAAAAGGGGTGGCCACCGCCATGGAGCACCTCATGAAAGGGAAAATGGCGGGGCCGCCGGTGCAGGTTGGCAAGGCGGTGGAATGGGCGCAGGGACGCATGGCGATCCAATTTGCGCCGGCACAGCGCGCGGCCTTGGAGATGGCGCTGGAAAGCAAGGTATCGATCATCACGGGGGGGCCCGGTGTCGGTAAGACGACGATTATCAGGGCGCTGGTGGATATCTTCCGGGCCAGGAAGCAGAAAGTGTGTCTGGCGGCCCCGACGGGACGGGCGGCCAAGCGCTTGGAAGAGGCCACACGATTGCCGGCCAAGACCATTCACCGGCTGTTGAAATACAATCCCCAGACTCATCACTTTGAGCATGGATCGGGGAATACGATTGAGGGCGATGTATTTATCCTGGATGAAGTCTCGATGGTGGATATCCGGCTGATGTATGCCCTGTTGGGGGCGTTGCCGCCAGCCGCCGTTCTCGTGCTGGTGGGGGATGCCGATCAGTTGCCCAGCGTGGGGCCTGGCAATGTGCTGCGGGATATGATTGAAAGCCATGCGATGCCGGTGACGCATCTTGACATGATTTTCCGGCAGGAGGCGCAGAGCTGGATTGTGCGCAATGCGCACCGGGTCAATCAGGGGTTACCGTTCGAACTGCCTGAGGACAACAAAGAAGACAACGATTTCTTTTTCATTGAGGCGGCGACTCCGGAAGAGGCTATTTCCAGGATGGTGGATCTGGTGACACGACGGATTCCGCGGAAGTTCCATTTTGATCCGATGCGGGAGATTCAAGTGCTGACGCCCATGCGGAAGAATCAACTGGGGTGCGAGAACCTCAACGGGATTCTCCAGGAGGCTCTCAATCCCGGCGGGCAGTCGGTCAAGCGGTTCGGGCGTCAATACCGGGAGGGTGACCGGGTGCTCCAGATCCGGAACAATTATGACAAGGATGTGTTCAACGGCGACATTGGTATTGTGGAGCGCCTTGAGATGGAAGACCAGCGGGTGGTGGTCAACTATGATGGCCGGCTGGTGGAATATGAGTTGGCAGAGTTGGATGAATTGGATTTGGCGTATGCGTGTTCGGTGCACAAATCGCAGGGCAGTGAATATCCGGCGGTGGTGCTTCTGATGACCACGCAGCATTATAAGTTATTGCAGCGCAATCTGCTATATACGGCGATGACGCGTGGGCGGAAGTTGGTGTGCGTGGTGGGGTCATATAAGGCGGTGGGGATTGCAACACGCAATGATCATGTGACCGGGAGGAAGACAGCGCTCAAGGACAGGTTGAAGGGGATGCTGTGATTTAATAAAAAGAAGGCATTGACTTTTTGTGGGTTGATCCCTAGCATTACCCCCCTTTTGGGATGCAGCTCGGGGCAACCCTCAGGCAATGGCGAGGATGAATAACTATGGAAGCGTATGCAGTTGTAGAAACCGGTGGTAAGCAGTATCGCGTTGTAGCTGGCGATACGCTTAACGTGGAACTTCTGGAAGGCGAAGTGGGCGGCATGGTGGAACTCACCGTGTTGGCGGTGTCCGATGGCAAGACGTTGACGGTCGGGAAACCGGTTGTCAAGGGCGTCAAGGTCAGTGCGAGCATCGTGGAGCACATGAAGGCGCCTAAAGTGGTGGCGTTCAAGAAGAAACGGCGCAAGGGATACAAGCGGAAAGTCGGGCATCGTCAGCCGTTGACCGTGTTGCGCGTTGAGAAGATTGCTTAAGAGGAGTAAGGATTTATGGCGCACAGGAAGACAGGCAGTGGAGTCAATGGTCGCAACAGTCCCGGGCAGCGGCTGGGCGTGAAGGTGTATGACGGCGAAGTGGTCACCAGTGGAAGCATTATTGTCCGTCAGCGTGGCACCAAGGTTCATCCGGGCTTGAACGTGAAGCGAGGTCGTGATGACACTCTGTTCGCGGTGGCTGGCGGCAAGATCAAGTTCGAGAAGGATGGCCGCCGCGTCATGGTTGTGGCGCAAGAAGCCGCCGTTTGATTTGCCGGATGGTTGAAGGATCGAGAGTGGTTGCGAGTGTTCCCTGGCGCAAAGTGGTGTCAAGGGGGCGTTTGCAACCACTCTTTTTTTTTAACAAGGTGACATCGTCATGAAAGTTAGAAAATTTGTTGATACTGTCGTGATCCATGTTGCTGCCGGCAATGGAGGGAATGGGTGTTGCAGTTTCCGCCGCGAGAAATATGTCCCCAAGGGAGGACCGGATGGCGGGGATGGCGGGCGGGGTGGCGATGTGATCTTTCAGGCAGACCGTAACACGGACAGTCTGATTGCGCTGTTTTTTAATCCACAGCAGCATGCCAGGCATGGTGGCCATGGCAAAGGGTCGCAAATGCATGGGAAGAATGGACCCAATCTGGTGATTCCAGTGCCCTGCGGTACTGTGATTTTGGATGTCGACTCCGGGCAGGTATTGGCCGACTTGACTGATTCCGGGCAAGAAGTATTGATTGCCAAAGGCGGGAAGGGTGGGCTGGGGAATCCGCACTGGCAGACGTCGACCCATCAAACGCCTTTTGAGCATACGGAGGGAGAGGAAGGCGAGCAGTTCAGTCTGCGTCTGGAGCTCAAGTTGTTGGCGGATGTCGGATTAATTGGATTCCCGAATGCCGGGAAGTCATCGCTGCTGAGTTCGATCAGCAATGCGCACCCCAAAATTGCGCCCTATGCGTTCACGACGTTGAATCCCATTATCGGGACGGTCAAGGTAGGTGAGGATTATGAAGAGCGGAGCTACACGGTGGCGGATATCCCCGGGATTCTGGAGGATGCGCATCAGGGGGTGGGGTTGGGGGATCGTTTCCTGAAGCATATTGAGAGGGCGGCATGTGTGGCCTATGTCATCGATATGGCGGGGAGCGAGGGGCGTGACCCCGTGGATGACTTTGAGATTCTCCGGCGAGAGTTGAAAATCTATAAGGATGACTTGTTGGAGCGCCCGTTTCTTGTGGTGGCCAACAAGATGGATTTACCGGAAGCAGCGGATTACGTTAAGAAATTCGAGCGGAAAACGGGTGTCAAGACCCTGCGGGTTTCGACGGCGACGGGTGACGGCATAGAGCTGTTAAAGAAGCGTTTGCTGCAGATGGT